>QWQG01000186.1 GCA_003670925.1 Planctomycetota bacterium | reverse complement strand
TTATTTCGCTCAGATCGAATCTCGCGATCGTTGGGAATGATACCGCAGGTAAACCACCTTTCTTGTAGAATTCTCGGCAATCGGCTTGGGTTCAATGGACTGGTGTCGCTTCGAATCCATGAACGCGGAACATCGGTGAGTCACTGGGGGGTCTTTATCAAACTGGATCTTGCTTCCAAGACACCAGAGGAAGGGCTCTTCGATTCGACTTTGGACGTGAAGCGGCAGATTGAAATCGAGAATCTCTTGAGGCGATTGGCTCCGCCGAAATGGCCGGAGGAAGTACTCGGGGCAATCGATCGGCCAACCGCACGGGAAACAATTGTTTTTCACGTGATGTTCTCATTCAAGCTGCCGTACAACTGGGTCACACGAAAGCATTCCGACTTTCTTCCCTGCACGCTCATCAAAAATAAAGGTGTCGACGACGAACGACATTGCCGCTTGCGGCGTAAGAAGTTACCGTGTCGAAGGGGAGCGGCTGGTGTGTCTGGCGGCCGGTCGCACTCCGCTGCTCGTCTTGCGGAAGGCCGCTCGATTGGGAGTGGCTAGATCGCGGGAGCCTGCAAGAAGCTGATCAGGCGCCGCCTGAAACGAACCGGTGCCCGCTGGAAAGTCCGCCGATTCAACCGCATGGCGGGCCTCCGGTCTATCACGTACGGCGACCTCGGGGCACATTACTGGAACGCCGCATAAGACATTCACCTTAAATCCGCGACTGCACCCCCTGTGGCAGCAATGGGGATTTACAGAGTGGTAGAGGGCGGGCTGATCGATTACACATCACATTGTAGACTACGTTAGGAATCCACAATCATGATGCGATCGAATTGGAGGTAAGACGATGGGTAGCAATTATCTTTTACAACTGACATTCTTGATTGCTGGCGTCACCCTAATGACACCACAGGGTGTTGGATTCGCTGAGGAACCACTGATCTTTATTTCATCGTTTGCCTCCGGCGCACAGGGAGTGATTCAAGCTTTTACGCTGGATCTAAAGTCCGGAAATTTGCAGGTGTTGCACCGCACCTCCGAGGTGGAAAATCCGTTTTTCATTGCTGTGTCGCCGGATCATAGATTTCTCTATTCGATTTACGCGCCGACTTTCGGCGGCACTGAGAATGAGCAAGTCGCTGCTTTCCGAATAGAAGGTCGCTCCGGTAAGCTCACTCCGCTCAATCGTCAGTCTACAGAAGGTACCGCGTCGTGCTATTTGGACGTTGATGCCACAGGGAAAATTGTTTTCCTAGCAAACTACGCCACGGGTAGTGTTGTGTCTTATGCGGTGCAGGCAGATGGATCGCTCTCAGAGCCTGTTTCTTTTGTAAAGCATCAGGGATCGAGTGTTGATGCAGCGCGGCAGAAAGAGCCACATGCGCATTGCTTTGTCATCAGTCCGAACAACCGCTTTGCGTACTCGGCGGATCTCGGAATTGATCAGATCGTCTGCTACGCTGTCGATCCCGCGACGGCAAAACTCAGCCCGAATCAGCAGTCGTTCGTACGAACACCTGCCGGAGGAGGTCCGCGGCATTTGACGTTTCATCCGAAGGGGAATTTCATGTACGTCATCAACGAACTGAAGAATTCTGTGACCCTGTTTGATTTCGTCCCAGAGTCCGGATTGCTGACCCAACGTCAGACGATTTCAACACTGCCTGCTGATTTCGCGAACACGAGTCACACGGCCGATCTTAAGATCACTCCCAACGGCAAGTACTTGTACGGTACGAACCGAGGCCACGACAGTATCGCTGCGTATCGAATCTCTGATGACGGCACGTTGAGTCTCATCGAGATCAAGGCCAGCTTGGGAAAAGGGCCTCAGAACCTTGCGATTACGAAGGACGGTACCCTGCTTTTGTGTGCGAATATGCCCGGTAACAATGTTGCAGTTTTCAGAATCAATGCGGACACAGGAAAGCTGACGTTGGCTGGCGCCCCTATGGAAGTAGAAAGTCCTTCGTGTATTCGGATTCTTGAATAGTTTCGTTTCCCGTGCGACTCATCTTTCATGAAACCTCGCTTCTGCCCGCGGAGAGAGATCTCAGTTCGATGTGTTCGTTGTCTTTAGCTGTTTTCTGTCACGCCACCATTCAAAGGCAATGGGCAGGACCGAGACAAAGATGATCCCAAGCATGACAAGCGAGAAATATTTTTTGACGATCGGGAGATTCCCGAATACAAAGCCGCCGACAAGAAACAACCCAACCCAGATGATGGCTCCGCTGACGTTGAACATCCAGAAGCGGAAATAGTGCATCTTCCCCGCACCGGCTACGAATGGGGCAAATGTGCGCATGATGGGAACGAAACGCGCAAGGAAGACGGCCTTGCCCCCGTGCCGTTCATAGAATCGTTGGGCTTTTAAGAGGTGATCCTTGTTAAACAGCCAAGATTTATCACTGTGAAAAATTTTGGGCCCGAGCATTCGGCCAATGCGATAATTCACCGCGTCACCCAGAATTGCCGCGACAGTCAGGAGTCCAAACATGAGTGGCAGGTTGAGCCCCGTTTCCGGCACCGCGACGAGTGCTCCGACCGCAAACAGTAACGAATCGCCGGGAAGAAACGGGGTCACGATTAAGCCTGTTTCACAGAACACCACAGCAAAAAGGGTTACGTACAACCAGTGACCAAGCGAATTGGATAGCATGGAGAGATGCTTATCCAGATGCAGAACAACATCCACCAAATACGCAAGCGACTCTTTCACAGACAACTCTCCGGTACGACGCAGACTCAAAAAAATACGCAACGAAGCACGGCTACAAGGCGAGACTGGTTTGCAGCATTCAGCCGCTGTCGGCTCACACCTCACGTGCATGCATTCTGTTGAATGTTGCTAAAAAGCAACAGACTAATTTCGCACAAGAGTAAATGGCCATGTCGACGCATTTACTGTCGATCCGTTAGCGGCCTCCTGATTTTCATGAGAAATCGCCGCTCGGAGCAATCAAGCCTAGGCTAAATGCCTCACGCACATCATTTGCCCTTCCTTCGTTGGTCAGCTAAGACTCGCCACCATGCGAACCACAACCGTGCTAATGATCGTGCTGATGCTTGGGATCGCGGTACGCCTTGGCGGAGGGTTGACACGTTACGCGGATCTGACGAGTGACCACGATGGGTATCTGGCGCATGCAGATATGGTTGCTCATGGCGAAGGCTTCGCCGGGCCGCACACGCATCGTCCGACCGCTTTTCGGCCTCCAGGCTACCCGATTGCACTCGCAGGTCTGCTAGTGTTTGGGCTACCCGGTTGGGCGAGTGTCGCATTCATCAACGGCTTGAGCAGTCTCGCGATTATCTGGTTCTCATGGAGACTTTGCCAGCAGCTTCAACTGACGCCAAGTGTCCGGCTCTTCGCGGTTGGCATCATTGTCTTCGACCCTTTGCTTTTGCGTTACACGATCCTGCCAATGACGGAGGTCCCAGCTGCGGCGATCCTGATCGCAGCCGTTGTGACTCTGAAAGCTGCTGAGTTGCGGCACCAACTGCTAGGCTCGCAAGGGTACGTATTTTGTATTCTGTCAGGTGCGCTCTTCGGTCTGGGTTCGCTCGTGCGCCCGCTTCTCCTGGTGTCCTGTGCGCTGCTAGTCCTCTCACGTCTAAGACTTAGTCTGAAGGGCGGCCAGAATTGTACCCGGAATATGGTATTTGCAATTCTGCCCATGATCTTTGCTGCGGTTGCGATTTCGCCGTGGGTCATTCGCAATGCCATCCAATTTCATAAATTCATTCCAGCCACGACGCACGGTGGGTACACACTCGCGTTGGGAAATAATCCAGATTTTTACCGCGATGTGATTAATGGCAACCTCTCGTTCCCATGGCCTGGACCGCAATTAGATGCGTGGCAGCAAAGAATGATCTCTGAAGCCGCAGTACAAGGTGTTCCAATGGGAAGCGAACCCGCTCAAGACGCGTGGTACCATCAGCAGTTCGTGTTATCGATCAAGGCACAACCCTTGAGTTTCTTGAAATCCTGTCTCCTGCGTTTGCGTCGATTCTGTGCAATTACGCCAGGCTCCGACGCTGGGCTGCCGAGATTTGCCACAACACTGATTGGCGTTTGGTATAGCCTGATCTGGATCGGTGTCGCAGCGACAATTGTGAGCTCGCTTCCGGCTTTGCATAGAATTCTGAAATTTCGCACGAAGAGACACATTCCGGCACATCAGAGCCTTGCAGACTTGTGGATCATCGTGTTGTCCTTCATGCTGCTCCATGCTTTTTACTGGACTGACACCCGCATGCGGACTCCCGTGATGCCATTTATCTGCATTCTTGCCGCAGTCGGATGGCACTCGTTGTACAATTACGTCTCTCAGTGGTTCCACCTTCAGACATCATTTAAGCCAAGAATATGATTTGTATTTCTGTGACACCGACTTCGCGTACGCTGGCACCTGCAGATCTGCTCAATGCCTCGCGTAAGTGCGACTTGATTGAATTGTGTCTTGATCACTTTATCGCCGAACCTAATGTCGGCGAATTGATCAAGATGGTGGATACACCCATGTTGGTTTCCTGTCGCCGCGAGCAAGATGGAGGCAAGTGGAAGGGCAACGAAACTCAGCGGATGCAGTTGCTGCGGGAAGCGATTGTCGCGGGCCCGGCGTACGTTGAATTGGACCTTGAGATGGCCGAAAAAATTCCACGCTTCGGTCAGACGAAACGCGTCATCGCCTACACGAACCTCAATCGTCCGCTTTCAAAAATTGATGAAATCTTCGCTCAGTGTTGCAAAGCGAAGGCCGACGTCGTCAAGTTCACGTGGCTCACTGAAGATCTTGACGGCGCTTGGCCACTGCTAGCGGCAGTCACTCAACCTCGTGAAGTACCGATTGTTGGGATTGGATTTGGTCGATCGGGACTGACATTTTCGTTGCTTGGGCGAAAGTACGGTTCGCCTTGGATCTATGCCGCTTTAGAACGCGGGATGGAGGCCTTTGCGAAGCAGTCCACCGTCTGGCAGTTGCAGGAAGATTACCGCTGCGGAGAGATCAATTCGAAAACTCGCTTTGTCGGAATCATCGGTTATGGAGATTCCGAAAACATCGCCGCACGAGTTATTAATGCGGCATTTTCTTCCATGGAAAAACCCATTCGTTGTCTGCCGCTGCTCCCTGGCGATCTTTCAAAATTCCCAAAGATGTTAGAGAAAATGAAGATCAACGGGTTAATTGTCGATCCGGCGTACGAAGGTGACCTGACTTCACTCGCGGCATCGCGGGACGAGTTGGCAACGGCATCAGATCGGATTGATGTGTTGAAGGAAGTCGCGGGTGGCGGCTGGAAGGGGATTTGTACGACGTTTGAAGCTGTTGATAAGGCTGGGGCTGTTGTGACTGGCAGTACTGAATGGGCTTCGCGTGGTTCGGTCACGGTGATCGGCAATAGTGCTAGGGCGCGTGGGGCGGCAATTTTCTTCAGTCAGAAGGGTGCCGCTGTCAGCCTCGCTGGTCCATCTGACAATACTGCGGCCACCATGGCCCGCGCTGTTGGTGTGCGGCACGTTGGCTGGAACGCGGTGCATGATCTGCGGACGGATATATTAATTCTTGCCGACTTCGGATTGCCGTGTGGCGTGGCCAAAGGGCAGGTCAACCCCTCCATGATTCGTGAACGAATGACGGTGGTCGATTTAACGGTTGGTTTGCGTGGGTCTCCCTTTGCTGAAGAAGCTCATGCACGTGGCGCAAGGTACCTTGACCCGACTTCGGTCTTTGCCATTCAGTTAAACCTTCAGTTTCGTGAACTGACAGGGCGTGATCTGCCGGAGGATGCGTTCGCCAAGGGACTGGCGGAATGACGCTGCTTTATCGCGACGACCGCTTTCTTCTGCATCAGACGGGTGCGCATCCGGAATCCCCGCAGCGGCTGCAGGCAATTCACGCAAAACTTGCGCAGTCTGATCTTCTCAGTCGCTGCACGCAACATTCTGTCGTATCGGCTGCCGATGACGATATTCTGCGCGTTCACCCGGCATGTCATCTGGAATACATTCGTGAATTCTCCGCCGCTGGTGGGGGGCGCGTTGAAGTCGATACGGTGATGAGTACGGCGTCAGCCGAGGTCGCGATTCTTGCGGCCGGCGCGGCGGTGGATGCTGTCTCAAGAGTCGTCAATGGTTGCGATTCCACCGCGTTGTGTTTGGTGCGACCACCAGGCCATCACGCTGTGCCTGACGCCCCGATGGGATTTTGCCTATTTGGAAACGCCGCGATTGCCGCGCGAACCGCTGTGCAACGCTTGGGGCTAGATCGCGTGCTCGTTGTGGACTGGGACGTGCATCATGGCAATGGGACGCAGGATATATTTTACGAAGACGAACAAGTTGGATTTTTCTCTGCTCATCGATTTCCCTTTTATCCCGGGACCGGCCGCAAGACGGAAACCGGACGCGGTTCCGGTTTAGGTGCCACGTTCAATCTGCCGCTCGAATTCGGAATTTCAAGACGCGACTATTTGTCGGCCTTCGAAAACATGCTCACCCACGCCGCCGATTCGATGAGACCAGATCTGATTATCGTCAGCGCCGGTTTCGACGCACACGTGGATGATCCGGTGGGATCGCTCGGTCTGGAGACTGAGGACTTTTCCACCCTCACGGAACTCGTACTCCAGGTGGCAGACACGCACTGCAACGGAAGACTGGTGAGTATTCTGGAAGGGGGCTACAACATCGAGCGCCTTGCAGATTGTGTGGAAATCCATCTGGAGACCCTGCTGAATCATCAGCAGTTAACGAGATGTCCCGCAGGGTAAACGTTCAAGATGTTGAAACGATGCGTTTCAGAAGTGGATTCGTGAGAACCTGATCGTGAGCGAGGATTCTGATCGCCTCATCATGAAATGCTACATGCAAAACTGCGACATCTGGAATCCAATGCGACAATTGTTTGGCATTTGTCGTCCGCGACAAATCAGCGGCGTCTGCGAGTTGTGCTTCATTCAGGATCACGGCTGCGACATCAAGTCCACTCTGACGAAGACGATCGACGGTCAGTCGCGTGTGGCTAATGACGCCAAGGCGATTCGGAGCGACAACAATCACAGGAGCCTGAATTTGCGTTGCCAAATCCAAGACGGTGAGTTCATTCGACAGTGGGCAGTAAATGCCGCCAGCACCTTCCACAATTAGAGCATCCGCTTTTGTCGTCCATGCGAAAAAACCATGCAACAGCAAGTCATTGGAAACCATTAATCCTTCCTGTTCTGCGGCCACTGGCGGAGCGACAGCCGCTAAAAATCGTTGTGGACAGATCAGATCAACGGGCAATTCTGCTCCTGCAGCTGTTCTCAGGGCCTCGATATCTGGCCAGAAAGGATGGCCCTGCACGTCGAATTCGGCCCCGCTACAGACGGGCTTGTAAGCCCCGGTTACCAGTCCAGTCGCCCACAATTTTCGAATGAGCAGACATGCAACATACGTCTTACCAACGTTCGTATCTGTTCCGGTGACAAAAACTGTTTGCATTTCGTTCCATTCAATCGAGGCTGTACTATAGTCACGCAGGCTTTGTCTGAGGATCGCATCATGAATTTCCACTGACTACTGACGAACAAAACGCATCGTGTTCACAATCCCCACTGTAACTTGTGCATTATCTTACTCCAATGACAGGCATTGTCGTTGCGGAAAAGCCGTGCGGATTTTAGCGGGATTTGAGATTCTTTTGATTGCCGTCACCTGGCCGCTCTGGTGGGGAAACAGTTCGTTTCCAGCGATCCCTCTAATGCACGATTTTTCGCTGCCAATCGTGGCAGACCGCATCTTTCTCTGTATCTTATTAACCGTGTGCATATTTGTCGCAGGCGCTACCGGAGACCGCCCAACTGACAAAGTCATGCGGATTGCAGCTCTTGCCGCAGCATTAATGCTTTGTGTTTGCAACCAGCATCGTATCCAAGCATGGCACTGGTTATTTATCTGTGGCGTGGCAACGTCCTTTTTCAAACCACAAGAAGGACTCCAACTGTTCCGCGGCCTGTTGGCGTCCATCTATGTCTGTTCTGCGTTTTCCCGGATGGCCCCGCTGGCACATGTAGGAATGTCGGCAGCCATCGTGGATCAATTGTTGTGGATGTTTGGGATTCAACCTGAACTACTTGCCGGAAGGGTAAGCGAAATCCTATGCCATGGATTTAACCTCGGGGAACTCGGCGTAGGACTGCTATTATTGTGGCCGAAGTCCCGACACTCTGGCATGCTGTTGGCGATGTTGTTGCACGGGACGCTGCTGCTGGCACTTGGGCCGTTGGGACTTAGACATCATACGGCCGTGTTCATCTGGAACTTGTGCTTTCTGTGCCTTCTTCCGGTTGTGTTTTCGGGTCGTATCATAGCTGCGCCGCCATTGCAGACTGGGCAGCACTGGAGTTATCGCGTCGCGAGTTGTTTTGTGTGGCTGTTTCCGCTGTCTGGCCTCTTCGGCATTGCTGACAATTGGCCAGCATGGCAACTGTATTCAACACGCCCGGAAACATGGGTCCTTCGTGTCCGAGAATCCAGCACACGCGATCTCGACCAAAGCCTACAACCACATATTTCAGGACCGGCACCTTTGGGCGACTGGGTGGTCGTCAGGCTTGATCGTTGGTCCCTCGCCGAAACCGAATCCCCACTCTATCCACAAGCTCGATTTCAACGCGAACTGATTTGCCGTGTCCTTGCGAAGTTGCCGGATAACGCAGAATTCAGTGTCGATATTTCAGAACCGCAGCGATGGTTCTGGTGGAAACGCATCCATCGTACGCTCAACACTCGAGCCCAGATGGACGTAGATTTTCCGTAAAAGCACCAGCGTGATGACGAAATTTTCACTAATAATCCGGGAACCGATCTTCCGGCGGAGGCGATCTACTTACGAACTGACAACGGGCTCAGCCCAATGCCTGAGTAGTAAAAACCACGAGCAGCCATTTTGGTGCGGTCGTACAAATTGCGTCCGTCAAAGATGACCGGAGATTTCATTTTGAGCTTAATATAGTCGAAATCCGGATTCCTAAATTCATTCCATTCCGTCACGATTGCGATGGCATCGGCACCGTCGCAAGCATCGTAATGATGATCGCAGTACGTGATTCTATCGCCCATTACTTTTCTCGCATTTTCGAGCGAGACAGGATCATGAACTTTCACGATTGCGCCAGCATCCACTAGGCTGTGAATTAAGACCAGCGCAGGAGATTCGCGAATATCATCGGTCCGTGGTTTAAAACTCAATCCCCAGACGGCGATCGTTCGTCCGGACAGGTCACCTGCAAAGTAAGCCAGCAGTTTTCGAAACAGCACCTGCTTCTGCTGGTTATTGGTCTCATCAACAGTTCGCAGGATGCGCGGCTCGACGCCATATTCGGCAGCGAGTGCCGCGAGTGCTCTGACGTCTTTCGGAAAACACGATCCCCCGTAGCCGACGCCAGGAAAGAGAAACGAGAATCCAATCCGTGCATCGTGACCGATACCTTTTCGAACTTCGTTGATGTCTGCCCCAACCAACTCACAGATGTTTGCCATCTCGTTAATAAAACTAATCTTCGTGGCCAACATACAGTTGGCCGCATACTTGATCATCTCTGCGCTTTCGATCCCCACAGAAATGAAGGGCTTCTCAGTCCGCAGAAACGGCTTGTATAATTCGAGCAGAATTTCGGCTGCAGCGGGATTATCGACACCCACGACCACACGGTCGGGTTTTGTAAAGTCGTCAATAGCCGCACCTTCCTTGAGGAATTCAGGATTTGATGCAATGCTAAATGGCGTGTCGGTTTTCGCTTTAATCCATGTGGCTACTCGGCGATTCGTGCCGACAGGTACGGTGCTTTTGCAGACAACCACGGTCTCGGGGTTCAGATAAGGAGCCATGTTCTCGGCCGCACTCTGCACGTATCGCAGATCGGCGGCGCCCGATTCGTCCTGTGGTGTCCCGACGCAGATAAAGACACATTCGGCCGCTGAAATGGCATCTTCGTAACTGTCAGTAAAACTAAGACGACCGGCACTCGTATTGCGTTTGACGAGCTCTTCCAGACCTGGTTCGTAGATCGGCACGCCTCCATCATTGAGGAGTTGAATTTTGCGGCTATCGATGTCCAGACACGTGACATCGTTTCCACTTTCTGCGAAACACGTGCCGGTTACAAGTCCGACGTAACCCGTTCCAATCATCGTGATTTTCATAATCGTTTTCAGTAGTTAGAACAAACGAGTTTAAATTAGACTACTTAGATTAAAAAATAGGCAGCGTGATTAGATTGGAATTTTGTCTGAGGAGGCGTATTCCTGCTGCAAGGCAGACAGCAATTCTTGAATTCGACGGAATTCCACATCGGCTTGATGCGTTCCGCTCTGCAGGGGAGCAGCTGGGACCATACCTACATTCAGAGTCTCAGCTGTCAGATATACTGGACGCGCTCTCACCTGATCGTAAATTCGGATCACGTATTCGCCCAGAATCGAGATCCCTAGGGCATTCAGTGATCCAAAAAATGAAGCTGTAATGATGACTGATGCCCAACCTGGGATCGCGAGTCCTGTGAACAGCCGATGCCACAACACGAAGCCAAACGTACTCATGCAGATCGCGGCAGACATGCCAGCAATTACGTAAAAAAACTTTAGTGGAAAAGAAGAAAACGAGAAAACAGCAGTTTTGGCAAGAGTAAACAATCCGCGCAACGATACGCGTGGGTGATCGTCGTGCCGCGCGGCTCGCTCGACGGCAATTCCAGTCTGACGAAACCCCGCCCAACTCCGTAACCCCGGAAAGAATCGTTCACGTTCGGGCAACGACAACACGGCATCTACAACGGCTCGATCCATGAGTCCGAAGTTACCTGCATCGGCAGGGATTGGGCTGTCGGCGATCGCGTTCAGCACGCGGTAAAAGCTATAAAACAAGGCACGCTTCAGCAGTGATTCTTTGCGATTTGTACGCTCCGCGTACACCACATCCGATCCCCGTTCCCATTGATCCAGAAATGCTGGAATGGCTTCGGGATTATCCTGCAGGTCAGAATCCATCACGATCACGACATCGCCCGTCGCATGTTCTAGCCCAGCATGGACGGCCGGCTGATGTCCAAAATTTCGGGACAGATGCACCACGACAATCCGCCGATCCTGTGCCGCGAGAGTGTTCAGGTTTTCGCGGGAGCCATCGGACGAACCATCGTTAATATAGACAACTTCGAAACGCGGTGTCGTCCGTTCAAGGACTGTCACGATCCGACGATTCAGTTCTTGTAGAATCGCAGTTTCATTGAATACTGGCAACACCACGGATACTGTCGCCGTGCGACGATCACGAGCGAGGCGGGGCAGCGGCACTTTCATTTCTGCAGTACTCCGGCAAGTGACAATCCGGTGGGAAGTCCAAGGTTCATCAGCCATCCGCGTTCAGCCGCGGCAGCTGTGAGTAGCGCGCGGTTGGTGAATGACGAGACAGACGGAAAGTCGGGTTGTGTACGGCTCGGAAACAACTTTTCCCAACTGCGGACAACAACGGCTGCCGGCATGGTGAAACTATTCCAGTAGTTAAGGAATGAAACACGGAAACCTGCTTCGTTGGCTTGATGTCGAAACTCTTGTGTCGTGTAACGACGAAAGTGCCCAAGCTGTTCGTCCCAGCGACTATACAACCATGGATGAGCAGGTACAGTGGCAATTACGGCACCACCTTCTTCCAATGCCGTGTAAGCATGACGCAGCACCTTAATCGGGTCTTCCAGATGCTCTAGCACGTCTAGCAAGACTACAGCACGCAGCGAAGATGCATCTACCGGCCATGGCTGGCCAAGGTCGTGGACGCGAACATCTTCAATGCCGCGATTGCGGACATGCCGCACTGATTCCGGCATCAGATCGAACCCCGTCACTTCGTAGCCGAGTTCAGCGAACGCGACAAGGTTCCGGCCAGAGCCGATTCCGCCTTCCACCAGTCGTCCTGGAGCCGGGCAGTAACGCTGCATGAGTCGCGTCACCAATTGGCGTTTGGCTACGTGCCACCAGTAATTATCTTCGAGCGTCACGAGTTCCTGAAGGTGACTGGGGTCCATGTGGAGGGCTCTCATATTCTTGTCGTTCCGAATATTGCACACACAGAGAACGTACCACATGGAATCGATTGGTGAGTTTTGGAAACATCCCCGGGGTGTTTTGAAGCCACAAAACGGCTATATGTAACAGTGATGCAGCCCGGTCTAGTTACATGATTTCGGCAGAGATGATGATTGTATGAGTTGTGCGTGCTATGCTGCGGTGCTGGCACGAGGGGCATTTGTCTCTGTGCTTAACCCGCCTAGTAGGGGCGTGGGTCTTGCGAAGAATTGACGTCAAGTTCTCGCGGGTAAGGTCACACAACGCTAGGAGAAAACCATGTATCGACACTTGCCAATGGCATTGGCTGCGATTCTGCTGTTGGGCTGTGTGGAATCCCAACCACTCTCTGCCCCCAAACAGAAGTCCACGGATAAGATTGGTGAATTTGATCCGAATGCAGACGCCGAAGTTGTTAAGCCGGCAGTTAAGATCACGAACCCGATCACCGCCCCGCTCGAAGCGTATCAGCCCATGGTACAACAGTTGGCGGCGCTGGGGATCGAGCACGCAGTCAACCTGTTCAATGCATCAGAAGGGCGGTATCCAGATTCGTACGACGAATTCATGACCCGCATCATCCAAGAGAACAGCATTCACCTGCCAGCGCTGTCGCCGGGACTAGAATACCAGTACGACGTCGAAAACCACAAACTGCTCGTGATTAAAGCCGCCGAGGCAAAGTCACCGTAGGTGATTTTTTGCGGTTGCCTGTCGTGGCAGCGGTTGCTGGCGTGGCGTACGCTTCCAGTTGCGATGGAAAGCCGAAAGCCCCCGAAGTCGAAAGCATTGTGGCGAACGTCCCCCCCCACAGGGCATGAACGACAATCGTCCCGCTTCAATGGTCCGGCTTGCCGATGCCAGCGGCCTCGATAGCGAACCGGTGCAGGATCGTCTCGGCGTTGGCGAGCGTTGGTTCATGTTCACAGAGTAAGGCGATGGAACTTTTCGCTGGCCAGTGCTTGTTGATCGGCCCCTCAATCTGGATCTCGAAGACGCGGATGCGCGGTGCAATACCCAGTTGGTTTGCGAGCAAAAAACCTCCAATGACAAAAAATGTCAGGCGTATCGTAATACTCCTGATTCCGGTCGCTGAGGTTTATACACTGTTAATGACGCTTAAAAGTTGCCAGCTTACACCACGGCTGGGGATCCTATTTTGGAATGAAATTTCTGAGAAACGTGTGACTCTGGCGAAGTGCTTTTAAGCGTTCGTCTAAACTCCCCTCATAGGCGCGGTCTTCGACTTCCACGCAGACTGGGCCGCGATAACCGCAGTCAGTAAGCGTGGAAAAAAACTTGCCCCAATTGACGTCGCCCAATCCGGGCAATTTCGGCGTGTGGAACTTCGACGGATGTGCCATGATGCCGACTTGATTCAGCCGATGTCGATCGATCCGAACATCCTTCGCATGAATGTGAAAGAGCTTGTCACTAAAATCTCGCATCGGTGCCAGATAATCCATGTGCTGCCAAATCATATGTGACGGATCGTAGTTCAAGCCGAAGCAATCGGAATGAATGTCGGAAAACATGCGCGTCCAGATCTCAGGCGTCGTCGCCAGATTTTTTCCGCCCGGCCATTCGTCGGCACTGAACAGCATCGGGCAATTTTCGATGCCGATGCGAATTCCACGGTCTTCAGCCAAATCAATGAGTGGTTTCCAAGTAGTCAGGAATCGTGGCCAGTTGTCATCGACAGACAACGTCCAATCTCGCCCCACGAACGTATTGACGTGGGCCAGACCCAGCCGATACGCTGCTTCGATCACGACATGCAGATGAGCGATTGCCGCCTCCGCTTCCCCTGCGACCGGACTTAGCGGATTGGGATAATACCCCAAGGCACTGATCAACACGCCTGTGGCATCGATGGTCTGGCGAATGTCAGTCACCATGAGTTCAGTCAGATGAGCTACATCGAGATGACTGACCCCAGCATATCGTCGCTCCGCCTTACCTGCAGGCCAGCAACAGACTTCAACGCAGTCGTAACCAATCTCCGCCCCAATCTGAAAGGTACGGTCAAAGGTTTGTTCTGGAAGGATCGCGCTTACAAATCCAAGTTGCATGGCAGACTTTCCTAATGTGGCTGAAGTATGGACTCCGGACTGTTGAATCGATTCACCCCTGCGCCACTGACGACTGCATGGTAAAAACACTGGCTGGTTTTTAGTGCTGATTTGTGGACGAGCCATCTGTCCGGAAATATTGGGTATATTACATAATTCTAGCCAAAATGAACGTCGGAATCGCAGCGTATTTTACGAGGGCGATGCCCATCGAGCGTGTTGTCGCGACACCAACGTGAACGGCACCGGATAATTGGGGTTTGCAATCTTACTCAATAATTAAGACACAGTTCTCCTGCGGATTTAACTCTACTTGCAATTCCGAAGCAATCGCTTTGACGATCTGAAATGTCAATCACGCTCCAGCAGAAAACTGAGTGCACCCGAGCGTTGCCCTTTTGGCGCGCCGTACGCCAGAGTTTCTTAACCGCTTTTATAGTTCCAACACCCATCCCACGCTTCCTACTACCTGCGTCGAAGTGGATTGCAGGCGAGGCGTACGCAGGGTAAATTCAGGGACTTAAAGTGGACCGCCGATGCGTCGCTACTGCTTGGTTGGCAATGACTAAATGTTCCTTGCGATCAAGATGTCACTGAAGGTTTGTTGAGACAGTTCCTCTTGGCACGAAATCATCCTGCGATTTGACCTATGGTTTTTCGCCTCTCCATCATCGTCGCCGTTTGTCTCTTGTTGACGAGGTTGCATCCGTGCAGCGCTGGTGACGAGTCCACATGGAAGCTCACACTTGGGGAGCCAAAGTCGACCGTCTTGACGGGACGAATTGTCGCTGAAATCCCAAACAGTGCCGTGCTCTTGGAGGAGCGCAATGGTCGATTACATCAGATTTCGGCTGGACAGATTCAAGCCCGGGAGGATACCGCGGAACCATTCGTGCGGTGTACGTCAGCAGAGTTGGCCACGGATCTCTTACTGCAAGTTCCCGCTGGATTTGAAATCACAGAGACAGCGCATTACGTTGTCTGCTCCAACTCCGCGCCGGAGTATGTTGAATTCTGCGGCAAGTTACTGGAAGTGGTCTTTGATCAGTATTTTCTTTTTATGGCCGAACAGAAGATTGAGGTGACGGCACCGATACAGAGGTTGCCGATTGTGATCTTCGCCAGCAGCGGAGAATTTCAGACATTTGCAGCCAAACAACATCCAGAAATTTCGTTTGCAGATACACCGGGATACTATTCCGTCACAGACAATCAAACATTGCTGCTGGATCTGACTGGAGATCGGTCAGTTAGGTCAGCATCGACAATTCGGCGACGCCTGTCTGAGAAGCCGCTGCAGGTCGCCACTGTCGTGCACGAAGCGGTTCATCAACTGGCGTTCAATTCTGGACTTCAGGTGCGGATGGCGGACAATCCACTTTGGATTTCCGAGGGGCTAGCCATGTACTTTGAAACGACTTCGTCGCGATCATCGTTGCTTTGGAATCGTCCCGGCCTTGTAAATCGTCGCCATCAACCCGGGTTCATGAAACTGCTCGACGATCATCATGTCTCGGGAACCATGAACACTCTCATTGAATCCGACTCCGCATTTATGGATTCAGCCGAGATGCCAGCCGCGTATGGCAAAGCCTGGGCTTTGACGCACTTCCTTGTGCGTGAAAAAAAAGTTGAAATGCAGAAATATTTGGTCACCCTGTCGCAGCGAAAACCGATGGTTGGGCTAAATGACGCAGCACGAACTCAAGAATTCTTGGCGGCTTTTGGGAAATTGCCAGACGAAATGGAGGAGGAACTCGTTTCTTATATCAGACGACAACGAGTGCCTAAATAAGGAGTTGCCCTAATGTCTTGGCTCAGCGAAAATCCCTGGCCGTTGTTGTTGCTGCTTGTTGGAACAGCAGTAATCGCATTGATTTCAGGAGCGTCAAAAGGGCGTTCTACGTGTGGCATATGTCTGCTCACGGCAGCAGGATTGTATGTGTTCGAGTCGGCAGTCGTGACGCCCAGTGAAGAAGTTGAAGTGCAGTTGCAAATCATGCTAGTTGCGTTCCGAGAGCACAATCAGGACGTGATCAATAGTTGCATCGACGACAAGTCACCAAAGTTGCGTGAAACAGCAGCGGAGGGATTAAATATGGTCACACTTACAAAAGATTTTCACATTAAAGACTTGGAAGTGACCGTGGAGGCCAACGGCCAGACCGCGAAGGCTGAACTGCGTGCAAACGGAACGCTAAAGGTGAATCAGAGCGACATGATCACCCGTGTTTTCAGCCGTTGGAAAACGATCTGGAAACGCGTCGGCTCGCAGTGGAAATTGGCCGAAGTCATACGGCTTAATCCCGTAAACGGCCAAGAAATGGGAATACTTGAGACCCGATAGGGGATTGTCCCAGCGATTACGGTGATGCTGCCAAAAACTTATCCACATCGTTGCTCACGATCACACCATAATTGACCGCTCCGAGCCAGCCGGACATGATGATGCCTACACTCCCGGCGTGAAACAGGCCCGCCACCTGTTGAGGCAAGTCGCGGCTGACCTGCAGGCCCTCAAACTTTGTCCCAAACGATGACCCGGCGAGATGCCGCGTGTAGTGTTCAAAAGTGCGTGGCGTCGCAGCTTCAGCATGATCAAGCTTTCTCCGCACGTCTGGAACATACGCCTCAAGGCAGTCAAGCGTAGACTCCACTAACAGCTTCTTTGAGGTTTCGTATTCCTCTTCCGGAAGTTCCGCCCAATCGCGATAATTTGCATTCGTCGATGACACGATGAGCCACCGATTGCTCCCTGGTCTTGTCGACGGGTAGTAAAAACTAAAGGTCCGGCTACTCACGTTGCGGCTGAGCATCGCATCGATGTCAAAGCCTGTATGCTCGGAATGGAACAGCAGATCACCGCAACTTTCGTCAAAACTTTCACCCGGCTTTAATCCCATATAGACTTGGCAGGAGCTGTTATTCAGGCGCACTGCTTGGGCATCCCCGATAAACTTAGCATCAAAGTGCTGTTCCCCGACAAGATTAAAAATTGTCGCACGAATGTTTGCATTTGAAACGACGGCTCGGCATCCGATGCGTTGTCCATTCACAATCACCCCCGTGACTTTTCGGTCCAGCGACACCTCAATCTTTTCAACCAGACACCGAATCCGAATATCCACTCCGTTGCGAATAAGTTCATCACGCATGCGGCTCACTAGCGAGTCAGTGCCACCCTCAAATGTGTAGACACCTTTTTGCATAAAGTTCGAGAACACAATTCCGTATGTGATGGCTGGGTCATCAAGGGTCGAACCATTTGCGTACGTGATCGGCTCCATTAGCAGCCGCACGACATCATCGCGTCCAGGGAAAAACTGTTCAAACAGATCACGGATCGTTTTCAATTGTCCGTCAAAAAAATTCATACTGCGGGCTGTGTCGAAAAACTGTTGCACCGTTTCCTGGGAAATCCCGAAACGTTCGATCAGGATCTTCGTAAAGTCTTCGCGGGTGAACGTCGTCCGCAGCGAGAATTGAGGATTTTCAAAACGAATACCCTTGAGCGGCACGATAGATTCAGCAATTTCGGGCGTCCAGTACTTGCGACAACTCTTGATCATGCCGAAAGGAAAACCATGCAACGAAATATCAAAAATGTGTCCGCCCGCACGTTTAAACCACGTCGCCATGCCACCAAGTTGATAGTGGTGTTCCAAGAGCAATACCCTCAATCCCTGGCGTGCGAGAATATTGGCAGACGTGAGACCGGCGAGGCCGCTGCCGATCACAACAACATCGTAGGACTCTTTCGCACCTCTTAGAAAATCGCGGGGCATGTGGAACTCTTGTAATTTGTCTGCTGATGAATTTGCAAGTTGAGAATGTTCAGACGTAAATCAGGGCAACTAGATCCTTGAGGCTAAACAACCTCGCTGCCAACCGCGTGCGGTATAACAAAAACGCATCCGCATGTTCAAACGGCCAAGGTTGAGCAAACTGGAAAGCGGAACAGCTACGGAAACCGAGAATGAAGCAGTTTCAGCCGATTTTTACTCAATTTCAGGAATCCGTATTCCGCGTAGGTCGCCGACACTCAGCAACCTGCCTTTACCCGTCTTGCCTGGTTCAGATATAATCGCCAGACGTGGACAACTGACCGCTGCAGACTTCTGCTTGAAAGCTGCAATTCCACGTGTTTGATGACGATCATACCGGCATCGCAGTTTGCGAACTCTTGAACGCGAATTACGAGACATCCGACAACACTAAAATTCCCATCTCAATTTTCGGTGACCACATGCTAACCGCAGTTCGCTCAGTGTCCTTGGTAGTCCTTTTGCTTGCACTCTCCCATCCAACTTTTGCGCAGACCCCACTGGATTCGCGCCTTGTCGTGGCACACCCAGGCTTCAATTTGCTGAAGTCAGATTTGATGAAAACCATCGATCTCACCACGCCCGGTGAACAGAAGCAGTGGGAAAACATTCAGGGCTACATTGACACTTTCATTATCGGGATTGACGAGACTCGTGAAGTCCAGATTCAGATCATGACGGGTATCGATCCGCCTGGTTATTTGATCTGCGTGCCATTACTGGCTGGAAGTGATCCAGCCAAGGCGTTTAAAGAGAATCTGGATTCACTGGGTTATCGTCTCGTGCGCAGTCCGACGGACCGTAAAATGTACACAATTGAAAGTGATGCAAACGAATATGGTTGGATGAAAATCGATGTTGAGTTGCAATATGCATTTTTCATGATCACTACTGACAAGGCTCTGCTGGTTCAAATAAAAGAGACCGTGCTGAAAGCCGCACTGACGCCGACGACCCTGAACGAAAACTTGATTGCGGAAATTAAAAATATTGATGTGTCACCTGCGGCGATCACACATCGCGTCAATATGTTCAAACCGATCCGGGAAAAAAACTTAGCCTTGATTAAGCAGCGACCGGATGAAAAAGCCACTGGGTTTCAGTTGCGTAAATCAAGCGCTCGCCAACTGTACGACGAAGCGGAACGTCTCATGTCCCAGGCAGATCAATTACTGATGACACTGACGCTGGATCGCACCAACCCTGTTGCGCCGAAAGTCAATCTGCGAACCATCATGACGGCTATACCCGGCACAGCGATCGAAGCAACCATCGCAGAGTATGGTCAACAACCTGATGCCTTTGCGAGCCTGCAACGGTTGAACGGTTCCGCGTTGTCGCTCCGCGTCAGTCATCCGCTTGATGCACTCCGCAAGGCCCATTTGCAGGAAACCCTTGCGTTGAGCAAAGTTGATATCCAAGGCCGTCTCACGGCCAACAAGACACGTTCAGATGCCGAAAAAACAGCATTTAATAAGTTTGTAGCGGGCGTGGTGAGCGTGTTGGAATCCAGCGTGACATCCGGGCACCTGAACGGTTTCGTCGAATCTGTGCCGGACGGCAAGGACCGTTTTACCACGGTTGCTGCGTTTGTCTCCCCAACCGCCGCCGAGATGAATCAAATCTTGCCGCTCCTCACCGATGCGGGCAAAGGCAATGCAGTGCAACTGAATCTGGAAAAAGTCGGTGACGTGGATATCCACAAAATTCAGATTGCCGAAGGTTTTATTTCTATCTTCGACAAAGTATTTGGAGGCCATAGCGATATGTTTATTGGCGTGGGGCCACGGACGGTCTGGATGGCTGCTGGCCAAGATGGACTGGCAACTTTGAAATCCACGGTCATGGCCGTTGGCGAGCCTACCGTAAATCCGGTGGCGTTTCGTGTAGACGGCAACCTGTTGCCTTGGGCAAAACGCATCGATGCGGTGGCGAATGACAACAAGCCAAGGGACCTGACTGCTGAAGAACAAAAACTACGTCGTGAACAGGCGCGGATCCGTGAACGTGCACTCGCAGCCCTCGTGACGGAAGATGACTTTTCACTAGTCATCACCACGGAAGAAAGTACGTGGGTCGGTGAATTCACCAGCAATACCGGACTTTTGCGATTTGTGGGTAAGATGATGTCCGCGTTCTCAAAGGAAAACTTCGAGTAGAGAGACCGTCATGTCTGATGCAGACGTCGTTCTTGGCGAGGACGATGAACTTGACGATTTGCAGTTTCCTGAGCAGGATTTTGCAATCGATGATATTGAGATGGCCTACCGTCAGGCATTGGATGCACTTGATGCGGCCGAACGACAAGTCGGGTCGGTGATGGGCGATATTGTTGAGCCACCTGGGGGTGGCGGTGTCGAGGAAGAATCGGCTTCGGACGGGTTTTCGATCGGTGCGCAACTAGCGGAAGATTTGAAGTCCACTGCCGCAGCGGCTGAAGCGTCTGGCAACGCGGTACTCGTTGACGGCTTGCGGCGTGTCTCACCGCGTGAAGTAATCGAAGCAGCCGTATTTGTGGGCGGCAATGTAGCACTCACTGCACGAAAACTGGCATCGTTGATCGGACAGGATGTCCATAATCGTGTTGCCGTATCGCTCGTTGATTCACTGAATCAGTCCTACCAACGCGAAAATCGGCCGTACGAAATTCGTTTGCACGAAGGCGGATATCAATTGCAAATGCGTGAAGATTTTCAAGAGGTCAGCACTCGCTCATTCGGCACTGGACCACGCGACGTGAAACTGTCGCCTGAGACGTTGGAGGTCTTGGCTTTTGTGGCATGGAATCAGCCTGTCGAGAAGGAACAGGTTGAGTCTATCGGGCGCGAATCAACCATGCCTTTGCTCCGCCAATTACTGCGCCTGCAGTTGGTTGAACTGCAACGGAACGGAACAAAGAGAACAGATGTGTCGTATGGTACTACACCAAAATTTTTAAAACTTTTCGGACTCAGATCCATCGCGGAGCTTCCGACAGCCGATATTTTTTCGTTTAAGTAACACACATTGGCATCCACCGATTCCCAATCAGAAGACCACCGCCGCAGATTTGCTGTGGAGACTGTATGTACGCTCCGTCGGGCTGGATTTGAAACGCTCTGGGCAGGTGGTTGCGTGCGTGACCATGTCCTTGGGAAATTGCCGAAGGACTATGATCTTGCGAGCACTGCTACACCTGACGACGTCATCCGCATCTTTGGACGACGGCGGACAGTCGCTGTGGGCGCTAGCTTTGGCGTGGTCATGGTCCAAGGGCCAGACAAAGCTGCTGGGCAAATCGAAGTGGCCACATTCCGCAGCGACGGTGACTACCTCGATGGCCGCCGCCCAAGCAGTGTGATGTTCTGCCGACCAGAAGAAGATGCCCGCCGCCGCGACTTCACGATTAACGGCATGTTTTTTGATCCCATCGATGAAACCGTGATCGACTATGTCGGCGGACGTGAAGATCTTGCCGCAGGCATTGTGCGAGCCATTGGTGATCCAATCGCGAGATTTACCGAAGACAAGCTGCGAATGCTTCGCGCCGTCAGGTTTGCAGCAACATTCGGATTCGCGCTAGATCCCGCCACGGCCGCAGCCGTGTATCACCTTCGTCAGCAGATTAGTCAGATTAGCGAGGAACGCATTGCGCAAGAACTGAAGCGAATGCTGTCCCATGAGACTCGCGCGCATTCCTTTCGCTTGTTGATCCAGACTGGCTTGTTCATTGAAGTTTTTCCGGAACTCAATTCTGAAGCTTCGGGTGGGAAACGTGACGCAGAACTGACTCTGATGGAACGCACACTTCACTATCTGATCTCGGAGCAGTTTGAACCGGCCATGGCTTTGATGCTGCGGTCGTTGCATCAGCCAAGTTTGCCCCCCCCAAAAACAGCTAAGATTGAAGCCATCTGCCGCCGACTCAAACTTTCGAACGACGAAGTGGATGCTATTTGCTGGCTGGCAGAATCGCTGCCGATACTCTCCGACATCCCTCGAAAACCATTGCATGTTCGCAAGCCGTTGCTTGATCACCCGTATTTTGAATGGCTGCTTCAAATGTCAGCAGCAATTGCGGCGGCTGAAAATCGTGTGGCGTTTGATGTCGATTTTTGCCGCAATTACGTCTCCTCCCTGCGTGGTTCTAAACTGTGTCCGCTCCCGCTTGTCGATGGACAGGATTTAAAGGCTAGGCATGTGCCTGAGGGGCCAGTGTTTCGTGTCTTGTTGACGAAAATTCGGAACGAGCAACTGGATGAAATTCTCACGAATCGCGCTACTGCTCTGGAACGCCTGAATACGCTCATTGCTGAATCACAGGGCCTCTGAACAATGTGGCTGCTTGCGCTTGCTGTAATTCGTCGCCGTTGTTTACAAAATGAACACTTGCTCAGCGTTCCGTAAAACGGATGTCTAGGCATGTCGGGGGTCCGCATCGATTGCATGACGGCCAGGAATTCCTGTCGTACATCAAAGCTTGACGGGAAATGCATGTGGTCGTTGTATTCACGCGTCGGATTGGCAGAGCTTATTTTGTGAAAGAGCGACGGAATTGCTGATGTGCGCTCTGTGAGAGCAGTCTCGACTCTTGAAGTCGCTGGACAGTCTGCTTCGCATCGGTTGCAATCTACGCTTTGGGTTCACTTCAAAAGCAGGGGTACAGCCATGATAGACTTTCGGCGTTCCAGCAGGATGCGGCATCGAACAGCGATTGAGGCTGTGCACATTAGTTTTTTGCTCATTGCCTGTTGCGTTGTCGGCGACTCTCTGACTGCTCAAGAAACGGGAGAAGCGACAACGCGGTTCGTGGATTGCTCGCTGCTGATCGCGTCGGAATACCCTGCGACGTGGCCGACGTATCCGTTTCCGCGTTTTCAATTGATCCACGAACAGGCGATTGGGGCGGACAGTGCCTACAATATTGACGTACTCTTGATCGACGGAAATACGGGAACGCAACTCGATGTGCCGCCTCATTCGGTGATGCGTCCGGACCTAAATCGGGAGAAATCCGGTCCATTCGGTCTTGCTTATACAGACAAAATTGAAGCATGGCAGTTTGGTGGTGAAGCCTGTATTATCGATGTTCGTGATTTGCTTGATAAGGCTCCAAACGGAGTGAGTCCACTTGTTCTGCCATCCCACATTGAAGGATTTGAGCAGCAGCATCGTAAGTTGAGATTAGGTGACGTCGTGCTGTTTCGGAGCGATTATTCCGACACTTACTATCGCCCTTTTCCGGAGGGGCAGCGATATATCGCCGATGTCGTGGATCGTAAATCACCCGGCTATCCGGATCCAAATCCAGAGACCATGGAATTCCTCGCAACCCGCGGCGTGATGACACTTGGCACTGACAGCGCGAGCATGGGGCCGATGCCAAATCTCGCTGAGCCCACGCACTATGCTGGCCTACGGCATGGAATGATCTGGACTGAGGCAGCAACGAATCTTGGCCAACTGCCTGCGACGGGGGCGTTTTATTGCATGCTTGGTCCAAAACATGCAAATGGTCCGTATTCTGAAACACGAGCCTTTGCTGTTGTCGGGGGTGATCTTCCGGCAAGACTGATTGCGTCCACACGTCAGAAGCGTGCCATCGACTTGTCGCCGACGCTGGCAATGAATCTTCCCGTCACAAATCCAGGTCGGCTCGCAGGGCGTCACCGCCAAGTCTATTTGAAAGTCGATTTTCTGTACTCACCTGACCTTGATATGTGGCACCACACACATCTGATGGATGCGACGGCAGGCACTCATTTAGTGTCGCCTGCCTTTGCTCTTCCGCCGGAAGGTGCTGCGGTCGAATATTCCCCGGAAGTTCGAGGTTGGCTGGCGGAGTATGAATCCAAATACGGCAGGCGGGGATTGAGTTCTCGCACAACCGACAAAGTGCCGCTCGACTGGACCTGCGGCGATGCTCGAGTGGTCGATGTTCGCAGTCTTGTCGGCACGACGCAGAAATCGGCATGGCCAGCGTCACCTGAAATTACCGTCGATTTGCTAATAGCTGATGAAACGGCGCATGGGGCATACGAACGTGACCAAATTATACTGTTCCATACCGGACATCTTGATCAACACTTCAAACCAACGCCGGATGACAAAGGTGTCTGGCTGGATCCACTCACAGGAAAATCCGAAGGCTGGCCTGCCCTCAGCCCAGACGCGATCAACTATCTGCATCTCAAAGGTGTCCGCTGTATCGGCACTGATGCACCTGATTTGGGTGGAGTTGATCCACGGCAGGCTTTGATGACCTACTGGACTCTCGGTGGCCACGACATGGTCGGAGTGGAATTTCTGTATAATTTAGGGAGCGTCCCCAAGGACGCCTATTTCTTGTTCGCCCCCACCCGGATTCGCGATTGCCATGCTAGCCCGGGACGGGCTATTGTTTTGCATTGAAGCCATGTGCCGCACGGTTGCGTGCGTTCCATGGATTGTGCAACTCTAAAGTTGCTATTCGACTACCACACCCGTCACGTCCGCAGAGCTTGGGTATTGCGGGTTCATGTCTTTGAGCGTTTCGACGATCACACTTGTCACAACGAGATCGCGATACCAGTTTTGGTCGGAGGGTACGATGTACCATGGACATTTGCGCGTGGCGCATTTGTCAAACATCTCTTCAAACGCCCGCTCATAACCGTCCCAGAGTTTTCGTTTTTCGAGATCTGCTGGATCGAACTTCCAACGTTTAGACGGGTCATCAATCCGTTCTTGGAATCTCCGCTGCTGTTCATTTTTTGAAATGTGGAGAAAAAACTTGATGATGCGGGTGCCTGAAGCGGTCAGCATCTTTTCAAAATCATTGATCATTTCGTACCGTGGTCGCCAAACCGATTCCGGTACAAGATCGTGAACTCGGACCACCAGCACGTCTTCGTAATGTGAACGATTGAAGACGCCAAGCATGCCTTTCGGTGGCACGGATTTATGAACCCGCCACAGAAAATCGTGAGCTAGTTCATCTTCAGACGGACGTTTGAAAGATGTCACAACCACACCTTGTGGATTGGCTCCTTCAAAGACCGAACGGATTGTGCCGTCCTTTCCTGCAGCGTCCATTGCCTGAAACACGATCAACAATTTCTGTTTGCGTTCTGCATAAAGTTGAGCTTGGAGCGTAATCAGCTCACTCCGAAGTGCCTGGAACAATACCTCACACCTATCTCGGTCTTTTTTTAACTTCTGCCCGTCAGTCTCTGTCCGATTCAGCTTAACATTGTCGTTCTTCGATATGCGATGTTTTTTGAACTGTGGCATGATGTTGAGGGACTGCTTTCAGTTGAAAACGTTAATTCCAAAGAGGCGTCGCGATCAACGCAGATCCCTTACGCCGGGATCGTCTGATTGAAGAAGTCGACTGATGTCCGGAATCGTCGCATTGCCGCGCGGCCAGCTGAGAACAAATCGTGTGCCTTGTCCGGGACCACCTTCAACACGGACACGACCACCGTGCTCGCGCAAAATTTTACGACTCACCGGAAGGCCGATACCCGTTCCGCGAGAACCCTTTGATGACTCGAACACATTAAAGATGGCTGCGCGCTGATCTTCAGGAATCCCCGCACCGTTGTCGCTTACGGCTACCAGCAGCATATCTGCCCCTTTATCGTAGCCGGTTTGCACGACCACCGCCCCGTTCTCAACACTTTCAACAGCATCAATGGCGTTTGAGACGATATTTAAGACTGCGCGGTGAATTCCTTCTACGTCGAACATCGCCAGCGACACATCGTCGCCGCGACGAAATTCTAGCTTGACACCACATTCGGTGGCGCGGGTTGCGGCAAGTTCGATCACGTCGCTGACCACAGTATTCACATCCGCCAGTTTCAGTGCGGGAACTCGATCTTTGCTATAATTGAGCATGTCCATCACAAGGTCGTAAATCCGCGTCTGATTGCGTTCGACAATTCCCCAGCCTTGGCGAATCAATTCGTCCTTGTGTTCATCCAAACCCATGCGAATTAGATAACTGCCGCCGCGAACCCCTTGCAGAATATTCTTGATATGATGACTGAGTACGGTGATGGTCTGGCCCATCGCAGCAAAGCGTTCAGCCTTGAGCATCGCGTCCTGAAATTGCCGCGATTCAATTGCCAATGCGGCCTGACGCGCCACCGTCACAATCGTCCGTAGATGTTCGTCAGTCATACGGGAACTTATGCCGCTGTTCATCGCCTGATCGACCGGCGTCGTGGTGTCCAGATACAGCACACCCAGCAAATCAGAACGGCCACGCATCGGCGCACAAATGGCTTCGCGGATACCCGATGTGACGATGCTTTTTCCTGAATGAAATCGCTCATCTTGGCCTGCATCTGAGGTGCGCACGGCTGTTCCATGCCGCAGGACGTAATCTGTGATTGAACGTGACACGGGCATTTGGGTGGACTCAGATTGACTCCCACCGCGTCGCGCAATGGCGATGGCAGTCAGGTCGACACCAACCGGATCTTTCAATAATACGCAGCCGCGATCTGCGTCAATAGCCTGCATTGCTAAATTCAGAATGCGTTGCAGCACATCATCCAGTGAACGTACAGGTGTCACCAATTCCTCGGCGACATGATAGAGTAGTTCCAGACCGTGCTTACGATTAACTTCCGCAACCGTGGCAGGAGCCTCTTCAACTTCGACGCTCTGCACGATCGCTGATGCGTGCATCGACCGCGAATCATCAACAAAATGAATTTGGTCGATGGATGCGACCGGTGGCTGATCCAGTTCGGCCATCTGAAACAAGAGCACGCTGGAACCAAACTGCAGGTTATCTCCATTGCAGAGAACTCGCTCTGTCAGGACATGGCCATTGACCCGCGTCCCATTCGCGCTGCTCAGATCCCGGAGCACAAAATCTTCACCGCTGTGAAAAATCTTGGCGTGCTGACGCGAGATTTCACTGTCGTCAAGTCGTAGATTACAACCTACACTGCGCCCGATCACGATGTCCTTGTCAGACTCGATTTCGTAACGAGTCCCGCGATTGGGCCCATTGATTACCAGCAGTGATGCTCGAAACACAGTAGGACATTCTGAAACAGCGAAATATGCAGGAGCCTGACATTTCACAGCATCGGGGTTCAACACTCAAGCCCCGCCGCAACTCAAGCCTGTGTTCTGTCAGCCCTGAGAACTCTCCGTAATTGGTTTGAGCGTCAAGAGTTCACGCGGAGTGGCAAAATGCACATGCTCTTCCCGAAGCGTTTCTTCCGAAACCTCAGCGGAAAAATTCAACTTTAGGTACTGGATACACTCCTCGACCACCACTTCCGGGGCACTGGCGCCGGCAGTGACGACCACAGTCTCAGCTTCTGCGAACCAAGCACGTTGGAGTTCACTGGCTCCATCGATCAGATACGAGCGAATTCCCCGACTTGCACCAATTTCCATCAGACGCCGACTATTGGAACTGTTCTGACTTCCCAACACAATGAGGACATCCGCTAATGCGACAAGAGCCTTGACGGCATCTTGGCGATTAGTTGTGGCGTAACAGATATCTTCCTTTTTTGGCGATTCAATCTGTGGGTAACGACTCCGAATCGCGTTAATGACAGTTGTGGCTTCGTCCACACTCAGCGTCGTCTGAGTCAGATAGGCCAGTTTTTCTGTGCCCGTAAAAGGCAGTCGCCCTACGTCCTCGGGCGTTTCTACGAGCGTAATGCTCTCCGGCGCTTCGCCCATGGTACCGATCACTTCGTCGTGACCTTCGTGTCCAATGAGCAAAATATTGAAACCCTGATTCGCATAACGAATGGCTTCCAGATGCACTTTCGTCACCAGCGGACATGTGGCATCCACGGTTTGAAGTTTGCGTTCGCGAGCGATCCTGCGAATTTCCGGAGAAACGCCATGAGCGCTGAACAGCAGAATTCCGCCAAGAGGTACTTCGTCAAGTGAGTTGACGAAATTTACGCCCTGCTTCGTGAAACGATCAACGACGTACTTATTGTGGACGATTTCGTGGTAAACGTAGATCCCAGCACCGACGCGCCGAATGGCTTCGTCCAAACATTCTATCGCCATATTCACCCCCGCACAAAAACCGCGAGGATTCGCGAGCAGCACTTTCATAGAGTTCCTCTTTGAACTAAATGGATAGAGACGGTATTGATTTATTCGGGGGGGGAGGGGGCAAAAATTTTGTGTACCCCTTGCCGCAGTTAAAAGTTTCTGCCTATGCCTTCGCATCAAGACCACAGAGAGCGAACCGGTTCTTCAACAAGCCACACCGATGCAAATTATGAGCGCAGCACCGTCATGCATTAAGTCGCAACCTCAGGTTCTGCTGGTACCGTTGGAGCCTCAGGTATCAGTTTCGCCAAACGTTGAATGATCAGTCGTGTTAGCTCCGGAAGTCCCTTACCCGTGACAGCAGAAATTAAAAACACCTCTTTGCCGGTGACTTCCCGCAATAACTCAGCACAAGTTGCCGCATCCGTCAGCTCTGCCTTTGTGACGCAGATGATCTCTGGCCGCTCGGCAAGTTTCGGATCATACAAACGCAATTCTTCGCGGATTTGAGCATAGTTATCGAGCGGATCCGTTTGATCCATGGGGGAAGGTTCGACAAGATGCACTAGCAGTCGCGTCCTTTCGACATGTCGCAAAAAGTCGTGCCCCAGACCAACGCCGGCATGAGCTCCCTCGATCAATCCCGGAATATCGGCCAGCACAAACTCATAGTCATAGCCGACATTCACGACCCCAAGATTCGGATACTTTGTGGTGAAAGGATAATCAGCAATCTCGGGTGTTGCCCGTGAGACGCGACTCAGCAACGTAGATTTCCCGGCGTTTGGTTTTCCAATCAGCCCGACGTCAGCGATCATCTTGAGGTCCAGCGAGATCTCACGATACTCGCCCGGATGACCTTCTTCGGATTCTCGTGGAGCCCGATTCAAGGGAGTCGCAAAACGCTTGTTGCCCCGTCCGCCTCGCCCGCCTTTGGCAATCACCACACTCTCGCCGTGACGTTGCAGGTCCTTTAATAAGTGCCCGTGTTTGAGGTCTGTAATCAACGTTCCCGGTGGAACTAGAATTACCGTAGGCTTGCCGCAACGTCCGGTGCAGAGTGCACCACTCCCGTGCTGACCACGATCAGAATTCCAGTGTCGATGCCCGACAAGATTGCCCAGAGAGCCTTTATTATTATCCGCCTGAAGAATAATGTCGCCGCCATCGCCACCGTCGCCGCCATCCGGACCACCGCGAGGAACAAAGATTTCCTTCCGAAAGCTGCTGCAACCATTGCCGCCATCACCAGCGCGACAATACAGAATGACTCGATCCGCAAACATAATTCATGCACCTTGCCCGACAATTAAACAACTCCAATTCCTGCCATTGTAACGTGAACTTGCCGGGAAGTGCGGGTTTTCGGCAGGTTTCGAGCTGCTTGATGCCAGCTTCTTGAAGATCGGCACGAGACGCAGCCAAACGCTGATGAGGCGGGTGAGCGGCCTAAGTCCCTTGATGTGGCGTCTGGCAGTAGTCAGGAGACGGCCGCGACAAGTCGCCACTTCTGCACAGCACTTTGCTTCCCCACGGACTATGGCACAACGTGCACCATCATCAGGTCATGCGTTTCGCCTAGCCAGTTGGTATGGCCGACGACGATGACTTTGCTGCCGGATGTGAGCAACTGTTGGCGTTCGCCCCATTTCAGGACGAATGCGAGCAGTGTGTCAGCTGACTGCTGCACGACGCGACTGAGAATCGGCGTTACACCCCAGTAAAGACACATTCGTCGCGCGACTTCTTCACGCTCCGTAAATGCCAGCACGGGCACACGTCCACGCAATCTCGACAGTGCCAATGCTGTTCGTCCTGTGACAGTGGCAACCACAATCAGGTCAGCCTGAAGATATTCGGCCGCGGCAATTGCACCACGCGTCACAGCCTCCGTAATTGGTCGCGCGCGGCGGGACTCGTCATCGCGGAGTTCGTTCAGGCTGGCAGCATGAACCAAGGGCTCAGCTTCAGCCGCGATCCGATCCATCATCCGCACAACCTGCACCGGATGATGACCGATGGCGGTCTCTCCAGACAACATGACCGCATCCGTGCCATCGATCACGGCGTTAGCGACGTCGGTCACTTCGGCTCGTGTCGGCAGGTCATTCGTCTGCATACTGTCCAGCATTTGAGTTGCCGTGATGACGGGAATGCGCAATTCATTGCAGCGGCGAATGATTTGCTTCTGCAGAATTGGCACGCGGCAGATGTCTGCTTCAACGCCCAAATCTCCCCGCGCCACCATGACGGCATCCGTTACGCTGAGAATGTTATCAAGGTCTGCAACAGCTTCAGTCTTTTCGATTTTAGCCACAATCAGCGGTATGACCTTAGGGCGATGTCCTTCGATCAGTTGCTTCAGTTCTATGATATCTGCGGCTCGACGCACAAAACTCAGCCCAATAAAGTCGATATGATGTTGTAATGCCCATTCGAGGTCTCGCCGATCTTTCATCGTAACGCTCGGTGTGCTCAGTGCCACGCCGGGTAAATTGACGCCCTGTCGACTGCGGATTCTTCCAGGCTGAATCACTTGGCAGCGCAACCATGCGGCTGCAGCATCTTTTTCCAGCACTACCATTGCGACGGTGCCATCGGCCAAGAGGATTCGGTCGCCAAGTTGGACGTCATCGATCAGTGGTTCATAAGTGCATGTCAGATCGGTTGGTTCTTCCGAAGTTAGCCCACGAATAAAGCGGAATACCGCGCCGGCATCGCAGTACACGTCGCCACCGCGAATTTCACCCAGTCGAATCTTCGGCCCGGAAAGATCGGCGAGGATCCCGATGGGGCAATCTAGTTCTGCCGAAACTTGACGAATCCTGCGGACTAAGTCTGAGAGCCATGCGTACTCGCTGTGCGCGAAGTTGAGCCGAAAAATATCGACACCATTGAGCACCAATTCGCGCAGGATTTCAACAGATTCGCTGGCTGGACCGACGGTGGCAATGATGCGTGTCTTTACAAGTTTTTGACGCCCCGAGCCTCGAGATGTACCTGCAAACGACATATTCTGTTTTCCTTTGTCTGCTTCACTACAAATGCACGGGAATAAAACGTTGCTGCTCACCCGGCAGCGGCGTTTCCGGCGGATTAATCCAAGGAATGTCGCGACTCTGCTGCAGACATTCCTGCACCAACATCTTAAATCGCTTTGTGAGCAGTATGAGCAGCTCCCGTTCCGCATTGCCCTCCGCCGTGATCCCCGCAATATTCGCGACCCTCCCGGAAATTCGGCCGTTGGTCGCGTTCCGTGTGAGAATTACGCTGCAGTTGAAAACCGGAACCGAGTCTCCACCTGTTCCGCAGGACGATGCAGCCGCTTGAGGCAGGGAATTCGAGGAACTCATAGGTTGGTCCCTACAGGTTGAAATCATTGTCCGCTGTCGAACTAAAATTTTCGAATCGCATATATTGGCTCCGCCACGTCAGTTTAATAATACCGGTGGGTCCACTCCGATGTTTGGCGATGATAATCTCGGCTAAGCCCGGCCGATCCTCCGGGTCGTACTGCTCCGGTCGATGCAGAAACATAACCATGTCTGCATCCTGTTCGATTGCACCGCTCTCACGCAAATCCGCCAGTCGCGGTCGCTTGTCTTCTCGAAGTTCAACTCCCCGATTCAACTGCGCTAGAGCAATCACGGGTACTTTCAATTCCTTCGCGAGGAACTTTAAGCGGCGTGAAATCTGCGCAATCTGTTGTTCGCGTGGAGCTCCTTTTTCGTCAGGTTCAATTAACTGCAGATAGTCAATGATGATCACACCGAGCGGCGACTTTCGATGCTGACGCCGCGCGATGGCGGCCACTTGTGTCATGGTCCGGCCGGCCTTGTCGTCGATAAACAAAGGCAATCGGGAAAGATCATCCGATGCTCGCACCATCGCGTCATGCTGTGCTTCAGTGAGTGTGCCGGATCGAAAGGCGTGACTATCGATGCGTGCCGTGATCGACAGAAAACGCTCAGCCAATTCAAGGTTTGACTGTTCCAAACTGAACAACAATACGCCCTTGTTTGATGTTCGTGCGACCGACTCGGCAATGTTACAGACCAGTGCCGTCTTTCCCATACTGGGCCGCGCCGCCAAGATGATCAGTTCTGTTGGCTGAAATCCAGTGGTATGACGATCGAGATCTGTGAAGCCGCTGGTGATCCCTGTGACTTCGCCGGTCGTATGCTGCCGCTCCTCAATGCGGACGAACGCTTCCAATAGAATGTCAGCAATCGCAAAACTGCCAGTATTCCCCTGCGACTCCAAAATCGAAAAGATCTTGCGTTCCGCACTTTGCAGAAGCCCTTCAACGTCGTCACTGGACTCATAGCTCTCGCTGAGAATCTCGGTACATGCATAGATCAGACTGCGCTGCATCCATTTATCACGAACAATGGTCGCGTAATAACGCACATGGGCCGCATGGGGCACGGCTTCTAAAATTTGCGCTAGATAGCCGGCACCGCCGATGCTCTCAAAGTCCCCCCTCCGGACGAGCTCTTCGGCCAATGTGATCGCATCGATTCCGCGAATCCCGTTCTCATACAGGCGATGAATAGCGGAATACATCTTTTGATGTGCGTCGCTATAAAAGTGTTCGGTTTTCAGCGATTCACCGACTTCGTCGATGGCTTCGTTCATCAACAAAATACTGCCCAGTACACCACGTTCGGCATCCAGATTCTGGGGGGGAAGTTTAAGTCTGTCGTCTGCCATCGGTCTTGACTTCCCTCAATCCCCTCACCGAAAATCTTCCGCTGCATCCAGAAAAAATCCTCAGACAAATGAATGCCTGAGGATCGTAATTTTTTGATTGAACTGTCTGCCGCCCGCAGTCCAGCGTGCCGGCATTGTGCAACATTGACTTGCCGTCAACGGCCTCGTGATTTTTAGCAACCCAAACACCGGGAATTCCGTCCCAACGCTCAGCCGCTGGTCGCTGAAGGAACAACCCACACTTTGACTTCGCCCTGAACCTTGTCGTGGAACTTTAGTTTGACGGTGTACATCCCCAGCTCTTTAATCGGCCCGTCGAGACGCACGTGTTCGGCTTCAACCGGATGACCAGCGGCCTTGAGCGCTTCACTGATGTCACGCGCTACCACGGAACCATACAGATGATTATCGGCCGTCGCATGCGCCTCGATCGTCGCACTGTATTTGCTGACGGTATCCGCAATTCGCTGCAGCTGCTTCACGCGGCCCACTTCGATTGCCGCCAGACGTTCTTTGTGTTTTTCCACCATTCGCTTATTTTGCAATGTCGCAACTGTTGCCTTGCCCTGAGGCAGTAGGTAATTCCTTGCGAATCCGGGTTTGACCCGCACGATTTCACCACGCTGACCAAGTTTGTCAACGTCGTGTACCAAGAGGACTTCTACGTTGCGAGAAGATGTTTGAGCTGCTCGAGCCATCGGGAACCAATTCCTTTTTCACCGTTCCTGATCGGACGATTCCAGCAATGGAAATATCCGTTCGATCATTAGAGTCTACAAAATAACAACTGTTAGAGATTCCCTAAAAAGGAACCTCGTCGGCCCCACCGGAGGGCATGTCATCATAAAATGTTTGATCCGGAGATCGATAGGAATCTGCATCCCCACCTCGACTATTTCCGCTTTCGTTCACACGTCCAGCAGGCGGCTTCGGGGCTGCGGGCCGGGTTGGTCCGCGTGACGCCGGGCTGCCACCTGTGCCACCGCCGGCGGAAGCCCCGCCGCTGGCAGCACCTGCACCATCACGACTTCCCAAGAGTTGCATGGAGTCTGCAACAACCTTGAGCTTAGAACGTTTCTGCCCGGTTTCTTTGTCTTCCCAAGAATCAAGGCTCAAACGGCCTTCAATGAGAACAGGTCTTCCCTTTGCGAGATACTCGCCCGCGATCTCCGCTGTGCGTCCCCATAGCGTGACTTCAACAAATGTGACTTCTTCTTTTCGTTCATTCGTCTTGCGATCGGTCCATTGACTATTGACTGCAAGCGAAATATCGCACACCGCGCTGCCACTCGGGATGTAACGAACCTCAGGGTCGCGTGTCAGATTGCCAACCAGAATGACTTTGTTAAATGAGGCCATGTGTCGCTCCGTTTGAGACTCCACACCATATTGACTGCCGGGAAACCGTCAGTCACTGAAAGCTATTCATCGTCGTCCACTGGCATTTCATCGCGACGTCGATCGTTTCGACCACGTTCTGGCCGCTCGTTCGACTGAGATTCTGGAGGCGAGGTTACCGCACCCGTAATTGCGCCCACGGTCGCATCAAAGATCTGCTGAGAATGCACAATAAACATCTGTCGAATGATTGTTTCGTTCAGCTGACACTGTCGAATCAGTGTTTTCATCCCAGCCCCACGCATCGTAAAACACACGATGTAATGCAGGCCCTTTTTCATGCCCTGGATCTCATATGCGAGTTTGCCGTCCTGCCATGGGCGATGAGCAACCACAGTCGCGCCCGCTTTCGCAAGTACGCTCATGATATCGTTCGTTACGGCGTCCGCGTCAGTTGCAAATTTGCCACTATCGACAAGGAACATGCCTTCATAAAAGTGCTGACGCACTGGATTTTCTGCTACGGCTGACACGAAAGGACTGCTCCTGAAAAAACCAACATACGAATAACTATTCTTCAGATGTTCGATTGTATCGATTCATCGCACTTAAAACACCATCCGCGATCCAAGCTTCCACAGAATCTGCCGCGATCTTTGTCATTATTTCTGATTCTTCGCGTTCTTCAGCACGAAACCGAGACAGCACAAAATCAGATGCGTTTAACTGTCCCGGGGGACGACCCACACCCAGTCTAACCCGAGGAATCTGATCTGTCCCAAGTTTTTGAATGATGTCGATTAGACCCTTTTGACCACCAGCTGAACCACTGGCTCGCCAACGAATTCTCCCGAGAGGCAAATTGATGTCATCACAAATAATAGCCACATCCTGCGGCAACACCTGATAGAAACTTGTAATCTGCTGCAGAGCTTCACCGCTTCGATTCATATACGTCGTCGGTGTTACCAGAAAAACTTTGCCTGTCGTCGAGAAGAATTCCCAGATCACCGATGAAAATTTTGTCTGCGGCTTGCCTAATTGCCATCGCCGCACGAGTTCCGCGATTACATCAAAACCCGCGTTGTGGCGAGTTCCTACATACTGAAGCCCTGGATTACCAAGTCCCACAACCAGTTTCATTGCCATGAACCCGGCGTTGGTTTTGCCATTCCCTAAACCACCTTGCGAGAATCATAGAGTTCAACCAGCACTTCGTCTGCCGACGTGACAAGTTGGGCGTGATCCGGCAACTGCAGGTCACGGGCTTTGACCGTATCACCAACCTGCAACGCACCCATCCGCACCACAATTGACTTTGGAATACGATAGTCCGGACAATCAATTTTTACCGTTTTCAGCAATTGCCGCACTGCTCCGCCGTCTTTCAAACCGACGGCCTCGCCGCGCAGTTCGAGTACCACATCGACTGTGGCTCGTCCATTGGGGTCTACGCGCCGCAAATCAACATGCATGACTTTGGTGCTAAACACGTCCCATTGCAATTCTTGGACGACGGCTTTATCAATGGCTCCGTCAACTTCCACATCGACCACCGAAGACAGCGTTGCAACGAGCTTACCGATGGCATCGCCACAAACGGAGGCAGACACGCCGGGCTTTCCCATTCCGTAAATATTTGCGGGTACCCGCCCCGCACTCCGCAAACGCTGCGTCTCCACGGTGCCGAGTGTTGTACGGCGTTCAGCCTTAAGAAGAAGATCCTGCGACATCTAAGAGCACCCTGAATCAAAACTCGTTAAAACTAGTGAATTCAATACGCATTCGACAACGCGGCAGTCCTAGCGGAACCGCCGAGAACTTAATTCTGCAGCTGAAAACCAGCTTGTGGAAGTGTCATACCACTTCACACAGGTTTTTCGCAAGCGAGGGAGCATATCGATCTGGAATTCAACGTTCAACACCAGATGGATAACTGTTATTGAGATTCGCAAAGGCTTCTCAGAGTGGCCAAAATTCGCCAAAAACGCACGGACGGCGTTTTTTTCCGGGTTCCCGTCGCTCAGAGGGCTGCTTTCATGGGAACACACGGTAAGCTTCGCCCGAGAATTGCTGAGCTCGACGGTGCGGGGCAGCCCTGAAATTTTCGCGTATTCTGAGTGGGATCTATGTCGATTGAAGTCGCCGCCAGCATCTACGACTATCCGAAGTACTACGATTTGCTGTTTGGATCGGATGTGGCTGCCGAATTCCGGTTTTTGAGGGCATGCTTTGCGAAGCACGCGGGCTGCGTGGTAAAACGCATCTTTGAGCCGGCCTGCGGCACAGGGAGGCTGCTGATTAAGTTGGGGAGATCCGGCTATGACGTCTCAGGGAATGATCTGAACCCCAAGGCGGTCGATTTCTGCAACGAGCGGCTCTGCAAGTACAACTTGCCGGAATCAGTAGTTGTCGCGAACATGGCAGACTTTAAGTTGAAAAAGAAGTTTGACGCATCCTTTAACATGATCAACAGTTTTCGCCACCTCGCGACCGAAAAGGAGGCACGCAATCACCTCGAATGTATGAGCAACGCGATGAATCAGGGTGGATTGTATGTCCTGGGTATCCATTTGGAGCCAACATCGTGTCCCGCAATGCAGGAAGAAAGCTGGTCTGCTCGACGTGGCAACCTTGTTATCAATTCGCACATGTGGTCGAAAGGAATCGATCGCAAAAAGCGGCTCGAACACCTTGGTCTGAACATCGACGTGTTCACGCCGACAAAACGAATGCGGATTGTGGATCACATGGAATACCGCACCTACAAAAAGGCCCAGTTTCAGTCGCTTGTAAAATCAGTGCCTGAACTGGAGATCGCCGAAACGTATGACTTCTCCTACAACATTCGCCAGCCGCATGTGGTCACCGGCATGACCGAAGACGTTGTATTTGTATTGCGACGAAAGTAACACTCTTTAAACAAACTTGTTTGATTTCTCTGAAGGGTTTTCAATGGATCTCGATCTCCTAGGGATTGTTTCACGCTGGCTGCATATCGGCTCCGCGATTGTACTTCTGGGTGGCGCAATTTGCCTGAAGTTTGTCGTCGGGCCTGTCTTGCAGAATCAATCGCAAGAGCTAAAAGACGCGGTTCGCGGTCGCTGGAAAAGATTCGTGCATGCTGCAATTGCCGGTCTGCTGCTGAGCGGTATTTACAATTATATTCAAGCTCTTCCCCTGCACCGAGGTGACGGACTGTGGCATGCGATGGTTGACACCAAAATCGTGCTCGCATTGGGCGTCTTTTTCCTTGCATCCGTGCTTGTCGGTCGATCAAAAGGAACTCAGAAATTTCGAGACAACGCCGCTCAATGGACGACTATTTCAATTTTGCTTGGCCTGTTAATTGTGGCGATGAGTGGCCTTGTCAAGGTTGTCGGGCCCAAGCCAAAGGCTGCCGATCCAGCAGCGGAAAAAGTGGATGCGGCAAAGCCCTAGCCTGACATTTTTAGTCCAGTTTAAAAGATTCGGTTGAGGACAGCGACGAATGACGGCGTTATGTGTCAGCCTGAACCGCTTGCGGCTGCAGAATCCGATTTTAGTGGCATCGGGAACCTTTGGTTACGCAAAGGAGATGACTGCCTTTGTAGATTTTAAGCAACTGGGTGGAATTGTTCCGAAGACGGTGACGCCGCAGCCGCGTCCTGGCAATCCGCCGCCCCGGACGGTTGAGACGGCCAGTGGCATGTTGAATTCCATCGGTCTGGACAACGACGGATTTGATCAATTCGTGGCTGAAAAACTCCCGTATCTCAGCGGCCTTGGGACGGCGATCATTGTCAACATTGCCGGGAGGACCAACGACGATTTCCGACGGATGGCGAGCGTCCTGAATCAGTGCGCAGGCGTGGCAGCGATTGAACTGAATATCTCCTGCCCGAACGTTTCCGGCGGCGTCGATTTTGGTACGAGTCCGGAACTCGCTGCGGAAGTTGTCGCAGCGGTCCGCAGCGTGTGTGACATTCCGGTGATTGCGAAGCTCACACCCAACGTTACCAGTGTGGTGCCAATCGCTCAAGCGGTGGCTGACGCTGGGGCTGATGCCGTTTCACTCATCAACACGTTTCAAGGAATGGCCGTAGACTGGAAGAAACGACGTCCGGTGCTCGGGAATGTGTTGGGTGGGCTGAGTGGCCCGGCCATCAAGCCACTGGCTCTCCGCATCGTCTGGCAGGTTTCGAGGGCGGTGAACATCCCGATCATTGGGATTGGCGGAATTCAGTCGATCGACGACGTCATGGAGTTTTTCTTAGTCGGCGCGACGGCAGTTCAGATCGGCACGGCCAACTTCTATAATCCCAGTCTTGCAAATCAACTGATTCGTGAACTGCCCGCCGCGTTACAAACTTTAGGGGCGGAGAGCGTTGCGGAAATTGTCGGTACGCTGAAAACTCCGACTGTGTAGACTAATCTTCACGAACTTCATTCGGGCCGTTCAACCGATTCTTTCATCAGGAAAGTTTGCTGACAGCATGTCGGACAGGAATGTCCAACGTACATAAACCACAAACGACATCTCATCCATGAAAATTCTTTCCGGCATCCAACCCACTGGACGATTTCATTGGGGCAATTACTTCGGTGCAATTCGGCAGTACATTGCGCTTCAGGGGCATGAGCAGTCTTTCTATTTTATTGCGGATCTGCATGCCTTGACGACGGTGAGGGAACCGCACGTTTTGCGGCAGAATGTAAAAGACGCAGCACTGGACCTGCTCGCCCTGGGACTGGACCCCCAGCGGGCCACGCTCTTTCGCCAATCAGATGTGCCGGAAACCACGGAACTCACATGGTTGCTGATGACCATCGCGCAAATGCATTTGCTCGAAAAATGCCATGCCTTTAAAGACAAGAAAGCAAAAGGCATTGCGGCGGACGCCGGCCTGTTCACTTACCCGGTTCTGATGGCCGCCGACATTCTGATCTACGACAGTACAACGGTACCCGTTGGAGCGGATCAGATTCAGCATGTTGAAGTCACGCGTGACCTCGCGCAGCGATTCAACACAATTTATGGCGACACCTTGCATTTGCCAGAGGCCTATGTGCTGGACGATTCTGCGAAAGTGCCGGGGAGGGACGGTGAAAAAATGTCCAAGAGTTACGACAACATAATTCCGATTTTCGAAACGCCAAAGAAACTGGGAAAGATGATTATGTCGATCAAGACTGATTCGACATCGAAGGAGTCCTCTAAGAACCCGGATACCTGTTCAGTGTTTGAGCTCTACAAATTGTTTGCCACACCTGAAGCACAAATGACATTAACGGAACGCTATCGTGCGGGCGGTATGGGTTATGGCGAAGCCAAACAAGCTTTGTACGAAGCGGCAATTGCCCACTTTGAAACTGCGTTTGCACGCCGCACGCAGTTGGAGACATCGCCAGATATCGTCGAAGATATTCTCCGGGAAGGCGCTCATCGGGCGCGTGCCAAAGCTCAGGAAGTTCTCGAGCGAGTTCGTGCGGCGTGCGGTCTGCTGGCTAAGCCTGTGTGAAATCACAGAATACGGCACCGTGAAACTTTGCCGGGTTTGAGGGAGATTACGAATCCTTCTTGCAGTCCTGACGTTCAACGGGCAGAATCCTGAGTGAGTCGCGTTTTCCGATTGTCTTTCTGGCAATGGCGTCTGAGGCGAAACGGGATTGTCATTCCGCTGCTTGTCAATTTAGTCTGCAGCGTGCCGAAACGGGCTTCAAGGATTTGTGCAGATGGCCGTGTCTCGTCAGCGTATGTTGGTGATTGGTAATACTGCCTCAACAGTTCCGAAGATTAAAGAACTGACCGGCGATAGAGTCGAAGTAATTTCCTGCAATCACGTCAGGCTTCCGGATGTGTCCGCGGATTATGTGGTTGTGGACGGATCTGAACCGCAGTTGATGTCCGATCTTCAGGTCTGTGCGATGGGTTTGCTGAGTGCTTTACCGGATGGGATCGTACTGCTTGACGATGACCTTACCGTCCTGTGGCACAACAGCACATTTCGCGAGTTACTGCGAACAGCAAAACTCATTGTGGGGCAGCGGTTGCACGATGTTATCCTCCCTGCAGACGGCACAGATCTGCGACGAATTCCCATTGCAGCAAGTTGCATTGAAGCCGTATCTTTCACGGTGCGTTGCGAAGATCGCAGTTCACTGGGACTTAGACTGGCAAGAACCGCCATCAATTTGGAGGATGGCAAGCAGTCAGCAATGATCCTGACCGTACGCGACGTCAGTATGCAGGTTCTGGAAAAACAGAAGCAAGATTCTATTTATCGCGCGGGCCTAGAGATGGGCAATTTGACGGCGGAAGAAGTCACCGCCATGAGTCACGAAGAACGCGTGATGTTGCTCAAGGATCAGATCTTACAGTTCACTCAGGAAATTCTGGGCTACGACACGTTCGAGATTCGACTCAACGATCCGGAAACCCACGAACTCATTCCATTGTTGGAAGACGGAATGGATGCTGAGGCCGCAGTCCGCACATTGTACGCATTTGAGAGTGGAAACGGTGTCACGGGTTTTGTGGCGTTCAGCAAACGCTCTTATCTGTGTTCGGATACGCAGAACGATCCGCTGTATCTGCGCGGAGCGAGCGATGCCCGCAGTTCCCTCACGGTCCCGTTGATGATTCGCGACACAGTTTTGGGCACGTTTAACGTTGAAAGTCCGGGCACGCTTTCATTCAATCAGACAGACCTCGACTTCCTCACATTATTCAGTCGTGTGGTGGCGAGTTCGCTCAATCAGTTGCAACTGCTGGCCGCTGAAAAAGTCACGGTGGAGACGGAAAATTCGGACCGACTCCGGCGTGAAATCTCCAAGCCGTCCGATGAAATCCTCAACGCCGCCACTTGGGTTCTGGAGCGTTACATTGGGCACGATCCAGACGTTTGCGACCGCCTGCATCTGATCACTGATCGCGTTCGCAAGATTTCTGGTCATGTTGGCAGCGTGCCTGGAAAAGTAGACACCCGGCTGAACAAGACGACCCCCCAACGCCCGCCGCGAAAGGCACTGATGGGTAAACGCGTGCTTGTGGTGGACCAAGATTCAGCCGCCCGCGATGATGCTCACAACTTGTTGGGGCAGATGGGGTGCGAAGTCGAAGCCGTCCAGAATGCGACTGAAGGTTGCGCGATGCTTCGCAACTATCACTATGACGTGGTGCTCACCGATATTCGGTTGTCAGATGCCAACGGCTACGAATGTTTCCGGCGACTTCGTGAAATTAATAGCTATGTACCCATCATTATGATGACCGGATTTGGATACGATGCCTCACATTCGATTGTGAAGGCCAGACAGGAAGGCTTAAAGGCTGTGCTTTACAAGCCATTCCGCAGGGCTCAAATGCTGGATGAAGTTGAAAAGGCCGTGACCACTCCCATGCCTGGGTAAGCCGTTGAGCTTTGCGCAAAAGCCATAGTCTGTGACGCTGCTGGTTTATCCGGGTTTCAAGATCATTGCCATGGAAATTCTACATGATTCGCAGTCGTCAGATTTCAGCGCAGGCTCTTGGCGCGTTCAGTCGTTCGCTGGCCCGGATGCTGGAAGCCGGCGTGGATGTTCGAAAATCTCTGCAGACGGCGTCGCAACAATCCAGTGACTCGCGACTTTCAGCCAGTGCCCAACGCCTCCAGAAAGCCATCGCCAGCGGTTCATCGCTGGCGGAATCTATTGAGGCGGAGGGCGAATTGTATCCCCCATTGTTTCGCGATCTGGTGAACGTCGGTGAGTTGACTGGCAGCGCTCCTGAAGTCTTTGCTTCTTTGGCTAAATATTACGAAGCCCGTGTTCAGCAAGTTCGCGAGTTCCGCGCCCAGATTGCATGGCCCGTGATTCAATTGGTGGCAGCGATTGGCATTGTCGGCCTGTTGATCTTCATTCTTGGAATCATGCCACCGCAAGCAGACGGAAAACCGTTTGATGTGCTTGGCTTAGGACTTTATGGAACTTCTGGCGCTATCACTTGGTTTCTGAGCTGGCTGGCTGCGGCCGGACTCGGCTTGTTTGCGTGGAAGTTCGTGGCACGCAATCCCGCCGGCCAAATGGCGTTGCATCCGGTCCTGTTGCGTCTCCCCGTGATCGGCAAGTGCATGCAGTCGTTTGCCATCTCCCGGTTTTCATGGTGCTTCGCATTAACGCAGCAGGCGGGCATGAGCATTCGTCCTTCATTAGAATGCAGTCTGAAGGCAACCGCCAACGGAGCTTTCGTCGCAGCCGAACCAATGATCTGGGAGGACATGAAAGGCGGTGAAACGCTGACAGACGCGTTGACCTCATCGCAGCTATTTCCCCTAGAATACCTGCAGGTTGTGGCGACCGCCGAAGAAACCGGCACGGTGCCCGAACAACTGGATCGCCTGAGCCATCTGTTTGACGACGATGCCCGCCGCGCGATGAACAGGCTGACTCTCTTCTTCAGTGGAGCCATCTGGTTGGGGGTGGTAATTCTGATTGTATTCTTCATTTTACGGATCGCCATGATCTATGTCGGTGCAATTAATGATGGCTTGAAAATGGTGAATTGAGGCGACTTTTAGAATCTGGTTGGACACATGGTACGCATCGTATTCGCGGGCGGACGTATAAAAACTAAGGCAGGACTGCAATGACAAACGAGCCGGACAAACGGCATTTTTCGGCGGCCATGCCGGAAGAGTTACGCAAACGCGATGTGGATGATCCGCTGGATATTGTTTGGAGGGAAGTCCGCACGGATGATGTCGGCAAGACTTTTGACGGCGGCACAGGACGAGTCTTTCCCTGCGAATCCTGTGGTTCGGACTTGGAATTCAATATCGGCGAACAGACACTGAAGTGTCCGCATTGCGGACACGTCAAGCAGATCGAACGACGGTTGGAAGGCGAACTGCCTGAGCAGGACTTCCACGCCATGCTCGCACACATTCGGCAATGGCGTGAGGCAGCTCAGGCGAAGAAAACCAAGGCCGACCCGGACGTTGCTGAAGCAGAATCTAAGCATCGTGAATTGCGATGCGATTCCTGTGGAGGCAATGTCGAATTCTATGGCACACTGACGAGTACTTTCTGCCCGTACTGTGGTTCGCCGATGCAGCTTGAAAACGCTCATAAGAGCGAAGCGCATCGTATTCCTGTGGATGGCGTGCTTCCGTTTCAGGTTGATGGTGATCATGCGAAACAGAATCTGTTCCAATGGGTGAATTCTCGCTGGTTCGCACCGAGCCGGTTTCGGCAGGAACGCGCTGCAGGAAAACTCAATGGCGTGTACCTCTCGTATTTTACGTTCGATTCCATGACGCTGACGGCCTACACCGGACAGCGTGGCGAACATTATTACGTCACAGTAGGCACAGGAAAGAACCAACGCACGGAACGGCACACGCGGTGGTATCCAGCCAGTGGTAATTTCCAGCGATTCTTTGACGACGTGCTCGTGCTGGCGAATACGGGGCTGCGTCGGGATTTCATGCTGGAACTCGAACCGTGGCCGCTGCTCAAAGTTGTCGCGTTCGATCAGCAGATGCTCGCCGGACTGATGGCACGGACGTACGACATCGAACTGGATGAGTGCTTTGTCGATGGCAAGCAGCGAATTGATGCCGCGATTCATGCAGAAGTCTGCCAGCGGATCGGCGGCGATACACAGGTCGTGAGTTCCGTGAAAAGTCGCTACGACGCAATGACGTACAAACACCTGTTGCTGCCTGTCTGGCTGCTAGCCTACAAGTACAACAACAAGACATTTCAGGTGTTCATCAACGCGGCGACTGGCGAGGTCCAGGGCGAACGCCCCTACAGTGTCTGGAAGATTCTGTTTGCGATTCTGCTAACGATTCTCGTAGCCGGCGGCATTTTCGCTGCCACGCAGGGCAAAAGGCAAACCGAATTCCAGAGCGGTTCAGGTCCGGGGATGTCATTGCCAGCGGAAATGCCCGAGTAGGTTTTATTCCGGGGTTTTCAGCTGAACCTGCCACAGCGGCTGTGATTTGCCCTCGCTGTTAAGCAGCAGTGAATTGCCGTCGCCGGTGAAGCAGACAGATTCTCCCTGTTTCCGGATTGGCAATGTGAGCACTGTGATGGATCCGCGGGATGCCTCGGCCCACGATTGTTTTTCCGGGTCCTCGCGCGTCAGCATCACGCCGCTGAACATATTGACGATCGCCAAATGACGGCCGTCGGAGGAAACGTCCATCGCAGTTGCATACGTGACGCCCAAGGGGGCGAGTCGTTCGGCTGTCAGTGATTCTTTCCCCGTCGTCAAAGCCAGTGGCAACGAATACAACGCGCTCTCAAAGGGATCGGCTTTTGTGACGAGCAGAATGGTGCGTGATACGGTATCGACAGCTAGACTTTCACAGTCATGTGCGCCATCGGGAAATTGAAATTCGATCCTGCGGACAACCTCGACTGTCGACTGGGCGATCATTTTTGTGGCACTGGGCAGTTTCAGTTTTGGTTCTTTCAGCAACAAAAGTTGGCACGGCCGCGACTTCGTTCCGCGCATGCGTTGGTTGTCTCCGATGTCGCCCACGAGCAGCCATGATGCGTCGTCTAGTTCAAATGAACAGATATCTTCCCAGTCCGTGGCTGTCACATCCTTCACATTCACGATACCCAGCGTCGTACCCTGCAGGCCGATCAGAAATAAACGCGGTAAGTCACCCGAATCATTGTGCAGCCAGACGGCATTTGGAGTTGTCCGACTGACGGCAAGTCCGCTCGCCTCGGAAATTAATGGGTCCTGCACGATGCAGACCTCTTTTGTGAATTCGGCAGCTTCATCGCTGATCGCGGTCGCGGACCGGCATGCCACCATCAAGAAGATACCAAACGCGGTCATCGCAGTCGTATGGATTTGGCGATCGCAGGGTGTGACAGGAAGCCTAGACATCGCAGCACCCGACCACGCTAAATCTGCAGAACTGTTGTCAGACGTTTGATAAGTCATTTGCAACTCATTCTGCAACAAATTGGGGGAACCGCTGACCAGTGGCGAAATCCACACATAAGAATGCCGCCGAAAGGTTACCAATTCTGCCTATTCCTCGCATGCGATTGCAAAAATAAAAATCGGTATCAAACTCTTGCAAGCAAAGGGATCAACGGTCTTGACCGTATTTCAGAACACATGAACAATCCGCGGTTTTAAGGCAATCAAGGCGAAGTGTGTTGGAGATTTCGGTTTTCCGCGCCAAAACAAGCTGGTATTCTGCTGAAACACCCGCCCAATTTTGCATCGTAACGACGAAACATTCCATCAGCATACCGCCGATCATCTGCAGTACACCGGACTATTTTCATGACAGAACCTGTACCAGTCGACGAAAACCTTAAAAAAGTCCGCGAACGCGTGATGCAGTTGGCACGTGAGATTGAGCAGATGTCGGGTCAGGAAATTCCGCCGCCGATCTACTTTCAGGAATTTCTGACGCGTGTGGTCACGGCAGTGGGGGCGCGTGCGGGTGTCGTCTGGTTATTGGACGAATCTGGTCGTCTCAGCTTGCTCGCGCAGATGAATTTGGAGCAAACAGGACTGCGTGAAACGCCCGGTGCCTTGGGAGTCAACGAGAAATTGCTTGTCGAAGTGATGCAGACGGGTGAAGCTCGGACGCTGACTCACGGGGGTGAATCAAAACTCCCGACCGAACATGTCTTGGTGCTATCAGCACTGCATAAAGAAAAGAAGTGTGTCGGTGTCGTCGAATTGTTTCAGCGTCCTGATGTACCGGTGAAGGCCCAGTCGGGGTACATGCAGTTTTTGGAACAGATGTGCGGATACGCGTCGCGATTTCTGGAAGGTCGCCGACGTAACGTGGAAGACAACGTAGAACTTAAAAATCAATTCTGGAGCGACTTTGAACAATTTTCGCTACGGCTTCAGCGTTCGTTGCTAGAAGATGAAGTCGCGGACGCAGCAGCGAGTGACAGCCGCGCTTTGCTCGGCTGTGATCGTGTCAGTGTTGCGATCCGGAAGGGGCGTAGTTTTCAAATTCGAGCGGTGAGTGGCCAAAGCAGTGTTAATCCGCGAGCGAATTTGATCGTTGCCATGCGAAATCTGTCACAGCGCGTGATTGAGATGGGTGAGACCCTGATTTACACTGGCAAAGTGGAAGGGCTTGCTCCACAAGTTGAAGAACCTCTCGCGGCGTTTGTGCAGGAGAGTGGTTCCCGGATGGTCATGCTCGTGCCAATGTTTGAAAACGAAGCCATGGTCCGCAAGCAGGGCGAAGAGGAGGATCGTGAACGGCGGAAGAAACGCCCGCGAGCTACAGGTTGCCTCGTAATCGAACAGATTGCCGAATCAGAACCATTGCCTCAACTGGAGCAGCGAGCAGAACTCTTGGCCGATCACATTGGAGCGGCACTGTGGAACTCTCGCCAGTATGGGCGAATTTTTGGCCTGAGTCTGTGGAAAGTGATGGGCAAAGGCTTGGAATGGTTTCGTGGTCGAAAGTTAGCGATCTCGGCTGCCGTCTTGTTGGGTGTCGCCGGACTGGTCGCAGTGATGGCGTTGTATCAGCTGGAATATCCAATCAAGGCTGAAGGCAAATGGATGCCAGTGGAACAAACTGCCGTGTTTGCAACATCCGACGGCCTGATAACGCGGACGGGTATCATGATTCCTCCCGATCAGTTGGTCAAGAAAGGTGATCTCCTCATCGTCTTGCAGAACGACGAACTGGACGGACAGATTGAGGAGGCAAAGGCTGCGATCGAAAAGCAGAACAACATGCAGCTTGCGAAAGAAAATGAAATCCGGACTGCACAATTTCAGGAGCGATCTGAAGAAGGCGAGCAGAAGGGCAGTGCAGTGGCGACTGTCAAACGTTTGGAAGTGGAAAAGCAGCGAATCCTTGGCGACGGTCGAGTCGCCGTCAAGCAACTGGCTCAACTTGAAAAACGCAAGGCTGAAAAACTTTACATCAAGGCTCAGGCGAGCGGTCGCATTCCAGACTTTCAGTTACGCCAACTTCTGGAAGATCGTCCCGTTCGCGCGGGAGATCATTTATTCGACATCATGAACGACGGGGAAGGCAGCCAATGGCACATGGAACTATTAGTTGAAGAGAAACGCATGGGGCACTTGCTGAAGGCGCAGCGGGACCGAGTTGTTAACGGCCAATCACCCGAACTTGAAGGGGAATTTAAACTGGCATCACAGCCTGAAAAAGAATTCACGTGCCATCTCACCAAGGTCGCGACTCGTTCGACAACCGATACTGAACTGGGAACCGTGTTCGAACTGACGGCAGAAGCGAATGCAGGACAGGATCTTCCGCCTCAGCGGATCGGCGTGGAAGTGACCGTGCATTTGTACTGCGGCAAGACATCGTTGGCCTATTGGTGCTTCGGTGACGTCGTGGAGTTTGTGCAGAAATATGTCTGGCTTTGATTGGTTTTAGCTTCATTATGCTGGCTCGCCGACTCACACAAGCTGGGATTGAACAGTTCGATGCGTTTCTCGCATCGCTGAAAGAATATCCGACGGCGGACGCTCCGCTAGAACTGCTGACAGAATCGGGAACCTCAGAACCGATCGAGGCGGAGTTTGAGGCCGAAGTGTGTCGGTTTCGATCACGCCTCGAGATTGCCGAACACCTGACTCGGCTGTTGCGAAAAGATACGACCACACTTCGCGCCGACGCCGGATTTTGGTGCTGGTTGGCCTTGTACTGGTTTGAGTCCCTGTGTCCGAAGGTTAAGGATCGCTGGAATCCCGGCGAGCGATTTCGTTGGCTGGCCGATCTGGAAGACCCTCGCCGGACCTGCCGTCATCTTCTGGCAGGGCCATTTCAGATCTATCGGGCTCATCGCGACGATCCGCGTCGCGCCATGTCTTTGCTGTGCGGCACACCAACTCAACTCGGCGTACTTGTCCCGTTGATTGCCTCCCGACCATCGCTGGTCACCTGCAACGCCGTCGTGGGAGTTGCCACTCGGCTTTACTACGACGCTGCCATTGGGCGGAATCGCCCTAGACTGAGCGGAAAAAGTCCCGGAAGCCCGCGCCGCTTTGCAGATGTGCTCAGCCAGCTTGACCTTACGTGGGATTTGCATTCCCTGTCGATCGAACAGTTGCTCACGTTGCTGCCGCCCGAATTCGACACATTTCATCGTGCCCATTTAAAACGCCAACGTCCGTTGATTGAATAGACAACTGGAATCGCAGATTCATGAGCGATTTCAGACTCTTGGCACATCGGACTAGGAAATCTCTGTCAGCAGAGCGACTGAGTAATACAGGAGACCTCGGTGTTCACTGGCGAATCATTTGCAATGTCAAATTCTATGGGCATATACGGTGCCGGATTACTTTCGCTGGTGCTGTCGCTCGTGTGTGGGCCATGGTTGATTCGATGGCTCAGGTCGCGTTTCACCGAACGCATTGTCAGCGATTCAGCGCGTTTGAACGAACTGCACGCCGCGAAACAGAACACGCCGACCATGGGCGGTTTGTTGATTGCCGGAACCACTGTACTTTCGATCTTGTGCATGGCTGATGTGTCATCCCCGCAGGCATGGCTTTTTTGCCTCACTGTCGCAGCGTTCACGCTGCTTGGCGTCTCTGATGACTGGATTAAGTTGCGAACTGCCAGAATGGGTCTGACAGCTCGAAAAAAGCTCATCTTTCAATGCCTGATTGCATTTGCTGCAGCCGGATGGATGTACATGCTTCAGACCACCGGTGCCCACGCAGGACGCATCATGATTCCAGGGATTGATGCTACAATCCGCCTTGGCTGGGGCTGGATTCCGTGGGCGGCCTTCGTGATTGTCGGTTCGTCGAATGCGGTCAATCTGACGGACGGCCTCGATGGACTTGCCTGCGGCTGTTCAGCAATCGCATCGAGCACGATGGTTCTGGTAATTTGCGGTATATCAATAGTTGGGGGTGATGGACCTGACATCCATGATTCAAGTCGGACTGTCGCTGCGATTAGTTGTGCGGCGCTGGCTGGAAGCACCTTCGGATTTCTCTGGTGGAATCGACATCCGGCTCGCGTCTTTATGGGCGATGCGGGTTCCTTGCCAATCGGCGGTTTATTGGCACTTGCCGCATTATCGACCGGTCATGAATTGCTGTTGGCGATCATCGGAGCGGTCTTCGTCGTTGAGACACTGAGTGTAATGCTGCAAGTTGGCTGGTATCGGCGGACGCGGCGACGAGTGCTGCTCTGCAGTCCTCTGCACAACCACTTTGTATTTCGCGGAGTCGCTGAAACAAGAATCGTAATTGCGTTTTGGCTGGGAGCAGTGCTTGCTGCTCTGGCGGGGCTAACAGTTGCAATTTTGTGATTTTCTCCTGATTCCGGAAAACAACGGCAACTGATCTATTGATTTGGAAGCGATGAAAGATATAACGCCGCGCAGTGAGGTTTATTTGCATGGTGCGATGAATCTCATCTGACTGGTCTAAGTGGCTCTGGTTTTTTTGTGCGAGAGTTGCGGAGACGGCCAAGTTGTCCATACAAAACACATGTGGAGGTGTAGAGGGGTTCGGCCTGTTGGCGTCATTCCCTCACCCCTGGAGCTTTTGCTGAAAGAGCGATCGATCCGGGAAGAGACTCGCTATCAATTTGCTTGATCGTTAACCCGGGATGGAGTCGGCCGGTGTTAACTCGAGTCTGCCGACTTCTCAACCATTGCATCGGCCTCGCGTTTCAATTGTTTGGAAGAGTTATTTGCTGTCTTTAGAAATCCCAGTGCCCATCGTTTTCAGATGACCTGAAACGGACTAGGAAACGGATTTCCAGCCTGCCACTTGTTTCCAACAGCTTGTTTTCCTCAGGATTTTATGAAATCCATCTTGGGGATTCCTGATCATGAAGTGCGACCAGATGCAGAACGCGGAGATTTTATTTAATGGACGAATCGTCATTCGGCGGGGAGAGTTCGGAACCTCCTTCCGTCGGGCCGGAGCATGATGACCCTCCAGGAAGTTCAGGGCGTCTAAGTGTCCTGACCATCGCAGAAGGAACTGCTACAAAGGCGCAAACCTACCCCCCCAGTAAATTGTCAGTTTTGAACCTTGTTCGAAACGCTGCCCCATCGGCAATTGCTTCCCGCCAAAAAAAGAGCAACGGACAGGCTGTTACTGACAGAGTAACGGCGACTCAAAACCAGTCTACTCGCAATGGTGTCAGACTTGACGCCGCCCATCATGCAGGAACTCAGCCCCGCCAAGAAAACGCCCGTACCGTCCAGTTCCGTGAACGCTTCTATCCGGATGCAACAGACGACGATTGGGACGACTGGCGTTGGCAATCCCGGCACCGCATTAAGACGCTGGAGCAATTCGAGAAAATCTTGGATTTGTCCACAGAAGAACGGGATGTTCTTTCCGATGGTGGGACGCTGCTTCCAACGGCCGTTACGCCGTACTACATGAGTCTCCTTGATCCTGAAAACCCGTTGCAGGCGCTGCGAAAAACAGTGGTTCCGACGACGCGAGAATTCGTCCGTACGGCGGGCGAAGCGGATGATCCTTTGGGCGAAGATGGACACAGTCCAGTTCCGGGCCTTGTGCATCGGTATCCTGATCGAGTGCTCTTGTTGCCGCTCGATTTTTGTTCCACCTATTGCCGTTATTGCACTCGTTCACGAGTGGTAGGTCACGGGGAAATTCAGCCAAACGTCGAACGCTTAGAAGCCATTTTTCACTACTTGGAAGAAGCGACGCAGGTGCGTGACGTGCTGATCTCTGGCGGTGATCCACTGGCACTCAGCGACGAAAAGCTTGATTGGATCATCGGCCGCCTACGAGCGATCCCGCATATCGAATTTATTCGAATCGGGACGAAGATGCCCGCCGTGCTGCCGCAACGCATCACGCCGGAGCTCTGCACCATGCTGCGTAAGTATCATCCAATTTGGATGAGTGTTCACTATCTGCATCCAGAAGAATGCACCGTGGAATCAAAACAAGCGTGCGAACGATTAGTTGATGCTGGGATTCCACTGGGTTCTCAGACTGTGTTGCTCAAGGGAGTCAACGACGAAGTAGAAATTATGAAGGAGCTTGTTCATAAATTGCTGCTGATGCGTGTACGCCCGTATTATCTTTACCAGTGCGATCCGATTAGTGGTTCGTCACATTTTCGGACGCCCGTTTCAAAGGGTCTGGAAATCATCCAAGGTTTACGTGGTTTCACTACAGGCTACGCGGTACCAACGTACGTGATCGATGCTCCGGGCGGAGGAGGAAAAATTCCACTTCAGCCCGACAGTTTGGTCGGACGCGATGGTGACGACTTGCTGCTTCGGAACTTTGAAGGCAAGACGTTCCGTTATCCGGATCCAATCCCCACTTAGCGGATGCAGAAGCACACTATTCAGTCAATCTCGCGCAGTGTACCGATAGACTTGAATCAGCCTGCCGGTACATGTGCGACGGGGGTCGTTGACAAAGCGGCAACCAGAGGTCGTCGCGTGTGTCTGGCAGTTGAGCGAAATTCACGTGAAGTTTCCCCAAAATTTTTCCCTAGGAAGTTATTGTGTCCGACGAGTTCCTATGTGCACGCTGTGCTAGACACTATTCGACGTGTTGTCAGAAAACCGATATTTACGTGACGCTGGGAGATGTCCGCCGCATCGCGGTCGCATCATCCGCGACGGATTTTACGGAATATCGTGCGCCAAAAGATGCGTCTTATGATCAGACGCTGGAAGATCCGTTCTGGCAGCATCACGTGTTTCGACCGAATGGAACGCGGCGCGTGCTCAAGCAACAGTCGAACGGAGACTGCCATTTTCTTGGCGCTCAGGGATGCACGCTTGCACTCATCGAGAGGCCGCTTATCTGCCGCATCTACCCATTTGATTACGATGTCGATGGGATCAAGGAACGGCCAGCTGGAGGCTGTCCCGTGCAACTCCTGCGGCCTGAGCAGCAACTCCTGCAAGTGCTGGGCATGGATCGCGACGAAGCGGAGCGGTATCGGGCACAGTTGTATGCCGAACTCCCTGAGAGGGAAGATTTGGATGCGGCAACGGAGGTTGTGGCGGCATGAAGATTGGACTGACATACGACCTGCGTGAGGCGTACCTCGCTGAAGGTTACAGCGAACTAGAAACCGCCGAATTCGACCGGATAGATACGATCGATTCTCTGGAAAATGCGCTTCGGTCGTTGGGACACAAGACGGATCGAATCGGTCATGTGCGGCAATTGGTAAGTTGCTTGGCTGCTGGTGATCGTTGGGATTTGGTATTTAACATCTGTGAAGGGCTGCGTGGCATCGCCCGCGAAGCCCAAGTGCCTGCATTACTGGAAGCCTATTCCATTCCCTGCACGTTTGGGGACCCGGTTGCCATGACCGTGTGCTTGCACAAGGGACTCACGAAGACACTTGTCGAAAAAAGCGGCATGCCGACACCGCAGTTTGTGGTCGTCGAAACTATGTCCGATCTCGCGAAGGTCAATCTACCGTTCCCGCTCTTCGCCAAGCCGATTGCCGAAGGCACGGGAAAAGGCGTTTCGCCAGCCTCGCGGATTTCATCTGCGGCTGAGTTAAGCCAAGTGTGTGCAGCATTGCTTTCCGATTTCCGCCAGCCAGTGCTCGTCGAGACATATCTTAGCGGTCGTGAATTCACGGTGGGGATTCTGGGGTCAGGCGATGACGCAAGGGTGCTCGGCACGCTTGAGATCGTACTCCTGTCGGATGCTGAACCGGGCGCATATTCTTACCTCAACAAAGAACGCTGCGAAGAGCTCGTTCGCTACGATCTCGTAAGATCCGACAACGATCCTGAAGTCGCCGAAGCGGAACGCATTGCACTCATCTCATGGCGTGAACTGAACGGTCGCGACGCGGGTCGCATCGATCTGCGATCAGACGGCAGCGGTCAACCCAACTTTATCGAAGCCAATCCTCTCGCAGGCCTACACCCCGAGCATTCTGACTTGCCGATGATCGCCACCAAAGTCGGCATGAGCTTCCAAGAACTCATCCGGCAAATCGTAGAATCCGCCGCCAAGCGAGTTTGAACCGCATTTTGCTAAAAAAATCCTAGGCAGTTATGGCTGACCGCATCTTTGTTTGGTGTTGATCGAGAATCGGCGTGAGGATGCTTAAAGCTGCGAGAATTCCAACCGCTCCGCCTATCGTGCGGGGGGGGCGACTTCGCGGACAACGGCGCCCTGATCCTCACTCATCATCAGCAAAGCGAAGCGCTCGACGTTATCGAGGTCATTAGTACTGAGAGATGCGTAGTCGAATCGTCCACGCAGATCCGTGTAGCCGTCTTTGTAGAATCTCGTGCTGCCGTCCTTCATTTTTGCATACGCTTTCACGTACACCCCCGCCAGCGACTTCCGCCCCTTTTCGTCAGTCACACGAACTTGTCCGTAATTGTCTGACGTCTGTACCGTCAATGAGTTTGAGTAGTAGGCGGCACGCTTACTCTTACCCTGACCAAGGACTTCGACAAGCACGTTTCTGTTGCGGAGTTCAGCAGGCAGCTGCAAGGTAAACTGCGACTTCTTTTTTGGAAGTTCGATGCTCTGCGACAAATTCGGGTGGATATGCGCAAAGTTGCCGGATTCCTGCTGCACGAAGGGGTTACGGCTGAACAACAATTCGATGTCCATCAGATAGTAATTGACCTGAATGGTTTCAAGATTTTGAAAATCCACCGTGACTTCCTGCTGATCAACAGCCACTTCGAACGTAGATTCTCCGGCAGCTAGCTGAGCCAGCAATTGATCGCGATTGTTCGGATCAATGAGTTCCTGAGCGTTGCCGCGTTTCCGGGCTTCGTCAATTTCTCTAACCTGCACGGCCATTGCGGCAAAAGCATTTCGCCACCGATCGACCGGATAGTCGGCGTACTTCGCCACGATGGTGCGCGCGACGTCGAGTTCGCCGTCGAAGAAGTCGCAGTATGCCGCCAGATAGTCATGCTGGATGCGAGTTGGCAAATTATCGACATTGATTTGCGACAAGCACGATAAGGCCTCCGTCACTCGATCTTGAAGCAGCAGGTAACCACTCAGCGTCAGCCGATCTTGGTCACTGACGTCACGCCCATACGAAAGAATTTTTGTGAAATTGGCGAACTGTCCGCGAAAACGATCGTTGAGGATGTGGCGGCCGTCGCCCAGTTGATGAGCCCGTGCGTTCACCAAGGGACGGTACTCACGATATTCAAACAGATTGCGTTCCACCGGCTCAATGTCGAGGAGCAGACTTTTCAAGACCGGGCCACAGATCTGTACGAACTGTTCATTCTGGCTCAAAAATTCACGGACCGCAGCGGGTTGGTTGTGTTTCACGCCGTATGACCAGACCGTCGGTTCGAAGGCATGTTGCATGGAAAGCTGGGCAATCGCCTGTGTGAAGAAGTTTGCATCCTGCATCCGCCACGCGATACGGCTGAGGTTTGTCTGGTGCAGGCTGTGTGTCTCAAGATATCGCAGCACTTCAGCGGCCGACGCATACTGTGAGACGTAGTCCCACGATTCGGTATCCTGAGTCGTTGGTCGTTCGACCACCTTACATTTCACTGGTGCGGCGTTTGTGACCAGTTCTTGCGCTTGAGCCACATTTACCGGATAGTGCCCAAATTCACCTGCGAACGGAAAGTAAAAGTAGTACTCAATCGAACTTGTCTTGTACGATTCCAGCACGGTTTCCTGACTGTGAGTGTAATGGCTGCTGAGCACAGGAATCGCCCCCTGAGGTACCTGAAACAACAGATTCAGCTTACGAGTGCTGGACGTCGGATTCGTCAGCACGACTTGGCACCCGTAAACCGTGTGCAGCAGGAATTCATCGGACACAAATTTGTCTTGACGTTGGCCATTAACAGTGCGATATCGATCATCGTGTTTAAAGAAATTCTGGCTCACAAGAATGGGAAGATCTTTGACGACGCCAGCTGTCGCTTTAATCTGTTCGTGCACAATCACGAGGGGGGTTGCTGCTTTGATCTTCCAAGCCGCGCCCTGCTGGTCCTGCTGATGCTCGCCCGCCTTGAACGGAAGTTCCAGCACCGACATGGCAAACATCACTTCCGTGAAATTACGTGAGGCTTCGGCCAAGTGAGAGGAGAAGAACGCGCCTTGCGGACCATGCGCCGCAAAGTCCGCCCAGAATGCATTTACGGTCACAAGGCTGGCATCTTGCGATTCGATTGGTCGTTTGTAGTAGTTGTTTTCTGCCCATTCCTGAGTCTTTTCAGTCTGCCGAAATAGCTCACTCAGAGTTCGTTTCTGTTTGTCGCTGCTATTGTCCCCGAGTGATTCGGACAACGCATTGTCGGCGGCCGCTGCTTCTTTTCTAAAGAGTGGAGTTGCGTCTTTTTGCATTTCAAGATCTCTCTCTTGCCGCTCGCTGGCCTTCTCCATGAGTTCTCCTCCGGCCCCGAGTCTCACGCCGCTGCCAGCAGCCCTGCCGTCAATCGACATGCGTCCACGGTCCGTTTCGCGAGAGATGCTGCCGTCTGCGGGAGCGTCTTGCGGCTTCAAATTAAAGTCTAGCATCATTTGTCGACCGTTGACCGCCGTACCAAACAACAGTTCCACCCGCACGACATCCGGAGGTAGGAGTTCCAGTTGTTCACGGAGGAACCGGGAAGTCACATCACGCTCGGCTACAATGCGCCGCCCCAGCAAGCCTTTCTCAACCGTATTGAGATGTTGGTAATTTCGTGGTTTCAGGTATTCACTGAGATCTTTGTCCAGCAGCCAAAGATCCAGAAAGGTCTTGTGGAGCTTGTTCGATAAATACGGTTTAACGATCTTATTGAAGAAATCGGGATCTCGTTGTGAAAGAAAGAAGTTAAGTTCGTGACAAGCAAATTGGGAATACAGCTCCTGCTTGCGTGGCTGCTCGAGTTCCGGCCACGTCAGAATGAATTGAAATTCGGCAAGCGTTGGATCCTTCAAGAGTGACTGATACAGCTGAAACACGCTCTCCAAATCATCGTAGACTTGGAAGCGTGACGTCGTGACGTCTGGAATTTTGAATTCTGTCCCAGCTGAAACAACGTCAATCTGCTTCTGTTGCGAAAAGTGTTGATCGCTCGGCAGTGACTCCGCGAGTCGCTGATCGATCACGCGTGGCGATCGATCGGGCAGCGAGTAACTCCGCTCCACCGTGTTTAGCGGATCAACCGCGACAACATGGACGTGTTGGTGCGTCCCCATCATTGCCAAATCCACTGTCACAAACCCCTGTTCATCAATGAGCAAGTTGGTCGCGACCAATGCGGCCTCCGCCATAAAGTCCAGATTTGCAAAGTCACCCTGGGGACCTCCAGCGATCTTTGCATCGGCATCCATCGCAGATGTCGGAGCAGCAGCGGCTGGCAGCGCCGCGAATTCATCACCTGCCGCAGCGTCTCGCCGCTCGGTTTCAGTCGCACGCACGGCCCAAGGATTGAGCAGCATCTCCGGTCGGGCATTCATGTTGCCGGGATATTTTTCCGCCAGCCGCCGATCGAGAATATAGCGATATTCATCTCCAATTTTTCGTCCCTGTGCATAAGCGGACAGGGGATCAATTTGGGCCTGCACGAGGACGCCGGGATTCAAGATTCTCGTGAGTTTTTCAAAGTGTGAAACGGCAGGCAGAAACAGATTGGCAAAGATGTGTACCCGAGCCAGCTTTGTGGCATTTTCAACTTTAATTTTCAGTTGTCCGTCCATGCTCTTAATCGAACTGATGTTCATCGGCAAAAGTGAGCGCTCTTCTAGGATTCGTGCCTTGCCGATCACAAGTTCGTCGAGCTGTGTGCCGTCCGTAATTCGAATCAGGATCTGTTGACCAGAATCCCGCAACAGAAAACTATAGTCCCCCGCTGCCAGATCGTTGATTTCCGCAAAGCCATCGTGGATGCGAATGGCATCAAATCGGTCAGCAAAGCATTCACTCCCGCGCAGTTCACAAAGCGAGATATCGGTGCGTGACGGTATGCCATTCGCAAGCAAACACGGGATGCGAACTTGCGACCCAGATGCCACATGGACTACACGAAATTGCTCGATCTGATCAGTCCCGAGCAGCCATAACTGCGCGACTCCATTCGCTAACTGTGCCTTGACGGAAATGACGCCAGCCAGCAGGCCGAGATCAATTTTGCCTTTCGCATTGGAACGGAGAGACACAACCACTTCACGGGTGAAATCACGATGCCGAAGCGTCAGGTACACCGGACGATGTTTCAACGGTTCTCCCGTCCGTCCGCGAACATCGACGATGTAACGACTCTCCACTTGAGAGAGATGGGCGAACTCAATTTTTTCAGTTCGGTCGCTCGCATTCACGGCAACTGTATCACCGACGCTAAGGTCAATATCCTTCGCTTGGCTTTGGTTTCTGACTTGCGCTGTCAGCGTAAATGTCATGGATGACAGGCGGTCGGGAACAAGAAATTCGTGCTCAGCTTCCCGATCTTCCGTCAGTCCAAAATCGGAAACAGTGGCTGTGGTTGAGACTTCATCTAAGTTGATGGATGTCAACGTCAGGCGGACGTTCTTGAGGAGCCGAAGTGACACTGGAGAGCCATTCAACAGGAGTTGTGGTCGCACAATAACTTTTGCTGTCCGCAGTCGCAGCAGTGACTGGCGATCGACCAGAATGCCCGCCCGGAGTTCGTAGTTTTCCGCATCATGCTGAAAACTCCCCAACGTCGACAAATCCCCAGACGAAATAATGATCGATCGCCTTCCAGGATTTGTCGAATACGGCACGATGACATTTTGATTTTTGTCAGCGTCGTACTTCTGTCCACCAAGCGTCGCGGTGGGCAATTTTGCTGGCTTGCCGAGTTCATTAAAGATCTTGAACTGCTGTCCGGCGGAGGTCGTAGAGACGACAAACCGGAGTTGCCCCTTACGAATCAGGGCGCGGCTACTATGCCCATTCCCAATAAAGTCGATGACGTATGTTCCACGTTTTGACAACTGCGGAAACTCAAAGTGACGTCGCACACGACGCAACGGGGCTTCGTCGTAGATGAGAGTTTCTTCGTGGTTGGCAACCAGTCCATCTAGATCAATGTCAGTGTTGATTTCAGCGTCAAAATCACGATAAAAATTCGCGGTGTTGATTTCAAAAACCTTGACGATCAGGGTCGGAACATTCTTGATAAACACGTCCAAGCCGACAGCTTCATCGACTGTGAACTGCGTCTTGTTCGTAGGTGAAAAATCGAGATCCACACGGTCGCGGAGGATCTGGTAATCTGCCGGTGGGAGCAGTGCATACCATTGTTCCGGATTACCCAGCCCATTCACGATCTTTGTTTCTGCAAACCGTTGATTGAGATATGTGTCGTTGATGTACGGTTGAAATTCGCCCGTGTTGTCTGCCTCGGTCAGGAGGCGATGCAGGTAGTCGCGAATCAGGGGCTCGTCATTACCAATGACCGGGCATCGCGTAAAAGACGAATAATTTGCGGCGAGGTCCGCGGGATACTGCTGCGACAATGGTTGCTGCATATATGTGCCGTTCATGTACGGCGCATGCCGCGGCAATTTGATGTATTCCAGAAACAGCGCCTTGTCGTAGTCGTTCTTCGATCGATTGAAATCGAGTCGCTGATAGAGCACGTGAGCTTTCAGCGAGTTCTGTGCGGACGACAAGGACTTGACGAATTCCCACAAGCGCGTCAAATGTGCCTCGCGTTCGATAGCATCCTGAACAGAGTTAACATCGTTGTCAGGAGCCAGACGCTGGAGCCACACATTGACAAACGCTGACTGATCCCGCAACGTCGGCATGAGCTGAACGCATTCCTGCAGCTGATCGAGCATTAGTCGCTGGTGAATCCCCAGAGAACCAAAGCCGCCGCTGTTCTCAGAGTTCAGATCATCGACAAGCATTTTCGCAAGGCTCGGGAAGTCTGGCCGATCCAGTTGGCTGAGCAGATGTCGTCGGCGTTCGGGGTTGAGTTCCGTGCCGATCAGCCATGGAAATGACTGAGTCGTCACACCTGAAAGGTTCGTGTGATCCACATAGGCCTGCTGCAGAAGTCGTTCGCGTGCGATCAGGTTTTGATCCAGCGTCTCCGGCAAATCCGGCTCGGAGTTCGGGACATCCTTCTGATGATTGAAAGTCAGTCCAAGGTGATCACGAATGAAATCCAGTGTTTTTTGGGGATTGCGTTCGTAAGTCAGCAAGGCTTGGCGATATTGGATCTCATTGATCAAATTTCCGCTGTTGTGGAGGGCTATCCACTTCTGCAGGAGATCTTCAACTCGCTGAAACTGCTGCGTATTCTGATAATGCAGGCAGTGAAAATAGTAATATTCCTGTGTCCCAGGAATAAGTTCTTTCAGAACCGCTTCACGGTCACTTGCCAGAGCAAAACGTTCTAGGAACAGGTCGTCCGCAAAGCCCGTATTCGAAGAAAGTACCGAAAAAATCAGGCCAGTGAACAAACATCGCCACATTTTCATGCTCCAGATCGTACGTTCAAGAACTGCTGTCTCAACCATTAGTCTACGCCGACAAGTGACACAAGTCCGCACGATTTTGAGACATCCCTAGATCGTCACTGGTCGCTAGCGGTACGTGGCTCAATGTCAACGTTTGACAGCGGTAGGTGGCCAGCTGGCGATCCCGATGGCCCAACGATGGGATGGAATCTTGCTGCGGCATCAATCACCAGACTGAAACCAGCCGGAATCAGGATGAGCGTGAAGAACGTGGACACAATCATGCCGCCGAGAACTACCGCTCCAAGTCCTTGATACAATTCGCTTCCTGCGCCCACGCTCCACACCCAGGCACCGTCAGCCCAGATGGGAATTGGGACAACCAGTGGAAGCATGCCCAGCACCGTGGACAGCGTGCTCATCAGAATCGGACGCATGCGAGTTCGCACGGTTTCGCAAACAGCATCCACGGAGTTCAGACCCTCTTCTCGCATGTAGTTCAGGCTCTGGTGGACGATCAGGATCGCATTATTCACGACGGTTCCGATCAGAATCACGAACCCCAACATGGTCAGCATGTCGAGCGGCTGGTAAACAAATGCATTCATGATCCTGAGTCCGCCAAGTCCTCCCACCAACGCCAAAGCAACACTGATCATCACGGCGAGCGGATACAGGAACGATTCAAACAGTGCAGCCATCAGGAGGTAGGTCAGCAGCAGCGCCAACAGCAGATTCCATTTAAGATCAAACCAAGTATCGGCAAGTTTGTCGGCGGTACCTGCGAGGCGAACCTGGTAAAGGCCACTCTGAAAGTCTGCCTGCTCCATGAGCTTCCTGCAGACCATATCCTCAGCAATCTTCATTGCTGTTTCCAAAGGCATATCCTGCTTCGGCTTTACCTGAATCGTGACCGCACGCTCTCGCTCTGTGTGATTCACCTGCTCTGGTCCATATGTGAGCAGGACATCTGCGATCGATGAAAACGGAATTGTCGTCCCAGATGGAGTCTGGACCGGCAGATTCTCTATGTCATGAGAGTGTTTGGAAAACTCCGCATCGCCACAAATGACAAGATCGATCCGACGCCCCTCGTGCCAGTAGTCGCCCGCGAAGGCCCCATCCACGAGGGCGTTAATGGCATAGCCCATGGAAGTAGCACTGATTCCCAGTTCAGCCGCCTTTTCGATTTTCGGAATGAGATGGATTTCAGGGCTGTTCACGTCCAAGCCGGGAATCGGACGCAACTGATGGCCGGTCGGCTTCCCTGAGTCGTCAACTGGGGGAAACGCCCCGGGGATTGCTGGCCGGCCCGGGCCTTCCGGCCGACCGGTACAGATCTCAAAGGCGTACCGTGCTTTTTCGAATAACTCGACGAGGTCAGGCCCCGTGATCTCGATGTCGATCGTTCGTCCACCACTCAGTCCGCTGTCAAACAGGCTGGACTGACTCACGATGGGAATGACGCCTGGCTGTTTGCCGACGACGGCCGACAGGACGGGAATCAGCTCCCCCGCCCGCAATTCATCCACAGCGCGAGCCCCTAGGAACAGACTGCGCCCGCGCGCCACGAAAAAGAAGTTCTTGATTCGAGGCTCACCGGGCTTTACTTCTCCCGTCCAGTAAGGTGCCAGCTGCTTTTCAATGTCTTCACCCAGTTCGATCATTTTGTCAATGTTGTAACCGGGCGGAGGTAGAAGGATCGCGATCACCAGATTGCGATTTCCTGTCGGCAGGTATTCCGTTGCCGGCCACAGCAGAAAACTGCACCAGACCGACCCGATGCAAAACGCTGCCACAACCAGCAGTCGCCAAAGCCAGCTTCCCCGAGCTGACATCAGGCGTCGCATGAAACTGGCCAACAATTCGTTGGCCCAATGACAGAAGCGAACCAGTCCAAACAGGCCGGAAGGACCAAGGCTTGTATTGTATTCGAGGCTGGCAGTTTTCTGATTTCCCAGCAGCCAGCAGGCCGCCGCCGGAATGACGGTCACGCTGACCAGCATCGAAATGCCGACCGAGCAGGCGATGGCAATCGAAATATCCTTAAACAGTTGCCCAGCCTGCCCCTGCACAAAGATCACCGGCACGAAAACCACGATCATCGCCAGCGTGGCAGCAAGCACTGCCCCCCAGACCTCGTGAGTCCCCTGCAGAGCGGCTTCTCGGGCAGACTTGCCCATTTGGAAATGGCGATAGATATTCTCCAGCACCGTGATCGCGTTGTCTGCCACCATCCCCACAGCGAACGCCATCCCGGCCAGACTGATGACATTAATACTGCGGCCAAACAACTTCACAAAAATGAACGTGGCAATGACGCTGATCGGAATGGAAAGTCCGATAATGAGCACCGATCGCACGCTCTTCAGAAACAACAGCAGAATTACAACCGCCAGCACTCCACCAGAATACACATTGCTTTCCACCAGTGCGGTTGCTGAGTCTAGGTACTCGGTCTGATCGTAAACCTGTTCTAGGTACAGGCCCTTGGTTTGCAGGATTCCAAGGTTCAACTCTTCGCAGGCAATGCGCAGATTGCTGCCATAGATCCGAGTGCATTCGGCCAGCTCCAGAGATGTGATCTGCCCATCGCGATCTAGGTCCAACGCATCACGTGGCGGGCCCATGACTTCCTTGATGTTTGTGCCAGGGGCCTGCTGAGCATTGACGGCCAGTCCATTCACCCCCATCTGCCGGACAACGCCGTCCGGCTTTTTGTACGCTACTCCAACCGTTGCCACATCACGCACTCGGACTGGTGAGTTGTCCCGATTCACGATGATGGTTTCTTCCACCTGTTCGGGCGATTGAAACTGACCCATGGTACGGACAACGTTGCGCTGAGTCAGTTCCGCAATATCGCCAGCTGACGTATTCTGATTCTGGGCCAGCAACGCTGCGCGAAGCTGATCGATGGAGACTCCGAATGCCGCTAGGCGAGTGGGATTAATTTCTACCCGGAACTCCTGCTCCTGACCACCAAACACGTTTCCATTTGCAACACCCGGAACGCGTTCAAACGCCGCTTCGATGTAATCCTCGGCAAACTTTCGCATGAGTGCCGGGTTGTTGCGGCCAAGGATAAAAACTTTCAGAACAGGATGTTCGCTCGCCAGCAGATTGAGCCTAGGAAGATCGATCTGGTCCGTTCCCTCCATCAGCGGAGCGAGGGGTTCCCTGAGTTCCGGCTGCAGCGAGATCAAATTTTTCAGGTCGTCGCGAGTTGGCGGGATCGGCTTGAGGATAAACCATGCAACCGCATTCGCGTTCCCATTGACCGTGGAGATCACCGGTTCCCGGGCCTCCTCCGGATAATCAGCGACCTGGTTCAGTTTTTCCGCAACTCGAGCCCGCGCATCCGCCAGATCTGTTCCGACGGCGAATCGCATCATGATGGATCCCATCGAGTCCGAGCTTTCGCTTTTTAACTCATCCATCCCTTCGACACTCTTGAGCTGCTCTTCCTGCTGTTCAATGATCTCGCGTTCGACTTCTTCTGCACTCGCGCCAGGCCACAGAGTTGTGATTGTGATTTCCGGCTCGGCAACATCCGGTGTCAGCTGCACCGGAGTTGCCAGATAAGCGATCCCCCCGAACAACAGCGCCAGAATAACGCCGACGGTGAGTTTGACGGGATTGTCGAGGGAGAATCTGATCAGGTCCATGGGGTGTACCAGCGAACGGGGCAAGCGGAAAAAGTACAGGCGGGTTCACTTAGAGGGATACAGCATCTATTCTCCCTGTTTACTCTTCTCCGATTTTTCTTTGTTCTCAATCTGTACGGGTTGAAACGGCCGCATCCGCGGCGCTCCCTCTGTGACCACCTTCATGCCAGCCTCGAGATTCTCGCCGGTCACCTGAATCCAAGTATCCGAGCCGATGCCGAGGGTAACTTCAACCTGGCGGACGCTGAGGGGTTGCCCTTCCGGAGAGGGATTGATGACATAAATGAAATTTCCCCGGGAGGTTCTCACGACCGAATCCTTGGGCACCATGATTGCGTCCACTGCCTCTCCACTAAACTCAGCCTCTGCCATCATGCCTTCCCGAAGCGCCGGTTTCGGGGGCAGTATCGGGACAGAATCCTTGTCGAAGAATCCCTCATTCGGAATGCGAATGATCACCGGAAAACTTCGGGAACCTTCTTTCCAATTGCTGCGCGGTACCACGGTGAGAACTTTGCCTGTCCATTCACGAGACGATCCGGTCCCCTGAATCTTCAGCGCTACCGGACTCTCTTCGTGAATCTGATCGATATACTGCTGATCAACCTGAACTTCCACTTCCACGGACTGCAGGTCCGCCAGTGTGACCACTGGAGCTCCCTTGGAGAGCCACTGCCCAAGATAAGTGTGTTCTGCGACGACAAATCCCGTAAACGGGGCTTTGGTGGTGCGTTTTTCCTGTTCCGCCTTCAAAAAAGCGACATGCTTTTCCTGTGCCTCGAGCCGGGCCTTGGCCTGCATGACCGTTTCGGGCCGCGGGTGCGAGATTTTTGCTAGGATTGCCACGGCAGCCCGTCGAGTTTGTTCCGAAGCGTCTAACGTATCTTGGGCATCTTTGACTTCCGATTGATTGGCTGCCCCGCGAGCGCTCAGTGCGGTGAATTCTTCCATTCGGCGTTTTGCGTTTGCATACATAATGTCGGCCGACAACTTGCGAGCTAACGCCTCGACTTCGTCCTCTTTGTGCGGCACACTGATTTCCTCGAGCTCTGCTTGCCGCTCTTTCAGGATCGCTTCCTGCTCTTCAATATCAAGCTTTGTAGATTCGTTCCGCAGCTCAGACAAGACCGCGCCTTCACTGACAAAATCGCCAACCTCTACGTGAAACTTAGCCACCACTCCATCTGAGCCTGAAGCCACGATGCTCTCATGGCGGGGGCGGACATTCCCCAACGCCCGGAACTCCGGTGCAATGGTTTCCTGTTTAATCGTGACGACACGCACCAATGCCGGCGGTTGAACAGGAGTTCCAGTCTGTTTTGTCGTGTCTTTGCTCGATGTTACCGCTGAATTTGCTTCCACAGCCTGCGATGCCGGTTGTGAACACCCTGCCGCAAGCATTGTGACAAGGAAACAGTGAGACAGTAAAGAGCAGGGTTTCATGGCGATTCAACTTGCATGTAGACAAAGAGACTGGTCGGCGTATTGTAGCCTACATGAACCGCCAGTCGATCGCTACAAAGTATCCGCTGCATTGGCATATTTTGCACCCCCAAGGTCGCTGCACTTATCCATAATTTGGCACGCGTGAGGATAGAAATTTTCAGGCGACTGGACTATCGTGCCTAGGAATTCATCGAGGTAGTTAAAGTTTTTTCATGCGTCTGGTGGACGCTGAGGGACCCGCGTGGAACGCGTGGGACACGACTGTCAACGCTGAGTTGGATTCTGATTCCTGAATTGAATGTGACGAAGCGAGTTGCTTGTGTCTCAACAAGTTTCATGCAAACTCAGTGTTCGAGAAAACCCAAAAAATGACCGAGAATACCCAGCCACCAGCAAAACCCGTTTTTACTTCTGGTTTTCAGGACCATCAAAACACAGACACCTTAGAACACGATTGTGTCGGAATCCCTCCGTGGAACACGGCTGACTTACCGGCACCTAAGCCGCTTGGACTGAGCAATCTTGCGGGCCTGATTGGGCCTGGGATCGTGATGTGTGGAGCCCAAATTGGGGGCGGCGAATGGTTGTTTGGCCCCGATGTGACGGCAAAGTATGGCGGTGGATTAATGTGGATCGCGACGATCGCGATTATTACGCAGGCTTTCTACAACATCGAATGCGGGCGTTATGCTTTGTATTGCGGTGAGCCAGTATTCACTGGATTCATGAGGACCGCGCCCGGCCCGGCGTTCTGGATTGGCGTCACGCTGATCATGAGTCTGTCGGCGTTGATCCCTGGACTGTCAACAAACGCCGCGGTTCTGATTGCCACGTTGTGGCTAGATCGACCTCCCACCGGAGCCGATACCTTTTTAGTAAATACGATTGCGTACATCACGCTCGGAGTCGTCGTCTTCCCTGTGCTCATTGGAGGTAAGATTTACAATACGCTGCAGTTTATTATGACGATTAAAGTGTTTACGGTGCTGGGATTCTGTCTGTTTCTTGGGGTGTGTTTCGTGGATTTAGATGGCTGGATTGATGTGTTCAGTGGGTTCTTTAAATTTGGCAATATTCCGACGACAGACATTGATGGCAAAGACACGGTGACCAATGCGTTCTCGCATTTTTGGTCTACCGGAACTCTTCCTGTGTTGGCACTTGGTAATATCGCAATGCTCGGCGCGTTTGCGGGATACGCCGGCGGCGGCGGTCTAAGCAATTCGGCGTACAGTAATTTTGTCCGCGATAAAGGCTGGGGAATGGGAAGTCAGGTAGGGGCAATTGCGAGCGCAGTGGGCGGTCGCAAAGTGGCTTTGAGTCATGTCGGAAAAGTTTTTCCGATCACGGCGGAAAATTTGCAACGCTGGCACGTGTGGTGGAAATATATTTTAGCTGATCAGATTTTAGTCTGGATTCCCGGGTGTTTTATGGGCATGGCATTGCCGGCGCTGATGTCGATTCAGTTTGCTCGTAATTCTGCCATGTACGGCCAAAACATTACTTTTTCACAGCCACTGATCTCAGCAGATGGGATCCGACAGACGGCTTCGCTGGGCAGTTGGGCGCCGATCCTTTGGACGGCTTCGCTCTTTGTCGGGCTGATGGTGTTCCTTCCGAGTCAAATGTCGATCGTCGATGATTTCGCGCGACGCTGGACCGATATTTTATGGTCGGGAAGTCGGTTTGCTCGCACCCGGCTGAAAGACAATCAGGTTCATTATCTCTACTATTCGATTCTGACGTTGTACGTGGTCTGGTCGTTTGTGATGGTCACGTTGTTCCTCTTGGTAGGAGACGCACCAAAATTGATGGTGACTTTAATTGCGAATGTGAACAATGTGGCCCTCGCTTTTACGGCGTTTCATATTCTTTGGATCAACTGCCGCCTGTTGCCGGAACCGATTAGGCCGCGTTGGTATCAGCGAGTTGGTATCGCTTCCTGCGGAATTTTTTATGCCGCGATCGCCATGCTGGTGTTCTGGACAAAAATCTGGCCGTTGATCGTCGAGTTTTATCACCAGCGCATCTCCCCATTCTTTGGGGGTTAGATCCGCACATTCATCAGACTGGTTTTTTATGAAACTCTTTGATCTCAGGGGAAAAGTGGCAGTGGTGTCTGGTGCTGCTCAGGGCTTAGGGCGAGCCACGGCGTTGGCATTGGCAGAATGCGGCGCGGATGCAATGCTCGTGGATCGTAATCTCGCAGGCGCTGAGGCAACGGCGGAGCAGATTCGTGAAATGGGCCGACGCGCAACGGCATCGGCATGCGATGTGTCGGATCCTGACGCGATTGTAGCGTTTTTTCGTCAAGTCGATCACGAGTATGGGCGCGTAGATTTTCTCGGCAATATTGCTGGAGATGGCCATCTGGCGCGGCCGGAAGATTTGACAGTCGCGGATTTGCATAAAGTCCTGCAAAATCTCGTCGTAGGTCGATTTTCGATGTGTCAGGAGGCCGGTCGCCGCATGCTGGCTCAGGGACGTGGTTCCATCATGAATATTGGATCGCTGGCGAGTACCACGGCATTGGGACGAGGCCATATTGCGTACAGTATGGCGATGGGGGCCGTGATTCAGATGACTCGTGAACTGAGTACGGAATGGAGTTGTCGCGGAGTTCGCGTCAACTGCGTGACGCCGGCGCAGGTTGTGAATCCAAGCCTCGAGGCTCGGATGAAAGATGACCCGGGGCTCGAAGGACGATTCCTGAGCGGGATTCCGATCGGTCGTCTTGGACGCCCTGAAGATATTCAGGGATTGGCCGTACTCCTCGCATCCGACGCATCGGCATGGATCACTGGAGCGATTATCCCAATGGACGGTGGCAACACGGCAATGAATGCTGGAGGCACACCTGGGCATCAAGGAACGGCCGTACAACAGTTTCGTGGAACATAAATACCGGACGGTAATCGCAACTAAGGACAATTGATTAATGACCAATGACCAGATTCTGTCTCTGTATCGCACCATGCTCATTATCCGGCATACGGAAGAGGAACTCGCGCGCTGTCATCAGCGCGGACTTATTCACGGGGCGTGTCATACATACGTCGGGCAGGAAGCAATAGCGACTGGCGTCTGTTCGCATTTGACGAAAGCCGACACAGTCTTCAGCACGCATCGTGGTCACGGACATGCGTTGGCTAAGGGAATGCCGCCGCGAGAACTGATGGCTGAACTCTTCGGTCGCGCCACGGGATGTTCGCGTGGGCGCGGCGGGTCAATGCATTTGTTTTCGCCTGAAATTGGGATGATGGGAACCAGCGGCATTGTGGGGCCGTGCATGCTGCAGGCGTGCGGTGGCGGTTACAGCGCGAAGTTGCTGAAGACCGGAAACGTCGCAGTCGCATTTTTTGGCGATGGTGCAGTAAACAACGGTGCTTTTCATGAAGCGTTGAACATGGCCAGCATCTGGAAACTCCCAACGCTGTTCATCTGCGAAAACAATCAATATGCAACGGAGATCCCGTTTTCCTATGCCAGTGGTTCGCCGAGTGTGGCAGGTCGTGCTGCAGGATACGGCCTCCCGGGTTTTGAAATCGATGGCAACGACGTTGTTGAAATCTCGCGCATTGCTGGAGATGCCGTGGCGCGGGCCAGAGCCGGCGAGGGAGCGACCCTGATTGAATGCAAGACCTACCGGACACGAGCACACTCAGAAGGGATGGGAGACTTCACGTATCGAACTCGCGAAGAGGTGGATGCATGGAAGAAGCGTTGTCCGATCGCACGACTCAAGGCCGCAGCTCCTGCTGAATTGAGTGCCGCTATGGACGCGATCGAAGCCGAAATTTTAGAAATGGTTCGAGATGCGCGGGAGTTCGCAGAGCAGAGTCCGTATCCCGAAGCGGCATCCGCAACCAAATACGTGTATTCACAAACAGATGCCGGATCGACACCAGAATCAAGTCCCATGCGGCCGGCAGCACCGTCACCGCCGCGTGAAATTTCTTTTACGCAGGCCACAGTCGAAGCTCTCGCAGGGGAAATGTCTCGCAATCCAAAAATATTTGTGATGGGTGAAGGCATCGGAATTCGCGGGGGCAATTTCCGTACGACTCCGGGACTTTATAATTTGCATGGCCCCGAACGGCTCTGTGACACACCGATCTGTGAACGCGGCTTTGTAGGTTTGGCGGGTGGAGCCGCGATGACAGGGACGCGCCCCGTCATCGATTTCATGTTCGCTGACTTTATTCTGGATTCGATTGGTGAGATTATCAACCAAATCGCCAAGATGCAGTACATGTCGAGCGGCCGACTCACGATGCCGGTGCTGCTTCGCGGCTGCGTGGGCATCGGGCATTCTGCCGCGACGCATCATTCCGGTAGCTATCACACTTTATACGGTCAGGTCCCGGGGCTTCGCGTCGTGATGCCGTCGAATGCGTATGATGCAAAGGGCTTGATGCTCCGGGCCTTGCGGTGCAATGATCCGGTGATGTTTCTGGAACATCGCGAAATCCTGACGGCGAAATGTCATGTGCCAGAACATGATTATGAAATTGAATTTGGCAAAGCGTCCATCGTGCGTGAAGGGACGGACGTCACGGTTGTCGCATTAGCGAAAATGGTGCCAGTGACGCTGGCACTTTGTGACATGCTGCAACAGGAAAATATCTCAGTCGAACTGCTGGATCCTCGCACAATTTCACCGCTAGACACGGTCACGATTCTGCGGTCTGTCGCCAAGACGGGGCGATTGTTGATTGTTGAGGAAACTCCACCGGCATTTGGCCTAGGTGCAGAGATCGCAGCTCAAATTGCGGACTCGGGCTTTAACGATCTTGATGCTCCCATCAAACGAGTTAACGGCGCATTTGCTCCGACTCCCTACGCACCCACACTGGAAGCGGCGGTCGTTCCTACGGAGATGGATGTGGCGCTCGCGATCCGGGAGTTAGTGCGGGAATAGCGAATTTGAGATTTGAAATTTGAGATTTGAAATTTGGGATATTGCCTAATGTCATTTGAAATCACGATTCCGCGTCTCGGCTGGTCGATGGAAGAGGGTATTTTCGCCGGGTGGTTGAAGAAAGACGGAGACGTCATTCGTCGGGGCGACGCATTGTTTGAACTGGAGGGCGAGAAAGCTCTGCAGGAAGTTGAAGCGTTGGATGATGGTGTCCTGCGGCTAATGGCGGATGGGCCTCAGCTAGGTACGGTGCTCAAAGTCGGCGCGGTCGTTGGCTATTTAGTCGCGGACGGAGCCGCGTTGGCCCAAACACCATCCGACAGCAATGTGGCATCGAATACGATCAAGCCGGTGGAAAAAGCACCGGCAACGGACATCAACAGCATGTCTTCGGGCGGATCGCCGTCAGTTCGTCGCCTTGCCCGAGAACTGGGTGTGGATTTAAATCGCGTCACAGGAACTGGCTCACGTGATCGCATTACGGATGACGATGTTCGCGCCACCGCAAGACGCGAGTCAGAACAACGCCCGACGATCAATTCTGCGTTGGCTGCTGAAATCATCGCAACACCACGGGCTCGGCGGGCCGCTAAAACAGCGGGCATTGAACTCAGCAGCATGCAGGGAACTGGACGGAATGGCCGAATTCGTGAACGCGATGTTGTGAGCCAGTCAAACGCTGCGGCGCCAAGTGCAACGTGGGCCGGTGGACAGCGCATCAGTTTGTCGGGGCGTCGTCGCGTCATTGCAGAACGACTGGCCGATAGTCATCGTCAAACTGTGCCAGTGACGCTCACTTCCCAGGTCGATGCGACAAATCTTGTCAGCCTGCGACAACAGTTCAAAGCTGCAGGTGAGACGCTGATCCCTGCCATTCACGATATTATTGCAAAACTGGTCGCTGGCTGTCTCAGGCAGGAACTTCGACTGGCTGGGCGTTGGGATGGAGATGCCATCGTCTTGCCGTACGACAATGAGATTCACATTGGGCTCGCGGTCGATACCCCGGAGGGACTTATCGTTCCCGTGTTGCGTAATGTGGTGAACGAAACATTGCTAAGTCTTGCTGCCGAGTCCTCGCGGATCATCCGCAAATCACGAGCAGGGCGATTGTCGGGGGCAGAGATGCAGGGTGCCGTGTTCACAATTACGAATCTTGGCAGCTTTGGGATCGATACATTTACGCCAGTCATCAATCTTCCGGAGACGGCAATTTTAGGACTTGGTGCAATCCGCAAACTGGCAGTCGTCGCCAGCGATGATCGCATCGAAGTCCGCCCGATGATGACACTCAGCCTAACCTTCGATCATCGTGCCATCGACGGCGCACCAGCGGCAAAATTTCTCCAATCCCTTGTGGCTGCCATCGAAAATCCAGCCGCACGCCTGCTCATGAGTGAATGAGGCACGCGAAGTCAAGAACGTGCCCAAGACTTACGGGAATAGCTTGATTTTTTGCTTGGCTTGTTACGTCAGCCCCGGGATCGGTTCGCCGTGATACACGTGATGCGGCCGTCCGAGTTCATCTTTCCATGAGGCCGTCTGTGGAATTCCGAGTGCCTGATAGATCGTTGCGGCGAAATTCTCAGGGCGCTGTGGATCCACGACTGGGTACGCGCCAATTTCATCCGAACCGCCGATGACGCGGCCGCCCTGAATTCCACCACCGGCAAGGAAGACCGACTGCACCGGTCCCCAGTGGTCGCGACCGGGCTGCTTGTAGTGGCTTGGCAGCAGTGTGATTTTTGGAGTTCGCCCGAATTCACCGGCCATGATGATCAGTGTGCTATCCAGCAATCCGGATTCCTGCAAGTCGTCCAATAACGCGCTGAGCGCGCGGTCTGTCGGTGGTAGCAGGTTGTCGCGCAAATGCGGAAATGCATTGCCATGGGTGTCCCATGTTTCGTTATTGCCAAGATTGACTTGCACCAGATTCACTCCCGATCCTACCAGTCGGCGAGCCATCAGGAGTGACCAACCAAATGAGTTTCTGCCGTAGCGATCCTGCGTGGAATCATCCGCGTGAGTCACATCCAATGCACTGCGAATGGTCGGATCGACCAGCAGCGAAATTGCACCTTCACGATATCGATCAAAGTTTTCAGTCAACGCCGCATCGTCCAGACGCTGACACTGACGTTCAAGTTCGCCCAGCAAATGGATGCGTCGATTCAACCCTGTGGTCGTGAGACCGTGCGGCAGACTCAGGCTGGGTGCTTCAAAGAGTCGTCCATCTTTATTTCCGCGATCCTGATGGTCGAAGCCATGAGTCGGATAGGCGCCGTAAGAAGTGGAATGAAACGGAGACGCCTCAACATACCACGGATTGCGCTGACTTCCCATCACACCCGCGAATTGGCCCGGCAGTGTTCGTCCCGAATAATGGACAAATTGTTCCGGGATTACGGCGGCTGGAGGCAAATTGTTGCGAGCGATGGAGACAGCGCCGGCGACAGATGCAATGCTGGGCCAGTCCTGCGGTCGAGGCTGATTTGGATTGAATCCTAGGGGTAGATCGGATCTGCCGGTGAGCATCATATGATGTCCGGCTGAATGATCGTTTGACGTATGCGTCAGTGAACGGCACATTGACCACAGATGACTTCTGACAGCCAAGCCAGGCAAATGTTCGCAAATCTGGACTCCGGGAGTCTGAGTTGCGATCGCAGAAAATTCGCCCCGAATTTCTGCCGGTGCATGGGGCTTTGGATCAAAACTGTCGTGTTGAGACAACCCACCCGAAAGAAAAATGTAGATGCAGGAACGGATTTTGGTTTGGGGTGAAGTGGACTCTCCGGCAGCGCGCAGTCCAGCAAGATGATTCATGCCCAGCCCGAGCAGGCTGATTCCGCCTGCCTGCACAGCAGTTCGCCGAGCGACACGAGGATGATTGAACGCGTTTTTTTTCTCTTTCACCGTGTCGCCTTTCTGTGGCTAGAGTGAATCGGCGGATTGGCTCGGAGTCGCTCAGACGACTAAAATTTTCTGGGGAGAATGTCGTCATCCAGTCATCTGCGACGGTTAGTAACCCCGCGCGCAAGATTTTTCCAAAATGTTAGTGAACTGGAGTCCGCATCTGCTGAACGACGCCAAGACAAACAGTGTACGCTGCCACCTGATACATGGGTACCGCAAACAAAGTTGCATTTTGGCTGAACGCGGGGTAAGACGTGAAAGTACGGCTTCGACGGAGCCTAAAACGGCTCATGGAGTGCAGCCCAGTCCGGGAAGATTCATGATTGTCTAAATTTGTTGATGTCACCGACGAACACGGTGTACAGTGCCATTAGGCTGACGTGGTTCTTGATTTGATCAGAAATCACCGCAAAAGCGAAATTTAACGAGCAACGTATGAATCAAAATTCAGAGTTCGTCATTCAGACGACTGACGTTTCGAAGACTTATCGAAGCGGGTTCTTTGGACGCAAGTCTTTTCAAGCATTGAAAGGCGTTTCACTCAATGTCCCACGAGGAACTATTTATGGATTACTTGGACCAAACGGTGCGGGCAAGACGACGCTGATCAAGATCCTGCTCGGGATTGTCCGTAAGTCAGGTGGATCGGCCTCAGTGCTAGGACATGTGGCAGGTTCTCATGCCGCACGGCGTGAAGTGGGATACCTGCCTGAGAACCATCGGATTCCACGGCATCTCACGGCCAACACGGCGCTGGAGTATTACGGTGCGTTGAGTGGCTTGTCGATGTCAGAGATTCGGAAACGTCGTCAGCCACTGCTTGAATCAGTCGGATTGCAGGGGCGTGAAAATGATCGCGTGTCCGGCTATTCGAAAGGCATGCTGCAGCGACTCGGACTCGCCCAGTCGATGATTCACAAGCCCCAACTGATTGTGCTCGATGAACCGACCGACGGCGTCGATCCTGTCGGGCGACGTGAAATCCGTGAAGTCCTGCAGCGGCTTGCAGCGGAAGGCCATTCGGTGTTCCTAAACAGTCACCTGCTCCAGGAGATTGAACTTGTCTGCGACAGTGTGGCGATTCTTAATCACGGGGAATGTTTGCTCACGGGCACTGTGAAAGACCTCAAGGCAGCGCTCACTGATGCTGCCGTATTTCTGCAATTACGTGGAACAGAGGCAGCGATTAAACGGGCGATTAGCTCTCTGACGGGAATTGCCGTGCGTGCTGTCGCGGCAGATGCCTTCGAAGTGGAAGTCCAAATTCAATCGCAGCCTGAACTCGACAAACTTATCGACACCCTGCGTGCCGAGCAAGTCAGCATCTGGCAAATAGCGCGTCGCGAAAAGACGCTGGAAGAAGTGTTCATGAATATCGTGGGAGCCGATCGTCAATGAGAGCATATTTCGCCATTCTCAAGGATTCCTATCGCGAAGCTGCCGCATCTTTAGTGTTGTGGCTGGCGCTTGGCGGCATTCTGCTGCTGCTGCTTGCGCTTCTGCCCATCGGATTGCTCACTGCTGCAAATACTGGTTTACGGCATCAGGAGCTGATTGATCCGGAAAAATTTGTCAAAGCCTTGTCTGATGGGCCGTCTGCCCCGCAGACACCGGAAGGGCACATTTGGTCGCTGCTGAACGCAAAGCAGCAGGAACAGTTTGTGGAATTCACGAAGGCAGAAAAAGAGTCGGATGGACGGCGTGGACAACGTGGTGGCGGAGTGCGCCGCATTGTGGTCAACACGGTCAACGAACTCATAAAGAAACCCGAGTTCTACAACGCGATCGCGTTTGGGAAAATTGAACTCGACGAAGAACTGCGGTCCCCCGATGCAGAATCACTTGCTGTCGATGTGCGGTCTCATCGAAATCTGCGACGCCTTGAGAAAGCATTCGCAGGTTACATAAGTGTTAACGAACGAACGGCATTGTCACTCACTTACGCCGGATTTGACATTACCGGACCTCTGCCCATTCTGCCTTCACAGATGAAACAAGCGATCGACAGCATTATCACGATCGTACTGGGATTCTTTTTGGGTATTGTCGGAGTCTTTGCGTCTCTTTTATTTACGGCGACGCTTATTCCTCGCACTTTTGAACCCGGTGAAATTTCATTGCTGTTGAGTAAACCCGTTTACCGTGCATGGCTGTTCCTCACGAAATTCCTAGGAGGTTGCGTTTTTACTCTCATCTGCGCCACTTTGCTGGTAACTGGCATTTGGTTGCTGCTTTGGGTTCGCCTTGAGATGTGGCGTCCTGAGTTACTGTGGTGCATTCCATTATACGTGTTCCTGTTTTCCATCTACTTTTCGGTATCAGCGTTAACCGGAGCCATTTGGCGAAATGCCGTCGTGTCTTTAATCCTTGTGATCCTCTTTTGGCTAGGAGTGACCCTGATCGGGGTGGCGCATAATTCCATGAATGAGTTGATTGTCAAGGCGCGGCGGGTCAGTGAAATCTCAGCTAACGGTGGGGAAGTGTTTGCCGTGGACGGGGGACGAACTGTTTTACGTTGGGATCAGGCAATCGGTGATTGGGTCGCCGTGCCGCAGAATGCAGGCGGCGATCAGTTGCCCGCATTTTTGCAGCGACTCATTTTTTCGGGAAATCGATTCCGGGTTTCCGTGAGCAGTGATGGGAAACGCATTTTGGCATTACAGCCGGCGATGACTCGGATGGGTGGGAGCGGGCCTGCAACAATCCTGAGCGGCAATGCGGATGAGCAATATGAATTGCAACAGGAGTCTCAGACACCAGAATCGATGTTCGGCATTTATCAGACCGCCGATGGCGACGTCCTTTTGCCAGGCCCACGCGGAATTTATCGGTTTGTCGGCCAGACAGACCAGGAACGGAAGGCTCAGACGTTTATCAAAGGCATTTTTGGGGGGTTGTTGTCGTCGTCTTCTGCCAAGGCTTTTGAAAACCTGACTGATAAAGGCTTTCCAGCCATCGTGGCAGGTTCGTCAGTGGCCTTCAATCCAGCGGACAACTCCTTCGTGGCACTGAACGGAGGCGAACTTCGCCGAGTCAACCGAACTGCCGAAGGTAAGTACGTAGCTGGTGAAACGAGGGATCTGCAATGGAAAGAATCCGCGATCTTGGCGGTGGGCGGAAACATTGCGATCATCGCCCGCGCGGATGGCAAGTTGCTTGCGTTGGACGCCACTACGTTTGAACTTATCGCGGAGTCGATGTTGCCTAACGGGGAAAAGCCTCGCGTCGCCGAATGCGCTCTCGACGGCAGCAGTGCGGCGGTGCTGACGCATCAGGGAGCAGTCTTAGTTTTTGATGGCGTGGCCCGAAAATTCCTGCCATGGGTTCCACGCGAAAGTGGCTATGCATCCGCCATGGCATACAACGATAAGTTGCAATTGATGGTGGTTGATAATCATCGCGGTGTCAGACTCTACAATGTGGCAACGCAGACTTCGTCCGCACAACTCCCCGGCAGTGTCGATCTGCCGTGTCAAATCTATGACTACGTGGTTGCCCCGCTGCACGCCGTCCTGCCAAAGCCGAGTGATCTCGACAATGCCGTGCAGTGGATTGTAACGGGGGAGAAATCTGTTGAAATTAAAACCGATTCCAATGGAGGCAACACGGAGGCCAATCTTGAGGCAGAACGTCTCACATTCAACGTATGGAACGCCGTCGCCAGCAACCTCGCATTCATCGCCGTGATGCTCGGTTTGGGATGTCTTTACATTGCACGCAGTGATTTCTAGCGTGCAGAATTCCCGTTTGCCCTTCATTTTGGCTGGGTACATGACAGTGGTGAAATACCGAATGATCCCACCCAATCTCTGTGATTCAGCCAGACGCCTCGCAAAAGTGGCGGCCTAAGAGATTGAGGATGAATGTAGATTCGAGAGTTTGCCCCCTGCGGCAGCTCACAGAGCCAGACTCATCAACCACGATCCATAGGTGGGCACGGTTGACGGCGTGCCTACGTTCTGACGATCATATGGGCGTCAATTGAAGTTTTGTGATTAGGTGCATAGTGGAGTGCCGGCAGATGAAAGTCGTGATTACCGATTACTCATTTCCAGACCTTGCAATCGAAGAGGGCATTCTTCGTCCGTTGGGGCATGAGGTATTGGCATGGCAGCAGCAACGGACAGCAGCAGAATTGACGCAACTCGTCGGTGATGCGGACGCCGTCATTACTCAGTTCGCTCCTGTAAACGCCGAAGTCATCGCCAGCATGCAGCAGGCAAAGGTCATCGTGCGATATGGCATAGGTGTCGACAACGTCGATCTCGAAGCTGCGCGCGTTAAAGGGATTCCGGTCTGCAACGTACCTGGCTTCTGCACGGACGAAGTTGCTGATCATACGCTCGCATTCATTCTGGCAACGAATCGCCAGGTCGTGCAGAACTGTCTGCACGTGCGTGAGGGAAAATGGGGTCTCGCAACGCCGCTGGATCAGCTTCGCACATTGCGGGATCAGACGGTGGGTATTGTCGGTTTCGGGCGGATCGGTCAGGAAGTGAATGCGCGGCTCGCGTCGTTCAAATGCCGCCGGCTCGTTTTTGATCCTCTAATTGCGGAGGACGTGATTAGATTAGCCGGGTGCGAATCAGCTTCGCTCGACAGGCTTTTCACACAATCAGATATTGTAACTTTCCATTGTCCTTCTGCGCCGCAGACTTACCAATTGCTGAATTCTGATTCGCTCGCAAGAATGAAGCAAGGAGCAATTGTCATCAATCTGGCCCGTGGCAATGTGATTGATACGGCGGCGTTGGTCTCGGCATTGCAGTCCGGGCATATAGCCGCCGCTGCGCTTGATGTATGCGATCCGGAACCCATCCCGCTGGACAGTCCGTTGCGGTCTCTGCCGAATGTGATCACGGCGTCACACATTTCGTCGGCGAGTCCAAGGTCTGTGAGGACATTGCGTGAAACTGCGGCCAATCTGGCCGCGATGGCGTTGCGCGGGCAACCGTTACCAAATGTCGTCAATGGGGTTGGGATATAATTCTTTGGCTGCGTTTACCGCGTCGTTTTGTTGCGCGCATATGATATCGAGTTATCTCATATCATCGACGAGCTACACGATGAGTGATCTAGCACCGTGAGCGCCAATCACAAGTGACTGTTCGATGTCGCCGGTTTTTGACGGCCTCGAAATAAAGCCCGCGAAGGCGTGCTGACCCACAGTCATTTGTGAATACGCTTCATGCAGATTGTTGAGAACTCTGGAGGCCGGCACCACAATCGCGAGGTGTTGCGGAATGAAGTAGAGGACACGGTGCCGTACCGTGTCGTCCGTCACCCAGACCGCTGCGTTTTCTGCAACTCCAAAGTGGCCTTTCAAAACTGCGAAGTCTAACTTTTCGAGCTCATGCGGATCATCGATCCCGTCTAAATTCACCGTCGAATCACCGACGCCAGCAACGATACTACAGCGGTTTTTTCCGCCGCTCCAGTGAGTTTGAGTTCGAAGATGCGCGTCTGCTTCCGCAAGATTCCCGACGTGCATGGCAAGTCCGCCTACGAGTTTTAGAATCGCGGTGAATTGCTCAATCGGCTCAGCAAACGTCTGCCAACTCGTCACGGCCGCTAAATCCGGCAGCGGTGATGATTGCGGCAGCGCCGATCTGATTTTGCTAAGAATCGTGTCGCGGGAAGATGCCATGTGGGTTATCCGCTATTAGGGATTTCGTTTGGATCGGGCAGCGAATTGTTGGCGGAATGATTGTTTTGGAGCAGTCGGCAGGTCGCATTGCTTGCCCCATGCGTTGAATGGGTTGTAGATTATGAAACGGGGCAAAATTCGCAGCGATGTTCTAGCGCATTTGCCAAGGAGGTTGAAAAGCCACGTCCGCGATAAAACCCCCGACACAATTTGCATCGATAATTTTTTTGAGCCACCAATGAGACGTTTTCTGTCGAGAAATCCTCGCATGGCAAACAGTTGATGATGAAGGTCGATCTTGACAGGACAGACATCAGTACATGAACCGCAGAGAGTGCACGCAAATGGCAGCGAGCTGTGTTTTTCTGGCGTCTGAAGGGGAGTCAAAATTGAACCAATTGGGCCCGGCACTGTGGCTTCGTAACTGTGACCGCCGCTGCGGCGATAGACCGGGCAGGTATTCATACGGGCACCGCAGCGAATACAATCAAGGCTGCGACGAAATTCAGGCATCTTAAGAATCTCAGTTCGGCCATTATCGACGAGCACAATGTGCATCTCACAACCGGGTCTCGGACCGTGGAAATGCGATGAATAAGTTGTAATCGGCTGGCCAGTTGCGGAACGCGCGAGCAGTCTCAGGAATACTCCCAGATCCACATCGCGTGGAATGAGTTTTTCAATTCCCATACAGGCAATGTGCAACTATGGAAGAGACACGCCAAGATCGGCATTTCCTTCGTTTGTACAAATGACGATGCCACCAGTTTCAGCGATCGCAAAATTCACACCAGTCAACCCCGCGTCGGCATGACAGAATCGCTCACGCAGGTGCTGCCGGGCAACTTCAGTCAGATAGGCCGGATCAGAGGCTCCTTTTTCGGAACCCAAATGTTCATGAAAGCACTCGCCCACTTCTTCCTTTCTGAGATGAATCGCCGGCAGCACGATGTGGCTAGGCCGCTCCTGACGGAACTACACAATGCGTTCACCAAGATCAGTATCGACTACCTCAATTCCGTGCTTTTCAAGGAACGGATTGAGATGACATTCTTCGGTGAGCATCGACTTCCTTTTCACGAGTCGCTGGACATGATGTTTTTGGAGAATGTTCAGTACGATCCGATTGTGTTCGCCGGCATCGGTCGCCCAATGCACGATCACGCCAAGTTTTTTCGCATTCGCCTCAAATTGTTCAAGGTACTCCGCGAGTCGCGATTGGGTATGAGATTTGATGGCTGATGCGGTCTCTCGTAGCAGCTCCCATTCTGGGACAGCCGCTGCCATGCGATCTCGTTTCTCACGCACAAACCACAATGCTTTGTCGTGCCACTGAGCACGCTCACGATTGGCTGTAAATTATTGAGCAAGGGCTGGATGCGGCATGGTGGAAAAGACTCTAGTTCGACTGTCAACGTTTAAAGTTGGGGTTGAATTGTATTTGTACGACGGACTTCCAGTCCGTCGGCGGTAACCTTTGTCGACGGACTGGAAGTCCGTCGTAGCCGAAAATTGAGCCTTGACAGAGCAATAGTTTTTAATTTAGCAAGCACAATCCTCAGTTCAGTGGTCGATCGCCTCGGCCATGATCTCAGCAAAATGCATAACGCGCATCGGAATGTTGCGGCGGCGGATAATCCCCTCGAGGTGCATGAGACATGACATGTCGCCCGCCGTAAGCACTTCCGTGCCGGCCTTGACGTGGTCGTTGATCCTGTCATCGCCCATCATGCAAGAAACACCTTCCTCGGCGACTGCGAACGTGCCACCAAATCCGCAGCATTCATCTTTGCGAGTCAATTGCGAAAAACGAAGGCCCTCAAACTGACCGATCAAATTCTGAACGTAATTCTCACGAGGCTGCATCACTTCTGAGGATAGCCCGAGCCGCAATGCACGCAATCCGTGGCAACTTTGATGGAGGCCGACCTGATAGGCAAATTGACCTTTGACTTTCTCAACCTTCAAGACACCTGTCAGGAACTCGCTCAGTTCCATCGTCTGTTGACGTACCGTGGTTGCACGCGCATCGTGATGATCGCACAAGTGTTCATAGTGATTGCGAACCATCGAAACGCAACTGCCAGACGGCGCGACAATGTAGTCGTAGCCGTCAAAGACATCGATGAATTTTTTCCAGCGGCTTGGCTTGTTCCATATAGCCGCTGTTGGCCATGGGCTGTCCCCAGCACGTTTGTTCTGTGGGGAAGACCACCTCGACGCCGAAATGTTCTAGTACCGACACGGTCGCCATGCCCACGTGCGGATAAAACTGATCAACCTAGCACGGAATGAACAGGGCAACTTTCATGGGATCACAACACGCAGAGGATTGGCGGCAGGGTTCAGAAACAGATGAACGTAGCTCGATTCGCGAGAAGTTAGCTTGAGAGCCCAATTCGACCCAAATTCTTGCAAATTCGGCGACAAACGTTTTGCGGCAAATCCGCCCTAATTTTGTAAACGTTCCGAAAACGCATTTTCGAAGTTTAACATCGCCTTCAATGCTTGCGGACTAATTGCCTTTGGTTATCTCAATACAGAAGCATTCCGTGAATGCGTTTAAGAGAAACGGATGTCCGCTTTGTGAATTTCACCGTGAACTATTTTAACGAATGTGCTGACTCACCCGGAGCCTGAACGAGGCGATACTTTGCGTCCCAAGCGAAGTGTTTGGATTGCGCTTCAGGCTCGACTGAGTGCATTAGCTCGCCGGCCTATTACAGGATGCGAGATACCATCAAGCTTAGGCATCAGGATGATTTTTCGGGATCAGCCAGATCCAACTCTTGCCGAGTCGGCCACCGTAGTTTCCGGCAGTGATATTAATCAAACCTGGAACGGTGGAGGCGGCCTTAATAGAGGCTTGAGTTGCAGCACTCACGGTGGCCACATCACGTCCATTGATAATAATTTCCATGATAGATTGGACCCCGTCTGGAATCAACGTTTCTACTCCAGCACGGCCCCTGAGAGTCGGGCAAAATGCGTCGTTGGTACTTGCAAACAAAAATTTGTAGCGACTGCCGGCTTTAGAACCGCTGGCAGCGATACCTCCCGGAAAAGGCGTGATGACACCGGGTACCATTTGACTGGCTTCTACAGCGAGTTCGGCAGCTTCGAGAGATGCGTCTTCAGACGTGGCCATGAACCAGAGATTGCCGCCCATGATGCCGTCGTGATAGCTGAATCGTCGGTCAATGCAAAAGTCCCCGCCCATTGTCGGCAACACCCACATTCGCCGCCCGAATCGGTCTTCAAGCCGTTCGAATCCGTCGCCAAAGAAGGCAACCTTACGACCAAGCCTGTAATATGGTTCGGAGTCGCTGAGGGAAAAGCAGCGAGCGGTCGCACAGGTCAGCACGTTCTGAGTTACACGGGTTAGCAGCGTTTTTTCCAACGCCTCAACACGGTTTTTCCAAAATCGCGGCACATGAAGTTGGCAGATGGCTCCCGGTCGGCCATCCGGAGTTAGAAATGATTCGTCTCCGCCCGGTCCGACGTATCGATCCAAGCCGGCTTCACAATCGCAACGGATCGAAGATGACCCACAGCCGGTTGCCGCGTTGATCGCGTGATCCAGCCACTTCCGATCACGAGCGGTAATCAGGAACTCAACGTAGAGGCTGCGAAAAGCTTCGGCGTAGGTATCTGCTACGATCGTTGACATCAGACACAACGGGATTCTGGGGATTGCATGGCTTTGGGGAATTGAATTGATTAATTGCGACCGAGACCATGATAGACATGGTCTTCCGTGATAATTTTGTCCATAAAGATATCGTGATGCGCCATCGGGATTTCATCGAATAGCTGGCACTCGAATGCCAATGCAATCAAAGGTGTATTTCGACGAGCATGCTGCAGAAGCTTGTCGTAATAGCCTTTCCCATGCCCCATGCGAGCGCCCCGACGATCGAAACCTACACCCGGCACCATAATCAGATCAAGCATTTCCACGTTGACCTGCTTTTCTGGCAGGCCTCGCAGTTCAACGCGTGGCTCCAAAATTTTATACATGCCGATTTCAAGTTCTTCCATGGAATCTAAGCGGAATAATTCCAGCTCTCCATCTGCGTTGCACCACGGTACGACGACGATCTTGCCGGACTGCAAGGCGTGCTCCAGATCATGGCGAGTTCGGACTTCACTGCGGACGTCAATGTAAAACAGGATCGTCTCAGCGAGCGCGTACTCGGGGAGCGCCATAAAGGCACCGACAATCCGCCGACTCAATTCGTCCTTGTTTTCCTGAGTGTTGCGGTTCGCGTGGGCCTGCTTACGCATGGCGTCTTTGCGTTCGCGAATTGCAGTTTCGATGGTCATGTAGCGCGTCCGGTCAGGGAGAGTGTCGAAATGTGGGGCCCACACGAATGGGCTTTTACCTTGCCAAAGCACTCCAATCAACCTGCAAACGTCAACCTTTGCCTCGGTTTCCAAACGTGGCGTATTAGAGTTGAGTTATGTTACGGATTGCTGACGTGTTCACCAAAGAACAGATAGTTCCGAATCGCACGAGCAAGCCACGGGCGTCTGAAGTAGTGAGGCCAGTAATGGCCGATTCCGATTTCTTCAGTCAAATCCAGATCTTGCATCTTGTTTCCACTTGCTCCCAATAGTTTTCTGTCTCTTCGAGTGGTCCCTGTAAAGCCCAAGGCACCGCTCGAAAACGGATGTCGCAGGGGATAGACCAATAATGCGGGATCGCATGAATTCTTCAGGTTTAGCACACACTCCACAGGACAAAGGGCGCGTTCGTATCGTTGACCGGGATTTAGCCATTTGTGGTCCATCGCCGAGGCTGCGAAGACCGCACGCAGACGATGTTGGGGAAACTGACCTGATGCCAGCAGATAGCCATCGACGGAACCACCGCCAAGGAGATGGAACGCCGAAGCGATGACGCGTGTCCCATGGCTGTGCCCGATCAGGCAGATGGGGCAGTCAGGCGGAATCTGTTGAACCAGACTCGCCATGTAAAATCCATTTCTCTCAGCCCGACGCCCCAGCCGATTGACCTCAATTTGGATCACAGGGGAAAACACCGGTCGGTCACTCGGCCACGAAAAATAAATCATCTGAATTGGATGTGAGGGACATGCATGGTGGAGCCACTTCCAAGTTTCCTGCGATTCCGTCAGCACATCCTCCCACCCCACAAAGCTCCCGTGCGATAAAATACAAACCGGAATGTGAGGTTGCAGTGCCTGCGTCAACTCCTGCATGTTCGCTTGCCGAAATCCAGTACAAGGATCAAACCTTGTGACACTCGGGCAGAACACAGGGGCCGATTTATCAAAGTTTTGCGGTGATGATTGTGTCCCGACGATCCAGTATCCAGCAGTCATTGTGACTGGTGGCGTTGGCGACAGGTCGTTAGCAACTATTTCCCGGGACGGCAGCAGAGGCAGCAGAGGCAGGGGCGGCACGGGTGGTTCTGCGAATTGCTGAGCGTTCGCGGTCTTTCCGGAACACAAGATCAGCATTGAACAAGCGACGAGGCTTACGCGTAAAAAGAGACGGACAGATTGAGTCACGGAAACGAGCCTGACTTCTGCTGAAATCGTTACATATGGTCTCATTCCGTGAACCGCGGCTGACCAATCGTCAAAATTGCGCATCCTCACAGCGCCGCCGCAGAGTCTTTCAGGTCAGTCGATCTGCATCCAGCTGATGTTGAAGATGCTGAACCGATGTCTCTCATCCGAATTTCGGATTTTGACACGTCAGGCTCAAATCCAATCCTTCGCCTTCGCAAAAGTCATGCAGGTTCTTTGGTCAGCGGGGAAGAAACTCGGGCTCTGCCGATTATGCGGAGGCATTCCGCCAGATACTCTCGCGAGCGATTGATCTCGTTGTGGGCAGTCTCAAGCATCGGTATTCCACGTGGCGCCGCACTGAGCAGTCTCGGCGAGTCTTTCACTTCCATTCATGTAACCATCCATGCAGGACGCCAGGATGTACGTCAGGGGAAATTCGGGTGCATTGATAGAAAAAAATTTGCAATTTGCGAGACTGGCGGCAATTGGATGATGATTTGTGTTCGCAATGAGGCAGAAATATGAGTGTCAGTGCTGCGGAGTTCCTGTCGTCGAAGTCGTTTGACGCCACACATGGGGTGATGGTGATGTATGGCCCAGAGCGATTTTTTCGGCCTGAAATTTTGCACTGCATGCTTGGGACGTCCGGCGAAGATTCCGAATCATCGATTACGCGGTTCAATGGTGGACAAGCTGAGATTCGCACGGTGCTGACAGAATTGCGGACTGTCTCCATGTTTGGCGATCAGCGTATCGTGATGATCGACGACGCGGACGATTTTGTGACCGCTCACCGCCCGGTTCTGGAAAAGTACGTCGCGAGTCCGGCGAAGGGATCTCTGCTAATTTTGGACGTGAAGAGTTTGCCCAAAAATACGAAGCTGTTCAAGCTGGTGGAACAGCACGGCGTGGCTGTCGAGTGTGCTGAGCTGACTGGCGTCAATCTGCTGAAATGGATGCAACGCGTGGCGAAGGAGCAGTATGGTAAGACGCTGGATCGTGAGAATGCAGCGTTGATTGTGCAATTGGCGGGGGATGGTTTGGGAATGCTGCTCCAGGAAATTGCGAAACTAGCGTCGCTCGTTGGCGATGTTGTTGAGATCACCCGTGACGACGTCACAAAAATCGTCGGCGGTTGGCGGACTGAAACCACATGGGTGATGCTCGATGCAGTCCGCGATGGGAATTCGGGTAAAGCCTTGGAGGCTTTGAGCAAGCTGATGATTTCCGGAGAGGCCCCTCAGAAAATATTGGGAGGTGTGACGTTTACATTTCGCAAGCTCGCGGAGGCGACGGAGCGCACCAGAGCAGGAGCTCCGTTGCGGGATGCCATTGCCGGTTCCGGTATTTTCCCGAACGCCATCGCGGCCAGTGAGGCTTATTTGCGGCGGATCGGTTTTGAACGTGCCAGTCGCATCCTGCAATTGTTGATTCAAGCTGACACAGAGATGAAAGGCGGCAGTCGCGTTGATCCGAAGTTGCTGCTGGAACGATTATTTGTCCGCTTAGCAGGTGAGCCTGTTGTTCTGAGTGGCACATGAACAATGCGCTATTCCACCTGACAGGTCTCACGCTTGCCGGAAGTGCTCAACCACGGCTCAATGCGGTGACACTCCAGATTCCACGCGGTGTGACAGCGATTGTGGGCCTTTCCGGAGCGGGAAAGACATCCCTCCTCAACGTTTTGGCAGGGTTTGAGACGGGTTTTTCCGGTGATTTGAAGATGAATGTCTCGGCAGACGCGACACATCGACTGCCGCTGTTCTGGGTTCCGCAAAATGGCGGGTTATGGCCACATTTATCAGCCGAACAACATCTAGAAGTCAGCAGCAACACTGCAGAGTTCGCGAGAAAAATAAGCGTTAAATTGAGGCGATGTTCAAAAAAAACAGACGAATTTCTCGAGTCCTTCGATCTCCAGCACCGTCGCCACGCGTTA
>QWQG01000243.1 GCA_003670925.1 Planctomycetota bacterium | reverse complement strand
GTCCTGAGGATCGAGCGGCCGCTCGCGCGGATAAGCGGCATGCTGGTCGGTCGATCCAATCACTTGGCCCATGCGGAATCCGCCACCGGAAATCAAAATTGACTGCGCGCCGGGCCAGTGATCCCTACCCCACTGCAACTGTTTCGTCGTTGTCCCCGGCTGCAGAGTTCCCAACGGTGTGCGGCCAAATTCCCCAGCCGCTATGACCAACACTTTCCTGTCAAGACCGCGATCGTAGATGTCGTTGATCAGCGTCGTCACCACCTGATCGTAGACCGGAAGTCGATGACGCATGATGGTCGGCAGGTCGATATTGATTGCGTGGTCGTCCCAACCCGGGGCGTCCATCGCTTTGACGCCTCCCGGAACACTGATGGTCACGAAACTCACTCCCGCTTCGACCAAGCGTCGTGCGACCAGCGCATTCTGTCCCCATTCGTCGCCATATTGGGCGACGAGACGCGGATCTTCGTCCGAAATGTCAAACGCCTGGCGGGCCTTGTCTGCCGTGAGGATGTCGAGTGCCGTCCGATTAAATTCGTCGATCGAATTCATGTTCCCGCGTTGATCAACATCCCGACGCATGTGATCAAATTGCTGCAGGAGTGCCACGCGGTCGTTGAGCCGTCCGCCGTCAATCGAAAGCGTTGAATTCGGCAGACCTGTTTTCGTCACAATCGGAGGTCGCCAAGCGCTACTCCAGTAGCCCTCACCGATCCCCGGAAGGTACTCGCCGTACGCACTGTTGTAGATCACCAAGCCCATGCCGACCGCCGCTGGCAAACCGCGGACACGCGACTTCAGAGCTCGACCGACGATGGCACCCATTTGTGGGTGAGTCGATTCAAACGTTCCGGTCTTGAGCCCCGGATGGCCCGACATAAAGCGTCCATGGGCCTCAAAATGTCCTCCCTCGCCATGCGTACAGGAACGGATCAGTGAGAAACGATCAGCCGTCTTTGCATGCAGCGGCAGCAATTCGCACAGATCTAGGCCTAGCACCTTTGTGGGAATGGGCATGCACGGGCCCCGAACTGCGGATGGTGCAAGCGGTTTCAGGTCATATGTTTCCAACTGGCTAGGGCCACCATGGAGAAACAGAAAAATGACAGCCGTGTCCTTTGGTGACGTTGCATCCGCCAGAGCGCGTTCCTGCAGCAGGTGCGCTAGACTCAATCCGCCCAGACCGAGCAACCCCGCATGCAGCGCGCCGCGGCGACTGACAGACGGCAGCGTATGAACACGAGTGCAAGGGCTGGTTGACAGGGCAGACTCCCGTTGAATTGAGACAGTTGCAGCAGTCGCTCACTTCTGCGGAACAATTGAATTCACCGGAGCGAGGATTCAGCCAATTGCGGAGATCAGAATCTGGCTGAGCATCACGGATAAGACGATCTTAGTCAACAATGGCGAATACCTCGCTACTCAAGGTGGTTCGACGAAAATTTAACGCAATCAAGGTCAAACCCCCGAACCGGAGTCTGGCACATCGACCGGAGCTGGCTACAAGCTTCTCTCAAGAATGCTGGCTACCTCGAGCCAAGATCGAATGATATGACGTTATATTGCATCGCGGCCGAATCACGGCTTGCGGGGAATGACTTGCAGAATCGTGTTCATGCTGAATCATCCAGAGAGTTTGTAGCATCCCATGAAAAAGATCCCGCTCAGCCGCGACCAGCTCTGGAAAAACGTTTTAGAACAGGCGCGCCAGCCCAACTTCTTTGAGAACAACCATCTGTTCTCGCGGCGGACAATGCTGGCCAAGGGCTTTAACGGGATTGGAACCCTAGGTCTTGCAGCGGCAATCAGCCAGCAGGCATCCGGAGCCGCATCATCGGGATCCGCTCAGGCCTCGTCGGGAAGTCCGCTGATGCCTCAGACGCCGCATTTTCCAGCCAGAGCCAAACGCGTCATTCATCTTTGGATGAACGGCGCGCCATCACAGGTCGATACCTTTGATCCTAAGCCGGCGTTGGAGCAATTTGCTGGCCAGCGTCCGGAAAGTACCGTGAAGCTGACCACGGAAAATGCGACCGGTGGTCTGATGCCCTCGCCGTTCAAGTTTTCAAAATACGGTCAGTCCGGACTAGAAATCAGTGAGTTGTTCCCGGAAGTCGCGCGGTTCGCGGATGACTTGTGTGTCATTCGTTCGATGCAAACCGACGTTCCCGTTCATGAATCATCGAATTGGATGATGTTCACCGGCAGCATTCAACCGAACCGTCCCTGCTATGGTTCATGGCTGCTCTACGGGCTCGGAAGCGAAAATGAAAACCTGCCGGGGTTTGTGGTACTTGGCGAACAGGGTCAACCGGTCAATGGTCCCTCGAACTGGAGCAGTCGTTTTCTGCCAGGCATCTATCAGGGTTGCCAAGTCGCGCTGCCTAAGGATTACAATCCGCGGGAAGTCATTCCTTACCTCCAGAATGCGGAGCTATCCCCGACCACACAACGTCGTGAACTCGACCTGATCCAGCGTCTAAACGCCATGCATCTGGAACGCCGGGGCGCAGAAAATTCGATGAATGCTCGGATTCAATCGCTTGAAATGGCTTTCAAAATGGAGCACTCCGCAGCTGATGCTTTCGATACGAGCGCAGAAACGGCTGAGACACTGGCGGCCTATGGCTTGATTGGTCCCGAGTCTGAGTTGGTGGCCACAAGTGGGGATGGCGGCTTCAAGCGCGCTACCTATGGCCGCAATTGTTTGCTGGCTCGTCGACTTGTCGAACGAGGAGTCCGCGTTGTGCAAATTTATTGCGGCAAGAGCCAGCCGTGGGATCACCACAGCGGCAACACGGAGTCACACCGCAATCATGCCAAAGTGGTGGATCGTCCGATCGCGGCGTTGCTTGGGGATCTGAAACAACGAGGCCTACTGGAAGACACATTGGTGTTGTGGGGCGGTGAATTCGGGCGGACTCCGACTTCCCAAGGGAACGATGGACGTGATCACAATCACCACGGATTCACGGTGTGGATGGCCGGCGGCGGCGTCAAAGGTGGCATGACCTATGGTGCTACGGATGAATTCGGGTTCAAAGCCGTGGAGCATCCAGTCCATGTGCATGATCTGCATGCGACGATGCTGCACCTCATGGGGCTGGATCATGAGAAGCTGACTTATCGTTACAGCGGCCGAGATTTTCGTCTCACTGACGTTCACGGGCGCGTGGTGCAGGAGATCATCGCATGAATGTCAACCCGATGCTGAAATCGCGACTCCGAACCCTCAGCGGCCTGATCCTCGTCTGGCTCGCAAGCCCGCTGCCTGCGCAAGAACTCGACGCGCGCAGCGTCGAATTTTTTGAAGCAAACGTCCGTCCACTTCTGGTGCGCCATTGTTACGAATGCCACAGCGATGACGCGGCCATTGCCGGAAAACTTGAAGGCGATCTACGTCTTGACAATCGTGCAGGCGTTCAACAAGGAGGCGCGTCCGGACCAGTGATCGTGCCGGGAAAACCAGATGAGAGTGTGCTGATCAAATCGGTGCGGTACACGGACAAAGCACTCCAGATGCCTCCGCAGGAACCGTTATCGGCTGAACAAATTGGCATTCTTGAAAAATGGGTGGGGATGGGCGCGCCGGATCCGCGCGAGAAGAATACGTCGGGGGCTGCGGAAAAACGTGGCATTGACTTCGAAGCCGGACGCCAGCTTTGGGCATTCCAACCGCCCGTGAGACATGCGGCACCGCATGTGGTTGACAGTAATTGGCCACAGCAACCGCTCGATCACTTCGTGCTGGCCGCGCTGGAGCAACGATCGCTGCAGCCTGTTCGTCTAGCGACCAGACAGGAATTGATCCGCCGCGCCACGTTCGATTTGATCGGCCTGCCTCCGACGCCGGAAGAAGTGACGGCGTTTGAAAACGACCCTGAGCCTGGGGCCTGGGATCGCGTCATCGATCGATTGCTGTCGTCGCCGCATTATGGTGAACGCTGGGGCCGATACTGGCTGGATGTCGCACGTTATGCGGACGATCAGGGCAACTCATTCCTGACGCCGACTCCGGCCGCCTACCTGTATCGCGACTGGGTTGTGAAGGCTCTCAATGACGACATGCCCTACGATGAATTCGTGCGGCTGCAGATCGCCGGTGACGAAGTGCCTGGACCAGCGGCTGATTATGTCACGCGACTGGCAGGACTTGGATTCCAGTCACTGGGTCCTCAATTCCGCAAAGGTGCCGCCGGAGAAGCCAAGGCCAAAGCCGATGAACTCGAAGATCGAGTCGATACGTTGTCTCGCGGGATTCTGGGACTCACCGTTTCATGTGCCCGATGCCACGATCACAAGTTCGATCCGATTCCGACACGTGACTACTATTCGCTGGCAGCCGCGTACAATGGTGCGGATTGGCCGACTCGCATGCTGGCATCTCCGGAGACGATCGAAGCTCACAAGCAATGGACCGCGCAGGTCGAACAACAGACGACCAGTCTAAAAAAATGGAAGGAAGACCAGTCACGACAAATTGGTCGCCTGGCGCTGGAGAGAGCGGATGCGTACGTCATAGCCGCCGACAAAATGCTTGTGCTGCGGAATCACAAACTGCCGCTCGATGACAACGCGTTTGCAAAACAGGAAAGTCTGGAGCTCTACTTTCTGAATCGTTGGGTGAAGATCCTTGGAGAATCCACCGATGAGCCCATCTTCAAGGGTCTTCGCGAGGCAGCGAAGCAGGCGAATGATTCTGCCACCGTCGAATCCACCGACTCGATGCGCCAACAGGCCGAAGCGTTGAAAATGGCCGTCCTCGCCGCGTTGGACGCTCTTAAGGCGAGCGAGCAGCCAGTCACCGATCCGGCAAAGCAACCGACTCCTGTTCCGCCGGAAATCGAACGCTTGCTTACGGTTCTGTGGAAGGATGCCAATGCTCCGTTCTTTGTGGCCGAAAACGACCTTGCCGGTTTACTGGCCGAACCTGAAAAACACCAACTTGCTGACCTTCAGACACAGCTCGATGCATTGACAAAGAACCCAGCGCCGTCGGGACCGATGATGCCCAGCATTCATGGCGGCGGTCAGGCCATGCAGGTCTTCGTCCGCGGAAACCCTGAAAACCTGGGCGAACCCGCGCCGCCCGGTTTCCCTCGCATCCTAAGTTCACTCGATAACCAATCAGAAGGGAAACCGTTTTCGCGGCTGGACTTGGCCAACGCGATCGTGAGTCCACAGAACCCGCTGACCGCGCGGGTCTTTGTCAATCGCGTCTGGCATTATCATTTTGGTCGCGGCATCGTGCCTACGCTGAGCAATTTTGGAAAGCTCGGCAGCCCGCCGACGCACCCGGAACTGCTGGACACACTCGCTGTGCAATTCATGGAGTCCGGTTGGTCGATCAAATGGCTGCATCGCGAGATCATGCGATCGGCAACTTATCAGCTCAGCAGTGCTCAGCACTCTGGCAACATGGCGATTGATCCCGGCAACGAATACCTGTGGCGCATGACTCCGCGGCGACTTGATATCGAAGCGTGGCGCGATGCGTTGCTCAGTGTCGCGGGCAAGCTTGACCATCAAGTGGGTGGGCCCTCCGTGGATCAGACGACGCCGGGTGTCAAAGAAATTGAAGGGTTCAACTTTTTCAATAGGCTCAACGGATTTGAAGCGGACAATCCTGCGGGACGTCGCCGCACGCTCTACACGGTCGTCAGCCGATATGCGCCCAATGCCACGCTCACTCTCTTTGATTTCCCTGAACCAAATGTGACCAGCGATCAACGCAATGTGACGACTGTGCCGCAACAGCAGTTGTTCGTCCTGAACAGCCCGTTCATGTTTGAAATGAGCCGTGAGTTCGCCAAGCGGCTCGAACAAGCAGCCTCGAATGAGCATGACCGTCTCCAACGTGGCTGGCAACTGGCATATGGTCGACCGCCGACGGAGGATGAGATCGCGGTGGCGTTGACATTCCTGCAGACTCCGGCCGAGCCTCCGACTGCCGATCAGTTGAATCAATTGGAACTACTCGCACATGCGTTGCTGGCCAGCAACGAGTTCATGTTTCTGCCGTGAATTGATCCTCATCATTCCGACGTTCGCTGGCCGGACCCATGCTGAAGATTTTGACCACCATGATCGTGATCGCGATGCTGCTATTCTGTGTAAGTGCCGAAGGCTGACGGCTTCCTGCTTCAGACGATGTCGCCGCTGTATTTTGAAGCGAATTATCGAAATATCTTTGCGTCAGATGCGGCAATGATGTTTGACGGTCTGTTCGAACTGACGGCTGAAGCGGCGAATATCGTCAATTTTGTGGGAACAGCGCGTGACCGGCGTGGTGCGTAGCGGCTCGATCACTTTCAAGTGGGCGCTGCGAGGATCGGACCGGATCTGATGGCAGGGTACGATCTGACAATTGGCACAAACCTAGTTGCACCACTGGCAGGAGGCAGTGTGCGATGGGGAGATCCAACAAAAGAGACGATCGCAGGCACAGCCACTGCAGGTTTGTGGACCACAATCAAAGCGATCCCTGAGGAGGAAATGACCGGCCCCGTCAATTCTCGTGCGCACTATGATTACACCGTTTACGGAGGGTGCGCTGACCTAGGCACTGGGTTCGACTCTGGTACGATCCTGAATGGCGTGATGAGGAGCCACAGCGGAACTTTACCTGCTTGGTTGCGTCTTGCCGCAGCAAAAGATATACAAATTAAAGTCGACTCAAGTTCGTACGGCCTGTCCTACAGAATCGTACTGACTCGGGTGTACCCTGGCAGCGCGTGACGAGCCATCATCATCGACACCCGCCTGTTGAATATTCCATTGTTCATGCAATAGGAGACCACCCATGCAAAGCAATTCTTCGCCCCGAAACTTGCTGGCCCGATCCTTTTTCTGCATCTTCGCTCTTACAGTGACGCTGACGAGTCACGCTGACGCGGCCGATGGCCCAATCAAACATCGTCTGGTGCTTGCGGAGTACGGAAAAGGTCCAAACCGACTCCTTGAGCTGGATTCCGACGGCAAACAGGTCTGGGAATATACACCGCCGAGCACAACGGTGATTTTTGAAGTACAGCCTGATGGCAACATCCTGTTTGGTTATGGCGGCAAACCCACCGGTGTCCGCGAAATCACACCGCGTGGTGTCCAGGTCTTCGACTACGTCAGCAAGTCGATGCAGGTGTTCGGATGCAGCCGACTGCCAAACGGAAACACGCTCGTCGCAGAACAGGGACCGTGCCAGGCCGTGGAGGTGAATTCGAAAGGGGAAGTCGTCCATGTCACCCCGCTGCACACGAATCAGACTGAGTATCATCTTCAGGTCCGCAACATTCACAAGCTCGCGAACGGCAACATTCTTGCTGCGCACGAGGGTGAAGGGGCGGTGCGTGAAGTGGATCCTGACGGCAACGTTCTCTGGGAATACACGGGCGTGGAAAACGTGGGCGATGCCCAACGGCTGGAGAACGGGAACACGCTGATCTCGTGCGGCACACAGAAACGTGTGATCGAGGTCACGCCCGACAAAAAAATCGCGTGGGAGTTCGGTGCCGGCGACGCGCCGGAACTGAACATCACATGGGTCTCCAGTATTCAGCAACTCAAGAACGGCAATCTCATCGTCGGCAACTTCCTGCGCGGCCAAGAAAGCAAAGGCGCCCACGCGTTCGAAGTCACTCGCGACAAAAAAGTCGTCTGGAAGTGGGACGATCACAGCCTGATCAAGTCACTCACGACCGTCCGCGTTATCGAGGAGTGATGACGAAGGTCGCATACGAAGAGAACGCAACGATTGCTGGATGCCGCTAGCGGACCGAAATACCAGATGGTGCTGCTGCACACTTAACAGACCTTTGAATAGCTTTAAATTGCCCTATTTTACCAGCTAGAAAACCTTCCTGCCCCGAAATCAACCCTCAGATTCTGGTGCCGATTTCCTGTTTTTGCACTACTCCAAAAATAATAGTTCCTTCTGATTCAGCAGCACGTGGCAGAGATTAGTCAGGCTAGTTTCGTGTTGCAATAAGTTTGTTGCGTCTGGTGTATTCGCCGCATCAGCACGCGCAAATTCTAGCAGTGATGCGAGTTCTGTTTCTGAGGGTTCACGGGCAAAGGCGGAGCGGTAAGCGAGCTTGATGATGTCGGGGTCGTTTTGCTGGCCCGCTTGGAGTAAGTGCTTAGCCCAGACGCTGGCTTGTTGATGAACCAACTCGTTGTTCATCAAGATCAGTGCTTGAGCCGGGACATTCGACACACTCCGACGGCTGATGGCGGTTGCGGGTTGAGGCGTGTCGAAGGTGAGCATGAACGGGTTCAGGAAGTTGCGGTTGACACTCTGATAGATGCTGCGACGCCCCGCGCCGTCGAGTGGGCCGGATGATCCGGGACGACCACGTCCTTCCATAAAGTTTGACAGATACAAGGGCACGGAAACTCCATACATTGTTTTATCCAGTTGGCCGGAAATGGACAGGATTTCATCGCGAATAACTTCGCCTTCCAGCCGACGGATACTGAAACGATGCAGCAGTCGATTGGTCGGATCGAGTTGTTCAGCCCATGCATTTCGCTGACTGCTAAGGCGGTACGCTCGAGTAAGAACGAGACGTTTGATGAGCCGCTTGAGTGACCATCCGTCGTTTCGAAAATCGTCGGCCAACAGGTCGAGCAGCTCCGGATGCGTCGGTGCTTCACCGAGAACGCCGAAGTTATCTGACGATGCCACAATGCCTCGACCGAACAAATGTTGCCAGACGCGATTGACTGCCACGCGTGATGGAAACGGATTGCTGTCAGCGAACAACCGGTCGACAAGCTCCATTCGTCCGCTGCCAAGTGTGTCTTGCAATCCTGCGCCGCCGTCCAATGCCGTCAGCATGTGCCGTGTCGCTGTCGGGCCGTGGTTGTTGTGATTGCCGCGAATGAAGATGTATTCGTCTTCGCCGGAACCATCGCACATCACTAGGACTGGATTGCCCGGTTGAGGCAACTCAGCGGCTTTCATCCAGGCTGCCGTTGCGTGGTCGAGAACCACTTGCTGATCAGTTGGAAGTAGTCGCAAGCGAACAGCAAGATTCATCCATTCCGGATCACTCGCCGCCGCTTGTGCCCATGCGCGAGCCAGCTGTTTCCGTGAATGCTCGTTACCCACATTTAAAATTTTGTTCGTACTGGCGATTTCAGGGCGCGTCCCAGACGCTTCATTCGATTTGGCCACAAACTTGACCTCGCGCACTGCAAACCAACCGTCTCCGTCATCAAGGAACTCTAGATGACAACGATGGCCAAGATACCGCTGTACGTCTCCCGCAATTCGGATCCAGCGAAACTCACCATCTGTATCAATTGGCTGGCGGCAACCAGAAAACAGGAGTTCGCTAAATTCGTTCATCACGTAGCCGTCAATCACAAGGCGAACTCGAGTGCCTTTGCCCGCAGCAAGGATGTGGATCTCGGGATGCGTAAGCTCAAACTCCGGTGAATGCAACTCGCCTCGGAGTTTGGGAGAGAGGTTGGCGGAAGTCACACTGCCACCATTTCCAGCTGCAATTTGGACAGCCCCCAGCTGCAACCAATCTGGGAGATCGAGGGAGGCGGCTGGATCATCGCGAAATGCGGCCCCGTACGAAAGCCAATCTTGCGGCAGGCCGTCGCGTAGGTTGGCAAATATCAATGTCTGATTACCACGCGTCGTTGCAGGCACGTTGACGATCGATGCCTGCACTTCGGCTTCAACAATTTTGGCCGCTTCTGACTGAGCCATGTGCCACGCGTTGACGACATCGCCGTCAGAGACTTCGGGCTGCTTTTGCAAGAGAGTGGCAAACAATGATAATGCATGAGAAAGATCTTTTGTCTTTGGGTCAAGCAGGATCTCTTTGAGTCTGGCAACGCGATCCTCGGTGACGAGGTTTTCGTCGCCGGCCACATCTTCGCCGATCGCTCGCAGTAGAAGTTTTTCGCGCACATCCGCTGTCAATGGTTTTAAGCCTAGCTTGGTAGCACGGGCCGTGTCGGCGCGATGGGCCTGCAATTGTGCCAGCAATTTCGCGGTCTCGTCATGCGCATCAATCCAATCCACGCGCCGCCGGGAACTCTGCAAAAAACCGGACAGTGCGTAATAGTCGTCCGCTGTGATCGCATCAAATTTGTGATCGTGGCAACGGGCGCAGGCGATCGTGAGGCCGAGGAATGTTCTACCAAAGACGTCGATCTGATTGTCGATGCGTGCCGCTTCCTCAGCCTTGACATCCACGGGCGCGTGTTTGTCTTCGCAGAGATACCAGAATCCTGTCGCGATAATAGATTCGTTGAAACCCACCTCCGGATTGCGACGCGGTTCAGTCATCAGATCGCCAGCGATGTGTTCCCGCACAAATTGATTGTAGGGTACGTCGGCGTTGAGTGCCCGAATCACATAGTCGCGATATTGCCACGCATAGGGCAAAGGGTAGTCGAATTCATGTCCCAACGTTTCGGCATAGCGCATGAGGTCTAGCCAATGCCGCGCCCAGCGTTCACCAAACTGCGGCGATGCCAAGAGCTCGTCCGTAACTTTCTCCATTGCGACAGGAGTGTTAGCGGGATCGCTGAAAAATCGATCCTGCTGCTCGATTGTCGGCGGCAATCCGATGAGATCGAAATACAGGCGTCGCAGCAATGCGCGGCGATCAGCATCTGGAGCTGGGGCAATTCCTGCTTCTTCCATCTTGGCCAGCAAGAATCGATCAGTGTCACTGGCAGGCCACTCGGCCTGCTTGACAGCAGGAACAGCGGGACGTTCAATCTTCTTCCATGCCCAATGTGTCGCAATCCGTTCTTCGAGTGGAAACACGTTTTTGGGTTTCTCGACAGTTTCAGGGGGGCCGTCATCAGACCAGACGGCGCCGTCGGCGATCCACTGACTCAGGATTTCAATTTCTTCATCGGGCATCCGACTCCGCGGCGGCATCTCGAGAGCTTCATACCGCACGGCCTGCATGAGCAGACTCTCGGCGGGCTTCCCAGGGATGACGGCAGGCCCCGTTTCACCGCCTGCCAACATCGTTTTGCGAGAAGTGAGTTTCAGCTCCCCCTTCGCTGCACTCTTTGGACCATGACATTCGAAACAACGCGACTCCAACAGCGGCATCACTTTTTCGCGAAAGAACGTTGCTTTGGTGTCCTCGGTATCCGTCTTGGTGGATTCGTCGATCGCTGCGGCGAGCGACGACTGCTCGCCGTAAGCAGCCCACCATGCCACCAAGATGCCGCTGCAACAAAGAAGGGACATCGTCAAACTGAAACGGCGAACTAGGAACATTCTCAGAACCTGCTTGAGGGGCGAGTGGGGATTTTTGATTTGCAGCGCACCCATTGTCGCGTTGAGATGGGTGCAATTGCAATGGATGGCGGAAATGCAAGATTCTTTGCTCAGGCCACGTTTCCTGATCAGGCGACGGACACCCATGTCCATGCGAGATTGATGCTGCCATTGACCAAAACATGAATTTCCAGCAAGATCCGCGACTTAGATCTCACCGGCGGCTCAACTTGCCGGAAAACTCACCGTCTCTCGAATCTCAAAAGAGCCCTTAAACGGCATTATTGCCGCGATTTTGGCTCACATTGGCTAACGTGTGTTCATGACGACAGGTACAAAACCCGACCGCTTCGAATTGGCTCGACTGGAGAAGCTGGAGAAAATTCAGTCTCTGGGACATGATCCTTGGGGGCAGCGTTTCGACAATCACGAAGCGATTTCTGGGGTTCGTGAGCGCTGTCCGGCGGAATCCGGGATTGACGGCGACACGGTTCGCGTCGCAGGCCGCATTCGTGGCCGTCGCAAAGCCGGGAAGCTGCGATTTATCGATTTGCAGGACCAAACCGGATGCATTCAACTGCTGTTTTCGCGTGGCGAATTGACTGAGCCGCAATGGGAGTTAATGAGTGCGTTGGACGACGGCGACATCATTGGCATCGACGGCGTTATGCGTCGCACAAACACGGGTGAAGTCTCCGTGTTTGTCAGACAGCTGACTGTATTATGCAAGTCGCTCACGCAACCGCCGGAGAAATTTCATGGCCTGAAGGACGAAGAGACGCTTGTCCGTCAGCGTTATCTGGATTTGATTTACACCGAAGGTGTGCTGGATCGCATGCTGCAGCGGTCAAAAATCATTGATTCCGTCCGCCAAACATTGCGTGGTCAAAATTTCTATGAAGTTGAAACCCCCGTGTTGCATGCCGTGGCTGGCGGAGCTGCCGCGCGGCCGTTTGTCACGCACCATAACGCACTTGACATGCAACTGTACCTTCGGATCGCTTTGGAGCTGCATCTGAAGCGATTGCTGGTCGGCGGGATTGAACGAGTCTACGAAATTGGTCGCGTGTTCAGAAATGAAGGAGTCGATGCAACTCACAATCCTGAATTCACCATGATTGAGATCTATCAGGCGTACGGCAATTACGAATCCATGATGGATTTGACCGAACAGATCATTGTGAACGCGGCAAAGTCAATCAGCAACACGCTGCAACTGCCTTGGGGAGAAGCCGGAGACACGATCGATCTGGCAGCACCTTGGCCTCGCAGAAAGTATGCAGATCTGTTTCGTGAACATGCGGGCTGCGACATGCACGACACCGCTGCAGTCGAAGTGGTGGCGAGGAAATTCGGCATTGAAACAAATGGCGTTCATCCAGACGTGATCGTGAATGGAGTATTCGAGAAGACCGTGGAAGATCATCTGCAGGGGCCGGTCTTTGTGATTGATTATCCGGCATCCATTTGTCCGCTCACGAAACGCAGCCAGTCTGATCCGACGATTGCTGAACGATTTGAGCTGTACATTCGCGGGATGGAACTGGCCAACGCGTACACCGAATTGAATGATCCTCGGCTGCAGGAAGAACTCTTCCAGACGCAGCTGGCGGGAATGGCGGCTGACGATTCTATGGCAAAAATGGATCACGACTTTGTCCGTGCGTTAAAAGTCGGCATGCCGCCTGCCGGTGGTCTGGGGATCGGAATTGACCGGATGGTGATGCTGTTGACCAACAGCCGTGCGATCAAAGACGTGATCTTCTTCCCGTTAACGCGTCATGAAGATGCGGAACTTATCCCGCCTGGGACGAAAAAAGCTGAACCCGCTGTAATGAAGTCAATCTGAAATTTGAGATTTCAAATTTCAAATCTTTAAGACCCGCAATGGAGTGCGTTCGATGTACAAGCTGCTGCTGTGTGTTCGATATTTGCGAACCCGCTACATCGCATTGGCCAGTATCATCAGTGTCATGCTGGGCGTCGCCACAATGATTGTGGTCAACAGTGTGATGGCTGGTTTCACGTCTGAGATGCGTGATCGTCTGCACAATTTTCTGGCGGACATCGTGATTGAATCTCGTACGATGGAAGGGATTGACCACACTGATCGGCAGATGGCTGCGGTGGAGGCAGCTGCAGGCGAGTATATCGCCGCGATGACGCCCACGATTGACGTGCCGGGGATGATCATGTTTGAAGATCCTTACAACGGCAAGACGATCACAGCGCAGGTGATGATTCAAGGAATTGATCCAGAAAGCAAAGGTCATGTCGGACCGCTGCGAGACTATCTCGGCAGTTACAATCCTGAGATCGAAGACGGCGTTGTCATTCGTGAAGCACTGCGAAGCCGGTCCGAACCACTGAGTTGGGAGTTGACCGAATCAGCCACGCGCTATCGCGACGAAATGAAACTTCAAGAATCGCTGGAAATTCGCAGCGCTTTTGAAGACGAATCGCCGCCCGTGAAAAGTGAGGAGCCTGCAAATGGTGCGCTCGATGAATCGCCTGACTTTGATGCTGTGGCGGCCGACACAAGCCATACCGTTGCCGACCAGACGCCTTTGGTGCAGGACGTCTTTCTTCAGGACTCACCGCTTAATAAGCCCGAATCTCAGATTCAGACAGGCGCCTATCCCGCCCGTGTTTATCTGGGCGAAGGGATCGTGAGCTTTCAGGCTCAGGATCCCGACACTGGCAAGCTGCACAAGGTGATGTTGGTGCAACCGGGCGATGACATCATTCTCAGCACTGTGACCGTCGGCAGACCACCCGAGATTGTGAAAATGAATGCCACGGTTGTCGATTCGTTCCGGAGTGGCATGAATGAATACGATACAAGCGTCGTGCTGATGAACATCAAGGAGCTGCAGAAAAATCGCGGGATGCAACTGGACGACGCAATCACCTCCATCCACATTCGCCTTAAGAATTACGAAGACGCCCCAAAAGCAATCGCCGCATTGCAAGGCGCTTTTCCTCCGGGGATAGTGACCATCAAGACTTGGGAAGAAAAGCAGGGGTTGCTGTTGTCAGCGGTTGAAGTCGAAACGGCCATTCTAAACGTATTGCTGTTTTTGATCATCACGGTGGCAGGCTTCGGCATTCTCGCGATCTTTTATATGATCGTTGTCGAGAAAACTCGCGATATCGGAATCCTGAAGTCGCTGGGAGCCAGTTCTAACGGAGTGATGTCTATTTTCCTGTATTACGGACTGGGACTTGGCATCGTGGGAAGTTCCGCAGGTGTGGTGCTCGGGTTATTATTTGTGCGGTACATCAATCAGATCGAAGATGGCCTGAGCTGGGTGACCGGGAGAAAAGTCTTCGACGAAAAGATCTACTACTTTTTTGAAATCCCAACTTACGTCAATCCCGCCATGGTGCTTTCGGTCGCGTTGGGTGCCATTGGGATCGCGGTGCTTGCAAGTATTCTTCCCGCCCGCCGTGCGGCCCGACTGCATCCCGTGCGGGCACTGCGATTTGAATAGAATGAAGAAACTGGTGCAAGAGCTTTGTCAGTCGTGTCTTAATGTGTGCCACTGGCTCTGCCAGTGCTTTCTGCAGTTGGGGAGCACTGGCATAGCCAGTGGCGCACAATCGATCAATGAATGCGTGACAGTTCACTGGCAGACTGTTGATTCAGTCGTAGGATGCGTGAAACGGAACACAACGTACCATTTTTTGGAACATGTGAAAAACCGGTGTGCTCCGCTGGCGCTGCACACACCCTACTTGAATGACCAAACCTTGTTCGAGACATACCGCCATGGCTGAGACCATCAAAATGACCAAGCCACTGATTTCTGCAGAAGCAATTTCCAAGTCGTATTTCAAGGGCCAGCACAGGATCCCTGTGCTTCAGGGAGCTGGCTTGAAGGCGAATCGTGGTGAGTTCATTTCCGTAATCGGGCAAAGCGGGTCAGGGAAGAGTACGCTGCTGCATGTGATGGGTCTGCTGGATTCTCCGGATATCGGCGAAGTCATCTTGGACGGAAATCGCATCGACAATCTGAATCAGTCGGCTCGCGACCAGTTGCGAAATCACGTATTCGGATTCATCTTCCAATTTTATCATCTGTTGCCGGAACTCTCGCTGCTCGAAAATGTCATGACACCACTCATGATTCGGCACTCGATCTTCGGTTATTGGGCGAAGCGCAAAGAAATTCGGGACGCCGCGATGGACATCATCAATCAGGTGGGCCTCGGCCATCGGATCAAACATCGTCCGTCCGAGCTGTCCGGCGGCGAAATGCAGCGTGGGGCTATTGCGCGTGCGTTGGTTGGAAAACCGGAGATTCTGCTGGCCGACGAGCCGACGGGGAATCTGGACGCTGTCACCGGCGGCGGGATCATGGAACTGCTGAATTCGCTGAATGAGAATCAGCAACTGACGATTGTGATGGTGACTCACGACGAAGCCATCGCCGCACAGGCGCACCGCACGGTCAGACTGGCTGCAGGCCGCATTCAACTCCTCGCCCGCGATGAAGCCGCTTGAGATACCAAGGATAAATCCACCATTTATTTGTTAATAAACTTTGATAAATCCGGAAAGCGAAGCTCGTTGAAGTACAGGCCGTTTGCCTGCTAAGCTCGAGGGGCAAGTCAGTGATTCGGTTACGGAGCATCAGAGTGCCTACAGCGTTTACAATCTTGTTCCTCTCTTTGACTACCGGAACAGCCGGCCTGTTTCTCCTTAGCCTCTCGTCATCTCGCCCTTCCAATCTCGGAGTTCGCGATGGACGTTTGGCAGCTTGCCCGAATACGCCAAACTGTGTTTCTACTCAGGCGGAAGACTATGAACACTGGATCTCGCCGCTAACTTATCAGAGCGAACCAAGCATGGTGATCGAGACCCTCGCCGAAATTGTTGGGCAACTTCGCCGCACACGCGTCATCGAAAAATCAACCCACTATTTACATGCCGAGTTTCGAAGTGGATTCTTTCGGTTTGTGGATGATGTGGAATTTTATGTCGAAGCGGAATCCGGTCGCGTCCATTTTCGATCGGCTTCTCGGGTAGGTCGTTCCGACATCGGGACGAACCGGACACGCATGGAATTGATTCGCAAAAGGTTTCAAGCCATCCAGTCAACCGAAATAATACCGCCAAACCAGCCCGGAACGCAGTGCAGCCTGCAGCCTGTGCGCTGAGAATCGCAGGGAGTGGCCGAGGGGCAAATAACGCAGCGTTGCCGCTCGTAAAGCACGCTGTGATCAGCCTACAATCCTGGCCCTTCTGGAATCCCGTGCCACATGTTCATGCTGGCGGAATGGGCTGGAAAATCACTGAGGCAACCCAAGCGAATGAGCCAAGAAAAAAAATCCGGATCAAAAATCCAATCTCCCCAAAAACATTGGTTTCAAAGCCACCGGCAGGCTCAGCTCGCACGACAACCATGGGAGATTTCTGTCTGCGGGGATCTGACTGAGCGGCAAGCGGACATCTTAGAAAGGTTTACAGACGTACCGCGTGGGAGCAAGGGTGTCGTGTACTTTGATTCGTGCGGTGGCAGCGTTTATACAGGTTTGGCAATCGCCACCCTAATTCGGCTTCGCAATCTGCGCGTCACAGCGGTGGTGCTTGGTGAATGTTCGTCCGCCGCATTATTACCGTTTGCCGCATGCCAGCAACGATTAGTGACGCCCCATTCGACGCTGCTTTTTCATCCCATGCGATGGCAATCAGACGAAGACGTGCGACTGGAAGAAGCCACCGAATGGACACGGCACTTCAAGGATCTTGAATCACGCCTAGATTTGCTGCTGGCAACGCTGATGCACGCGCCACAGGAAAAGCTGCAGGGCTGGACGCGTCCCGGACGCTTTGTGACAGGCTCAGAACTGGCAGCGGAGGGCATTGCTTCGCTGTTTGATCCATTCAGTGAGCCTGATGCATGGAAAAAGATCTGCTTTATGTGAACAATACAGCCCTCGACGCACTTGCGACGTGGTAATAATGTTGATTTTCCTGATTGGAGCGATCGTATGCGAGTTTTGAATCTGTGCTTGGGGATCATGGCGGTTATCGCGAACTGTGTCGTTAGTTCTGCTGCAGAGAAAGCCGCACCGTCCCGAATTTTGATGCTCACGCAGAGTGCGGGCTTCGTCCATGGCAGCGTGCGCCGTCCCGATGGCGACGAAAAGAAGTTGGCTGTGTCAGAAATTGCCATGATTCAACTCGGCGAAAAGACGGGCATGTTCACCGTCGACTGTACGCAGGATGCCGCCGCAGATTTCACCAAAGACAACCTGCAGAACTATGACATGGTCATGTTCTACACAACAGGCTCACTGCCAATCGCTGATGCAGATCGCGACTACTTCTTCAAAGAATGGCTCACGGCCAAAGGACATGGCTTTATCGGTTTTCATTCAGCCGCCGACACCTACGGCGACTATCAACCCTACTGGGATATGATTGGCGGAACATTTGACGGCCATCCATGGGGCTCAGGCACGACCGTGACGATCAATGTCCACGAACCCGAAAATCCAATGATGAAACCGTTCGGACGCGAGTTCACGATTCAGGACGAAATCTACCAGTACAAGAACTGGCAACCCGAAAAAGTTCGCGTGCTGATGAGTCTCGACATGACCCGTTGCACGCCGTCAGAACCACGCCATGTGCCAGTTGCTTGGGTTAAATCGTATGGCGCTGGCAAGGTATATTTTAATAACTTGGGACACAACGAGTCGACATGGCAAGATCAGCGATTCTTAGACTCTATTTCCGCTGGCGTAAAATGGATGCGCAGTGAAGTCGAAGCCGACACCACACCAAATCCAGACTTGAGCAAAGCCCAAGAAAAAGCAGCCAAAGCTGCTGCCGCAGCAGCCAAAAAATAATGTCCCCCGTGTAACTCAGTCGCTCCTCAACCTAAGATTCCGACGCAGCATGGTGCTGCCGTAACGTCTGGTTTATGGTCACCACGGTGCGTCATGATTTTGGTGTGGATGTTCAGCAAAATGCGAGGTCGTTGAGCGAGCTCGCCTCCGGCAGTTCAGGGGAGTCTTTGATGTCATTTTTGCGGCTATCCGCACTTTCACGACTGATCGTCACCGGTAAAGATCGTGCAAAGTATCTGCATAATTTCTGCACAAATCACATCAAAGAACTGCCGCTTGGAAAAGCCTGCGAAGCTTTTTTTTGCGACGTGAAAGCGCGCGTGATCGCCCATGGTTATCTGCTTGCATTCGACGATTGTCTCGAGATCTGGATGCTCGGCGGAGATGAGGCGGGTCTCCTGAAGCATCTCAGCCGGTACATCATTACCGAGGACGTGACGATTACTTCTGGAACGGAGTCTACGGCTGCGTTTGTGGCAGTCGGTGAGGCAGCAGTAAAGACGTTGCTGCACAGTGCGGAGGATCCCGAATGCTTACTTCAGGAATCCATGAACTGCGTGCGGCTGCCGAGTCGTGATCTCAATGGGCGACTAGCGGCACCGACAGTCCTCTTTGTGACATGGGCTGGCACGCCAATGCTGTGGATGGCAAGCCCCATCGATTTAAGCGTGAAGGCTTTGCCCAAAGAAACTGCGGCGGCTGTGGCACTGTTCGAACAACTCCGAATTCGTGAGAGATTCCCGATCATCAATCAAGATTTATCCCTCGAAAATATGGCACCGGAGGCGGACCGAAACTCATCGGCAATCAGCTATGTCAAAGGTTGCTATCTCGGACAGGAACCCATCGCCCGTCTGGATGCGATGGGCCATGTGAATCGTGCGCTCCGCTGTGTGGAAACTACCGCTTCAGCCGAAAACTTTTTGCAAACAGCGATTTTGTCGAGCGAGGGCACGGCCGCAGGTCTCGTAACCTCTGCCGCGACGGTCGCAACTGGCGCCATCGGACTGGCGCTAATTCGCACCAACGCGAATAAAGGCCCCTTGCATTGCGTGATTCTAGGTGAGAAGATCGCAGTCCAAGCTTGACTGTTTGTCAGACTTGAACTGAAACTCCCAGCGGAGTGCCCATGATTCCCGAGTAATTCTTTGATGGGCTGGCCGTCTTGATTGATCATTGAAATTGGCCATCCAGAAGGATGCACGTACGGTAAATCTTGCTCAATTCCCAGCACGTGAAAGCACGTGGCCATCAGGTCCTCGGGCGAGATCGGTCGTTCGCGTGGGTAGGCACTGTTATTTCACGCTTCGCAAGAGTGAATCTCGCACAATATCTCGGCGGAACATGTTAATCCGTGAGGCGGACTGTTGGCGTTCTGCCGACCCTTGAATACGTTTCAATTGCGTCGAGAAATCCGCATCAACTTCACCGTTTGCCTCCGCTTCACGCTGCAACGCGTCCACCAACCACGGGCCGTGCAGAGCGATGAGGCGGTCTTCTGCAGATGTGAAGGCCTGAGCCGAACCGGGATCTCCCTGACGAGCACAGCGTCCGAGCAACTGTCGATCCCTACGTGTTGATGTCTGGCACTCGGCGACAATCAGATGCAGTCCACCATTCGCACGGACTTCCGGGTGCAACTGAATGTCAGTCCCGCGGCCTGCGAGATTCGTCGCGATCGTGACGCTTTGCGGATCTCCAGCACGGCTCATGAGATCAGCCTCAGCAGCGTCCTGCAGGCCATGCAGCAGTTGATATTCGATCTGGTGTGAAGCCAGTTTTGCTGCCAGCGTTTCACTCTCCGAAATTGATCGTGTTCCGATCAGGACAGCCCGACCTAACTGTTGCACCAACATGACATCTAATGCAATCGCGTGATACTTAGCGGTGTTGTTCACAAAGACGCGCGTGGGCAGCACGACACGTTGCGATGGTACGCGCGCTGGGATTTCTTCGAGCGTCAGATCATAAATGTCGCTCAATTCCGACTCACAGCCGATGACCGTATCCGTGACGCCGCTCAGATTTTCATAGAGATTGTAAAACCGTTGCCTGGTTACTTGGCCGACGAGATTCTTTGCTGCTGTGATCGGCAAGCCCTGTGACGCCTCGAGCGCCTGATGCAGCCCATCCTGCCACAAGTAACCTTCGACAAGTCGCACTTCATTTTCCCGAACGACGTAATGTATACCGAGGCGAAATAGGAATCTGGCACGCAGCGCCAGTTGCACGTACTCGCTCCACGGTCGTACCAGTTGCAGTACCGGAATCGCCACATCATCCGCATGACAACGCTGCACACCGGCTTCTGTCAACGCCACGTGACCACTCGACGGTTCCAACACGAAATCGGCGTCCTGCTCCAGAACTTCAGCGAGTGCTTTCGCTGTCAAGTGGGCATCCGCGTCCGGTGCACGCTCGTGGGAACAAAAACTGAGGACCAGCGGAGCCCCCGCATCGTCGAGCAACACGCTATCCGCTTCATCGACCACCGCGTACGCCAACCCGCGTTGCATCATCAAGCCACGTGATATCGCTTCATGCCGATGATTGCTCAGTCGCCGCTGCCAGGACTTTTCACCCAGCGTGAACTGATCCCGGAGATAGTCCATCCCGAATTCATATCCAGTCCCGTACGTTACATCCGCGGCATAGGCGGGAGTCTTCTCTGCCGCATCCACATGTTCGGGCAATAGAGCCACTGAAATTCCCAGCGGAGCGGCCACCTGTGCGGCAAGTTCTTGGCCTCGTTGGGCGAGGTAGGCGTGCGGCGTGATGACATGCACACCACGCCCTGTGAATGACCAGTGCAAGGCAACGGCCAATACTACGCTCGGCTTGCCTTCGCCTGCTTGCATTTGCGCGAGACAGCGTCGCGACATCGCAATCGCAGCCAGCAACTGCACGTCGTAGAGTGTCACGTTGACCGTACGCCGCAGAGCCTCAGTGATCAACGCCAATCCCGCAATCAGTAAATGTGGTGCGGTTGGCGATTGTCCGCAAGCCATTTCCCGGCGGACGAGACGCACTTCATTCCGCAACTGTCCGTCTGATGCCGCCTGCAGTGATTCCGCCAAAGCGCGAACATCCGGAATCAGTTCGCTCGGAGTCACTCGTGGAATTTTCTTCGCACCTGCCTGCCGCGGTGCCGGTTGGTCAGAGTGTGGAGGACGGCGATTCATCGATGCTTACACAATCCGTGAACGACAAGGACGCGAAACTTTGCTCCAGCCGAACAGGCTTCGCACGATGCATACTTTTCAGGGGATCGTCATCGCCGGCAAAGTTGATTCAGCGAATCGTCCGCTGGCACACACGGATTATCCGAATCGTCAGGCACGGTCAGCGTAATTCATCCATTCTGCCAACTGCGTTTATGGCACCCAGAGGGTGCAGAAGCAGTCGGCTTTGTCGATCAGTCGAATCAATCAGCACCTGAATCAACTGCCGCGCGTCGCGCGAGATCGGATTCCAGAGACGTTCGCAGGTCGCGAAGGCGTTCCAAGTCAATGCCGTCCGGCTGATGTTCTAGGAACCAGTTCGCGTCATCGAGAGCATTGGTCAAACGCCCGGTGCGTGCCCGAATTTCGAGCCGCTTCGCGCGGTACTCGGGACTCGCTGGAACCAGCATCACGAGGGTCTCAAGGTATCGCAAGACAGCGGCATCATCTTTTTCCCGTTCCGCTAGCCCTAGTAGATTGCCGATCATGCGTTCGCAGATTTGCACGGACGTTTGGGGAACGCGAAACTGGGGCAAATTAGGGTAACGTGCTTCTGAAAGTCGGGCCAGCACATCCTCTTCCGAAAGTCGCTTGCCCTGTTCGAACGGATCGATTAACTGCACATCTGTGGGAGTGGCGGCTGGCGCAAACTGAACCACGAAGTGTCCCGGTAAACCAATCCCCTGAACGTTGAGATTCAATTGCCGCGCGATCTCGATGTAGAGTACCGACAGCGTAATCGGCAGTCCTTCACGGTCTTCAATGACTTCATTGATGTAGCTGTTAGCGCGCGTGTCGTATTCAAATCGGCTGCCGTGAATGCCCAATTCTTCGAAGAGATGTCGATCCATGGCTGTCAAACGCGTCGCTTCATCGGCGTCCGTCGGCAACGACTTACGAATCTCATCTGCCATCTGTTGCACGCGTTCGATGTACGTTTCGACATCGACGTCTGGATTGTCCATCCGCGCAATCAATAACGCGGCCCGGAGGAGTGAGCCGTTGCTTGGGTCTGGTGGGGCATTTGCCTCCCCGGTGTCTGCGATCCCGGGTAAGTTCGCGAGCTGGGTCCGCATGGCGGATTCATGCACTTCAACCGCGAGTTGCCGCAGATGCCGAACTTTCTTCTCCATGCGGTCAGCTTCAGCTGATAATCCTTCTTCAGCGGAGGTCCCGAATGGCAATAGATTTGTCACAGCGTCAACGCTGGAGGGATGCTGCGGACTGATGCTCGCCACGGCAGCATTGATGGCAAGTTGAGCGTCAGCGGACAGTGGTTTCGGGAGCAGATCTGCTCCGGTCTGAAATCGGCGAAATTCGGCCGGCGTGCCGCGAAAAGCTGCCAGCCCGACGGAACCATGTGGCAGCATGTCATCCCGCGCTTCAATAACTTTTTTCCCATTCAAATAACACTCAAAATGATCGACATGGATTCGCACGATCAGGGTGTTCCAGCCCTGCATCCGATAAACCGGGTGAGGTTCGTTGTGTAAAATTGTCCATGAGCCGACATCGGGGCCATCGAAACGAGTGAGTCGCATGTTGCCGGCGCTAGGATAGAAGCCATAGTGTCGATCACCACCGTCGGAATGAAAGATCAGGCCTGCAGCTCCCTGTTCGTCGTCAAGTTTTACGTCCACACGCAGGTCAAAGGGAAACTCCGGGCGCGGGGGGTTGCGGACGCAGAGTGTCCGACCGCCGAACGAAGTACCGGCACCGTTCACAATAATTCTGGCGGAACGCTGTTTCCATTCAGCCCCGAATACAGTCGTCCACAAACGCGCATCCATAGCGCCAATCGTTTTCCAGCGAGCCATCGGTACGGGGTTTGGTTTATCGAGCAGTTGCCGAATGAGCTGCGCAGGCAGCGCGTAGCCTACGCTGTCCATCACGGTCGATTTCATCGTGACCAATCCGACAACCTGACCGTCAGTTGTGAGCACGGGACCACCGCTGTTTCCCGGTTCAATGGGCATCGCCAGTTCCAGCATTCCGATCCCTTCGATTGCATGGATGCCGGAAAATACCCCGCTTGCCATCTGATTGCGTTTGCCGCGTGGATGTCCCAGCGCGACCAGAGGACGTTTTTCAGCGATGTCTTCGGAAGAAAGCGGCAACGGTGGCAGTGAGGTGTTGTCGATGCGAATGATGGCAAGATCAAGCTGACTGGATGAAGCAAAGACCTCAAGTACCGGAGCGGTACTGCCATCAGGTAGTTCAACCACAAAATCGCGGCCGTCACCGATCACATGCCGCGCGGTAGCAATCAGCCCCGGCTGATGGACGGCGAAGCCCGTCCCGAAACCCGACTCATCACCCGCCCTATTGGTCGCCCTAACAACGACCAGAGATTTGAGAACCTGTGCGGCAAGCGCCTGCTGCGCCTGTTCTGTGTCATCACGCGCATCTTCCGGGACTGGTTGCGCTGCGCATGTTGCTGCGTCGTAGACAAGGATTGCCGAGAGCAACAAACGCACCATATACCACCGGGACTTCAGTTCAGCACTCACGAGAATTCTCCGGTTTCGAAATAAAATCGTCTATCGTCTTAGGTGATCGGCGTTTCCAGATGCCACGTTGTCAGCACCTGATACTGATGGGCAACTTGCAAAAGGCGAGCTTCATCAAGCGCCGGAGCCTGCAACTGAAGACCGACAGGAAGTTTGTTCGCTGTCAGCCCGCAAGGCACAGACACCCCAGGTAGACCCGCCAAGTTCGTACTAATCGTGTAAATATCGCCGAGGTACATCGCGAGCGGATCATGGAGCTTTTCACCGAGGCGGAACGCGGGGGTGGGAGCGACAGGGCCAGCGATCACATCGACCGCCTTGAATGCAGCCGCAAAGTCGTTGGCGATGAGACGCCGAACTTTCAATGCCTTCAAATAGTAGGCATCGTAGTAGCCAGCCGACAACGCATACGTTCCCAGCATGATGCGCCGCTTGACTTCTGCTCCAAAACCTTCGCTGCGGCTCTGACAATACAAATCCACCAAATCATCAAACTTCCCCGCGCGGTGTCCATAATGGATTCCATCAAACCGCGCCAGATTGCTCGATGCCTCGCTGCATGCGATCAGATAATACGTTGCCACAGCATACTTGGAATGCGGCAACGAAACGGAATGAATTGTGGCGCCTGCTGCTTCAAAAACCTCTAATGCTGCCCGCACTCGCTGTTCAACTTCGGCATCAAGTCCTTCCGCAAAATATTCAGCTGCAATGCCGATACGTACACCTTTAAGTGGCTGCTCAAGAGTTGTTGTCCACGCTGGTGTATCGACATCTAACGATGTTGAATCGCGACGATCGTGTCCCGCGATACATTCCAGCAACAGCGACGCCCCGTAGACGTCGCGGGCGAGGGGGCCAATTTGATCCAGTGAACTGGCGTAAGCGATCAGCCCGTATCTGGAAACGCGACCATAAGTTGGCTTCATGCCAACGATACCACAAAAACTGGCAGGTTGCCGAATCGAACCGCCAGTGTCCGATCCAAGCGCTAGGGGAACCAGTCCCGCAGCAACTGCGACAGCCGATCCTCCACTGGAGCCGCCTGCAGAACACGTCTGATCCCAAGGATTGCGAGTCGGTCCGAAGACAGACGTCTCTGTCGATGACCCCATCGCAAATTCATCAGGATTCAGCTTGCCAATGATGACCGCGTCGTCCGCCCGCAGTCGCTCAACAACATGGGCGTCGTAAGGCGGCCGAAAGTTCTGCAACATCCGGCTGCCACATGTGGTCGGAGTATCTTTCTGGCAGATATTATCCTTAATTCCGAGCGGCAGCCCTGCCAGTCGCCCCACGGGCTCTCCCGCCTTTCGTCGGCGATCAATGTCGTCTGCCTGCTGCAACGCGCCCTCAGCATCGACATAAATAAAAGCGTTCAGGGAGCCGTTCAGCGTAGTGATGCGATCTAGGCACGACTGCGTGAGGTTCCGTGCCGTGAGCGCACCAGAGCTTAGTTGAGTCATGAGGTCATGAGTGGAAGGGAGCGTCATCGTCGATCGGTACTGTATTTCGTAGAACAAGTCTCCAGACTTGTTCAGCCAACAGAATTGAAACAATGCCAAGTCTGGAGGCTTGGACTACGGCTTTTCGCTACTTCCGAAATCCAGCGTTCGCTGGCGTTCGTCCCGGACTGACAATTCGCGATACAGCAGGCTGGGCTGAATATCCGAGTTACGCTGATACTTGCCGGCGGCGTACTCGGTGATCGCACCTTCCACTGTGTGATAGAAGATCTGACAAACCTGAACGCCCGCATAAATCCGCACAGGTTGTACGGCCAGCATTTCCAACGTCCAAAATCCACAGAAACCGACGTCGCCGAAGCCTGCCGTGATATGCACAAACATCCCTAATCGACCGATCGACGAGCGACCTTCGAGCATCGGCACGAGGTTTCGTGTTTCGGTGTATTCCACCGTGCGCCCCAGATACATCTGATTGGGTTCGAGAACCAGTCCTTGAGGAGGAATTGTGATGCGGCGATAGCGATTAGGCCGCTTCATATCGAGTACAATTTCTTCGTACACGAGGAGTTCATCATGCAGCCGCAGATTGTAACTGTTGGGGTTCAGTTGATCTTCATTAAACGGATCAATCCTGATGTCGCCACCTAGGCGAGCCTTAATTTCACTGCCGCTCAGAATCATGAAGCACCTGCCGGTTCGAAAAATTCGAAATCGGCCTCTCCGTTACGAGGTGGAAAGAAGAGGACAACCCTGATCGCAATCGATATTGATTCATCGTCAGCCCCGCAGCGTACGTGACGAACGGTTTGGATTCAACTGCGTCGAGCCTGCCTGCGAATTTTCAGTAGCTGGATTGTGCGTCTCACGGCAACTAAACTACGACCGGAAAGCTACTCCAAGCATCACAGATTTCATGCCCCGCACATTCATGGATATGCTGAATTCCATCATCGCCGTTACTGGAATATCCGTGCAGAAAGAAAAGGAGCAGCTGTGTTTCATCTGCCTTGCCTTGACTCGGCACGAATGCGAAAGACTTTTCGTACAACGAGCCCTTGTTCCACAAAGGGAAGCAGCATCACGAGCCACTTTGTGTGCAACCGACACGGCTCCGATCCAGGAGATAACGATTCAACCGCCTCGCTGCCGTGACCGTGGAACTGATCGATGTCTACAAGTCTTCAGTGTGCTGCGCAGTAAAAACTCGTGGCCGGGAGACGACGACAGGGATCGCCAGTCGCACTCCGTCCATTGTCGTGACGACCACCTCACCTTCGCCCTCGACTTCAGATGGCACGCCAATGAGCGATACGCTCAGTTCAACCTCTGATTCGTTCGATTCTGACGCAATGCCAGGACCGGGTGAGTTGCGCATTGCAGCTTCAAGCCAGTCAACTGTGGTTTCCACTGAAGCGATCTGGAACTTCGCTGTCGGATTTCCCGAGACTACTGTGACCCGCCATGTTGGCAGCGACTGCGAATCGTTAACCGGCAACTGGGCAAACAGCGATCGGGGGTTCGCAACAAGCAAACCATCCACAATCGCCTGAACGTGAATGGTGTTCAATGGATGCGGTGTGTCCGATTCATTCCGAATCAACAGCGTGCCGGATACTGCCCCGACAGGTGCGGACTCATCGAGTGACAGAGTGAAGACGTATTGTCTTTGCACAAAATCAGTATTGAATAACGGCGCAGAATCCGTCTCCCGCGTTTTGGTCACATTTACGAACGGGAGATCAGAATCGACACCCACTATGAAGTGTTCCGATGCTCTCTCGATCGTAGTGACCGTGACGTCGGCCGATAACCGAGACGCCGCAAAGTTTTTCTCGAGGACGATATGCTGCGGTGTGACGTTTGTCATTGCCGCGACTCCGTCGCCGGAAGCAGCAAAGGTGGCATTGAGTGTCGTTGTCGGCGAAATAACCGAATCAGTAAACAGCGTCACTGTCGCTGAGTTGGTCCCCGTCGGAGGTCGCACAATCCCAACCTGAACTTGCACCGTTTCGCCGGGCGCAAGGACCGATGTCGGAAGTGTAGGAACGGCACATCCGCAACTTGACGTCATGTGCAATATTCGAATGGTTTCCGAACTTTCGTTTCGGACCTGGAACAATGCCTCTGCGTCTTCGTCTTCAGGGGCCAGATAAAAATGTGCAGGAACCACCGCGAGGCGGACAGGCACCGCAGGCTCGGCATGACCGCAGCCATTTGCAAGTATGCTCGTCAGCGCCGCCAGTATCGTCAATCGGCTCAGAAAATCGTCTATTGCCATGACTCTGTCTCCCCACCACTGCGCGTTCCGATCTGTTGCCAAACGTTTTTCGATACCGTCTCATTGACAAAACGACATGATCCGTCCATCACCAGGACATTCACACCGGCATTGTGTCGGCTTCGCGCTGCCACGACACCGGATCCAAACATGCCTGCACTGGTGCCACAATCCGGAATAGAACTGTTCGGTGAAAGCAAGTGATTGTACCAGGTGTCAGTCAAACCACCGTACAGCCAGAATTCGCCTGCTGACGAATCGTGCTGTGGATCTGGGATTCTGAGTTGACTACATGCTGAGGTGTAGCTGTCATCAACGGTGCTGGATTGGACGAGTAGATTTGGATCAATCACTTCGCCGACATAAAAAATATCGGTATCGGAGGTATACTGTCGGAGATCACCATCGCCGATTGATCGTTCTGAGAACGCCACAGTATTCGAGAGCCCATCGGTGACTGCCTGGAAGGTGGGCCATTGGCTGACCGGCATAAACGGTCCGATATGTGCTTTGTACGACGGCTGCCTCACAGAATTCCCTCGTGGAAATGAAATGAGACCCAGATTAGCGCGGTAGCTGTTTCGTCCATGTTCGGAATTCGGGTCTGACGGACACAGGAACAGTGACAATCGCGTATTCCGCACCGCGTAGTTGGGATCTGACATCGGAGGATCGTACCAGAGACCGCGGTCGGCCGCGCAAGTCCGATTCGCGGAGTCGAACACAGCAGTTGCTCCTAGGAAAGGGGCAAGGTACAGATGCGGAGCGTGCGAACGCGGAAAGAGTTGTCCATTTTCCTCGTATGGCATTTCCCCTGCCATGGGAAAGTGCCGATGGGCGGACTCGTAGCCGTGGATCGCGACGCCGATTTGGCGGAGGCGATTTTCACACTCCATCCGCCTGGACCTTTCTCGCAGGGACTGAATCGCTGGCATTGTTCCTGATAATAACAAGCTCACGACACCCAATGCGACCAATAACTCGACAATGGTAGTACCACTTCGCAGCCTTCGCATTTTAATCCCTTTCAATTTCCCACTCCGAAGGGTGTCGGCAATCGGCCGTGAAGAGTCTGCACGTCTCTGGGGTCTCCACACAGCCCATAGCACACGCGGACCACAAATCACAGAGAATTATCTTGGTATGCATATTTTCGTGACAAGGCCGTGTTCCCGGCGTGCAGGGCGTGCCGGAGCCCATGCAGATATAGCCATTGAATTTCTTTTTCTTACAATAGTAGACATGCGTCGCGTCGTACGGCGCACAGTAGCAAAAGCCCGCAGTGCCTGATGTAATGACCGTACATTGACCAGAGGACGACTCCTGCGAATGTGCCAAGGTTGCTGCAAGGCAAAAGAGCGACAGGCCCACGGCGAAACAAGCCATTGATCGAACCATTTTTGTTTTCCCTGTTTAAGTTGATTGAGGACTATCCTTGCACATTTGCCCGCGTTCATCGAGTACGGGTTTTCCAATAAATAAGTCCGGCGACGACAAACACGCACCCTGCAGTTGCCAGGAAGAATGCCGTCCAGTTATCGGATCGCGGTTCGACGCGAACAGGATTTCCATCGCCAGTTGATGGAGTTGCCATCGTGTCGGCAGATCGACTCGCTGCCAACTTTGCCTCCATAATTCCGTCCTGCTCGTCGCGGAGGCCTTTGAGTTCTTTGTAAAGATCGTCTCGTCCGCCAGTCACCGATCGGATACCCTTTAAGTCATCGACGACTTCTACACCGGGCGGAAGTGACTCTGGATCGATCCTGAATTCTTCTTTTCTGCACTCAACATTGAGCCGAAGCTCGACAATCTCAATTGGATATTCCATTTGTTCAGCCCGGGCGACGGCCTTTTTGGGGAACCAGCGCAAGTTGCCGCTGCCATCGTCGAATTGTTCGAATTCAAGCACAACCAGCGTCCTGTATTCACCCGGAGTGCCGCCTTGAGGACCGTAGGTTTGCTTTCGCGGCAAATAATCATGATTTGGATCCAACCACATTTTGTAATCTAAAAAGCCGGTATTCGCGCTGATCATTACACAGTTGACCCCATCGACGGCCTCTTCGCCGTCAATCGATACGAGGTTTCGTTGAAAGCAGGAGGCTAAACTTTGGCCAGGCTCGGAATGAAAACGTAGTCCCGCGAAATACCATGGCCCAAAGACAGGAGCCGTCTGATCCGTGCCGGAAATACCCAACATGACCGGTACCCCCGGCGGCACTCGAGCGGGAATCGGCGATTTCACCAATGTATGCGTCAGATTGTACGGTCTGTCTCCGTCGAAGCAGCTTATCGAGTGACTAACCATCGGCTCCGTTTTGGAGAGCCATGAGTACGTGAACGATTCTGTTTCATCAAATCGCGTCCAGCCGTGAACAATGTCCGCGCGAAATTCGATGAAAGCTCGACAGTCTTCCATCACAAGGCTTCCGGGTCGATGCACCCATTTTTCCGTTGGAACGATTCTCGATTCAAACCTGCCTTCCATCGATCGAATGCTGTCGTGATAAAAACTCACGGCCGCTCGGACCGTATTGAGATCCGGCGGTGCTGCGCAGAGTAACGTGTGCTGGATCACAAAAACCAAGAACACGCCTGCCGTTCGAAATCGTCGAATATCATACGCCAGCATCGAAGATACCTCACTAAATCGCCGCAAGACGAAACGTGACTTGGAACCAGAATCGCTCTCGTGCCAAGTCGATGGGACTCGTAGATTCGTAATCGTCACATCGCTCAAGAAGCCCATTGCGGACTGACGGAATCGTTGGCACAGTCAACGATAACTGCCCGTGCGAACCACAACGGTTCGCCACTCTGCAAGGACGACCCTTTCGATCACTGGTGATCAAACCCGAATCGATTTTGGGGCAGGCTGGGTCTATTTGGACTTTGTCAACGAACCAGCGTGGCACTGCAAATGTCCGTCCCGCACGATAACACACGCTCCCAATGGGATGGAGAATCAGTTTCGCCAGGGAACTACACAGTGGACTTCCAAAATCATCGCTGATTATTTCAGTCGCGTTCATGCGAAACAGCTTGCGTTGAACACTTGGGATTGGGAGCTTGGGATTGGGAGCTTGGGCTGTGAAGAAAGGATTGTTTGGCATCGACGGCTTCCACAGAAACTGAAGGAATTGAGCCACGAGCGACTGACGATGGCGTTTAGGGTTTCCTGCAATGACTTAAATATCAAGCGACTCTGTACGACTTTTCAGAATAATGTGCAATTCGTTTTTCCTCGCTATGATTTCTTTAAGTGCAGTCGCTCTGATCGGACGGCGAGATTCAAGGCTTGATTTCAAATTAGAGCCTGACACACTATAGTCTGCCTCGATTTGAAGTTTCAGCGACGTAAGGCGAGGAATTCGTGGAAGACAACATTCTGGAACAACAATCGCAGCGACTCGTCGTCCGCTACGGGGCGATGCGACTGCTTGGCGATTTTGAAACGCGTCGAGGGACTGTGTTTCGACGCAATGAAGAAGTGATCGTGCGTTCTGAACGCGGGGTCGAATGGGGGACTGTGCTTTGTCCGGCGACCGAACGCACGGGCGAGTACCTTGGGAATACGCGCGCGAATTCAGGACGCATCCTCCGCATCGCGACCAGTGAAGATCGCCGCACTCGATCAGAAACCGCTGAACGCGAAAAACAGTATTTCACCCAAGCCGCGGCGATGATTTCTGAACGACTCGTCCAGATGCAACTCATTGATATCGAACAGATTTTTGGTGGTGAGCGATTAATTTTGTACTATCTGTCGGAAGGCCGCATCGATTTTCGTGAGATTGTCAAAGGCATGGCGCGAGAATTCAACATGCGAATTGAAATGCGGCAGATCGGTATTCGCGACGAAGCCAAACTGCTGGCTGATTACGGTGACTGTGGAAAACCACTGTGCTGTAATACACATCTGCAAGAAATGCCCGCGGTCTCGATGAAAATGGCGAAGCTGCAGAAAGCGACGCTAGACCCAAATAAGATTTCCGGGCGGTGCGGTCGTCTCAAATGCTGTCTGCGATATGAATACGATACTTATGAACAAAATCGCCGCGAACTGCCCCCGATTGGTGCCATGGTGATTACGAAGAATGGTCAGGGAAGAGTCATTTCACAGGAACTTCTGGCCCGCAAACTCGTTGTTGTCTTTCAGGATGGCCGACGAGTCATGACCGCGGAAAACGACATAGTCACCGTCATTTCTCGAGGCGGAAATACGCGTCAGTCAGATGATGCCGAGGGGGATTAAATTTTTAAGAGGCTCTTTTATCTGCGAGGCAAATGATTTAGAATCACCCCGAATTGTTAAAAAACGATCACTTTCGGCATCATCGCCTCTCTGGACGTTCCGCATGGGCTCCACCGCCAGTCATACTCGCTCAAGTACCTATCATCCGAATGCATTCAAATTTGTCTACTCAGCATTAAAGTTCACACAGGAACAGTTGGGCCGCGATCGCAAGTCTGAGATTTCTGGTCACATCAGTGGCCCGGAACTTCTCGACGGACTGCGTAAACTGGCATTGCAGCATTTTGGAATGCTCAGTGGGGTAGTCTTTAAGTCTTGGGGTGTCACATCAACTGACGACTTCGGTCACATTGTGTTCGAAATGATCGACTCGAATGAAATGCGTCGCACACCTCACGATCACCTCGCCGATTTCTTCGGCATCTATGACTTCGACAAAGTCTTCTGCGAAGATTACACGCTGGACACAAGTGCGGCGTTCAGTAAATAGTCATGAGTAAGATTCATCCTCATCTGGATGTTCGCATTCAACGTTGCAGGCAACCAGCTTGACGGACAAATCGCATTCTTGGGTGTGCGTGGGCGTACGCATTCACGCGTCAGAATGCGGCCAACGGCATCAACCACAGATAAACACAAATTCACACAGATAAAAGTCAACAGTCAAT
>QWQG01000014.1 GCA_003670925.1 Planctomycetota bacterium | reverse complement strand
GACTCACCTTGCGGGGTTCGATGTCGTTCTCGCTGGCGGCGATGGCCATGACTGTGCGGAGCAAGTTATACGCCAGCAGGTGAGTCCAAATCTCTTTGTGAACCATCTCGGGCGTCTTGCAACGCAGGAGGCGCAGCCACAAGGTGCCTGTCACCGGGTGTATCTCACGGTCGAGCAGATGGCCGACGTGTTGGAGTTTCTGAAGGGACGATAAATGAATCGTCCGGGCAGAACTGACGCGACCCTTCAGAGACTTCATGCTAAACCACGCCACAAGGGGGCAAATCAAACACATCGCACTACTGAAGAAAATGTAACAACTGAGGTGTTTCATAAACGCGTAAAGATTTGACCCGCATCCACCAGTTTAGTCGCTCCTGACCTGAGCGAGAAGATTTTACTGCATCCGCAGTAGCGGCATTGGTCTCACCGACGTTAGCATCCCCGAAAAGACACGGAATACTCTCCTCAACGGCAGAAGACTAATTTCCTGCCGGCCCCAATTTAAAAAACGCAAAGGAAAATGATTACCGTGAGAATACAATCCCTTGTGGCCTGCCTCATTTTGGTAGCATCGGCAACCGTTTCGCGAGCGCAAGATGCCGTCATTGATACGTGGCGTTATACCTTCGAGGCGCCAAAGGATGGCTGGCAAGCGGTGGGATTTGATGATTCGGCATGGACCAAGGGCGCAGGTGGGTTCGGCACACAGAACACACCTGGCGCACGGATCGGGACGGAATGGAAAAGTCACCACATTTGGATTCGAAAAACCTTTGAACTCAAAGTCGTACCCGCCAAACCTGCGCTGTTGATTCATCATGATGATGAGGCGGAAGTATTTATTAACGGGAAGCAAGTTGCTGCCTTTCAACGCTGGACTTCAGTCTACGAGGTTGTAACGCTCGAGGCTGCCGCAGTGTCGGCACTCAAGGCAGGCGCCAATGTCTTGGCCGTCCATTGTCATCAGGATGCCGGAGGACAATTCATCGACGTGCATGTCATCGATGCCGACAATGTTCCGAAATTACCGCGACCGAAACGCAATCTGGAAACATTCAAGTCGCCACTCATCACAACATGGGGCGAAGAAGTCACTGCCGAAAATGCATGGACGGAGTATCCGCGACCGCAAATGACGCGCCAAAACTGGACTAATCTGAATGGCCACTGGGACTATGCGATCACGTCGTCCGAAGTTCAGCAGACTCCGGATCAATGGACCGGTAAGATCCTTGTGCCGTTCTGTCTGGAATCAAAACTCGGCGGCGTCCAGCGGATGCTCGATATCGGAGAATCCCTGTGGTACCACCGCACGTTTAACGCATCGCCGAAGGCTGATCATAGGACGCTGTTAAATTTCGAAGCGGTCGACTATCGCTGTGCAGTATTCGTCAATGGACAGAAGGTCGGCGAGCACCAAGGTGGCAACAATCCGTTTTCAGTGGATGCGACTACGGTCGTAATGCATGGCTGTAACGAGCTTGTGGTTCGAGTTGAAGATGAAACGGAAGGGTTTCAGCTCCGAGGTAAGCAGGTTCTGAATCCAAACGGGATCTGGTACACTCAGGTTTCAGGAATCTGGCAGACCGTCTGGTTGGAAGAAGTCGCGTCGCAGTTCATCGAAGACCTTGATCTGGCTACTGATGCGGCCAAAGGCACGATCACAGTTCGGTCGTCGCTGGGCGGAAACGGCTCGGCTAAAACCCTGCGTATGATTGTGAAAGACGGTGATTGCACGGTTGGAGAATCGAAGGGTGATGCCGCTGAGGTGTCGGTGACTGTTCCCGATGCCAAACTGTGGTCGCCAGCGTCGCCGCATCTCTACAACCTAGTGATTTCACTGCTATCTGCCGATGGCAAAGTTGTCGATGAGGTTCGGTCGTACGCGGGAATTCGCACCGTCGGAAAGGCACGCGACGCTGCCGGTCATCTACGGATGATGCTCAACGGCAAGCCGCTCTTTCATCTGGGACCGCTTGATCAAGGCTGGTGGCCAGATGGATTACTCACCCCGCCATCCGACGAAGCAATGCTTTTTGATATCAAGTTTCTGAAATCTGCGGGCTTCAACATGATTCGTAAACACATTAAAATCGAGCCCCGCCGCTATTACACCCACTGTGATCAGATCGGCATCATGGTCTGGCAGGATCAGGTGAGTGGCGGAAATAATCCTGCGTGGACGCGACTGGATCCTAATCCGCACGATGCGGAATGGCCGCCGGCGGCTCACGAACAATTTATGTTGGAATTTGATCGGATGATCGATTCTTTGGATTCGCATCCCAGCATCGTCTTGTGGACTCCCTTCAACGAAGCATGGGGGCAGCACCTCACCACGAGTGTGGGCGAATGGGCCATCAAACGTGATCCGTCACGCATCATCAATATCGCCAGTGGCGGGAACTTCTGGCCCGTTGCCGACGTAGTTGACCACCATGAATATCCTCATCCCGCCTTCCCGTTTGATGACAGTCGCTACAAAGACTTCATTCAAGTTGTGGGTGAATTCGGCGGTCACGGATTTCCAACCAAAGGGCATCTTTGGGCAGACACCGATGCGATTTGGGGCTACGGTAATTTACCACAGAACCTTGATGAACTGAAACATCGCTATCAGATCTCGTGCGAAAAACTTGCCGACCTGAAATCCAAAGGCATCGCTGCCGGCGTTTACACGCAGACGACTGATGTCGAAACAGAAATCAACGGCCTGATGACGTATGATCGACGTGTGATCAAACTTCCGGCAGAAGAGTTGCGAAAGTTTCATGCGCTGGTGCTGGATTAAAAATAGACCACTGCTCATTCAACCCAACGCATCAGCCCGATCTGCGGGATGACTTGCTAGAGGTCAAACGATTCACCGAATTTTGGAATAACAGGCGGCAGATCCGCACATTCTTCCGTAAGCTTCGCCATGGCAGCTAGACTCTTGTCTTCACCATGCACGAGGAAGATCTGTCCAGCCCCCCCTTGTTTCTGAAGGGCACCAAACCACCACTGAAAATCAGTGGCATCCGCGTGCGCGGATAGGCCGTTGACGATTTCTACGCGGGCATGCAAGGGATATCGTCGTCCTAGGATATTAAGTTCTGGACGTCGATCTACGATCTGCCGACCCAACGTGTGTTCCGCCTGAAACCCGATAATCATGATGGTATTCGCAGGATCGGTCACCGCGTTTTTCAAATGATGCACCACGCGCCCGTTTTCACACATCCCACCTGCGGCGATGACCACGAACGGCCCTTGGCGATGATTGAGCGCGATGCTTTCATGCTGCGACTGAACGTACGTCAGGCCTTCGAAGCTGAATACGTCATCATCATATTTAAGTGTCTTCTGAACGTCGCCATGCATATCATCGGCATGTTCCCGATGAGCCTCCGTCAGTCTGGTGGCGAGCGGGCTGTCCACAAAGACCGGCACCCGGCACATCGCATTTTCGTTGCGGAGTTCATTGAGCAGATAGACCAGCATTTGAGTCCGACCTAGGCTGAAGGCGGGCACGATGACCTTTCCGTGGCGCGCAGAGGCCTCGCAGATGACGCGATGCAATTCGGCCTTCACGTCGCCTGAATCCGGATGCAGTTTGTTGGCGTATGTGGATTCTGAAATCAGCACATCGCAGCGGCCGACGGTTTCCGGGTCGTGCAGAATCGGCTGATTGCGGCGTCCGAGATCGCCGGTGAACACGACACGTTTGATATCGCCTTCATCAAGCAGTTCCAGTTCGACCACAGATGCGCCCAGAATATGTCCGGCATGATGCAGACGCACGCGCACGCCTTCATGCACCTGCTTCCACTCATGAACAGCAATCGGCTCAAACTGTTTCGACATTCTGCGCACGTCGTCGAGCGTGTAGAGCGGCTTTTCTGCCTCGCCGCCGTGGCCGAGTTTCTTCTTATGTCGATACCGGGCATCTTCCTGCTGAATATGCGCGCTGTCCCGGAGCATGATGGCGGCGATGTCGGCTGTGGCATGACTGCTGACGATCGGTCCGCGATAACCAGCTTTGCACAATGCCGGAAGCCTGCCGCAGTGATCGATGTGCGCATGTGACAGAATCACCAGATCCAGTTTCTGCGGTGTGCAGCGAAAGTTTTCGTTCTTTGGTAGCGTCTCATCGGAACGGCCCTGAAACAGACCGCAATCCAGCAGAATTCTCGCCGTTGAGGTTTCGATTAGATGCTGACTTCCGGTGACTTCGCCAGCAGCACCCAAAAATGTGAGCTTCATTCAGATTTAACCTAAGAAAACCCGGAAATGATGGATGGCGAATCCTCTCGTGATTTTCCGCACGGTTCGGTCGCACTTGATTTCAGATCAGAAAATCTAATCCAAGTTTTGCGGAGTCCTCCTGCCTATGATTTTCTTGCATCCTGGCGCATGCTAGAAAAAACTGCCCTGAAAAACTACCGAATCTTCTGATGCGACTTTCTAGCCAGCATCGTGGCACTCGTCGAATACGCAACTTTAATCGTGTCAAAAGCATGTTCGTACTTTTGTTCTGGAAAGTAGAACGAATGCGGAGCCCTGTGCCCCCGACACAGTGCCCGCGGATGCATTAGACGTTCGACTGTTCGGCCGGCGCTCTCCCTTGACACGACTGTCACCCGCAGGCAAACATTAAAGAAGACAACAAAATTGAGACGATCCCGTGGCTCTGAGACCCCAATCCATTCAGCATCATCCAAAAACTCCTTCGTCTTCTACACGCATTGTTTAATGGAGCGAAATTCACTTTCCCCAACTCACTAAGCATGATCGTTCGCGCGATGCCAAATTTTTAATGGTGGTGATTTGACCTCGTCTTCAACACCGTTGGCGTAGATTGCCACGACTTTTAACGAACCCTGTTTCATCGCGAGAAGATGTCGCCGCAAAACTGTCCCATTAAAGCCTGATTTCTGACATCACGCTGGGGATGATTCGATCAGGACGCACTTGCAGTGGCTGGCCATGCCACGCCCAGCGACTCACGCTGCAGTTCCGTCAGCTCCCGAATGCCAGATTTTCCGACAGCCAGCAATTGCTGCAAAACTTCTTCGCTGAACGGCGACCCTTCAGCCGTCCCCTGCACCTCGATGAACTTGCCGGAACCGGTCATAACCACGTTCATGTCAACCTCGGCGGTACTGTCTTCTTGGTAGTCTAGATCCAGCACAGAAGCACCGTTGACAACGCCCACACTGATTGCCGCGACTGTGTCCAGCAGCACAGGACGTGGCAACGCGAGTTGATAGATGACGTCGGCGAGGGCAATAAACCCGCCCGTGATACTGGCTGTCCGAGTGCCCCCATCGGCTTGGAGAACGTCGCAATCAATCGTAATTGTGTTTTCACCTAACGCGGCAAAATCCACAACGGCACGCAAGCATCGTCCGATGAGTCGCTGAATCTCAGTGGTTCGACCGTCCACTTTGCTGCGGTCACGCTGCTTCCGAGGCGTCGTACTGCCGGGCAGCATGTTGTATTCTGCCGTGACCCATCCCAACGCGATATCGCCCTCTTTCCGTGGCTTCCGCCACGGTGGCAAAGTGCGCTCCAGACTCGCCGTACACAGCACCATCGTGTTCCCAGCTTCAATCAAGACGCTGGCAGCTGCCGTCTTCACAAACCCGCGTTGAATTCGCACGGGGCGTAATTGATCGATCGCCCGATCATCGTGACGAGGCATTTATGATTTCTCCTGATGGATTGAGTGAATGTGGCACCGCGTCGGAGTCTATCGCTTCTGCGATCTGCATACGCGGAACTACGCATGTCATTCTCATCATCAATCAGGAACTCGAGGCACGTTGCTAAAGCGACGCCAATGTCCAGCTTGAGAGTCGGCTAGACAGGCATTCTGCGCGTGGCCTGCCGCTACGCTACTTTTGCTGCGTCCCGATTTGGCAATTTATCCTGCCAAGACCACTTCGCGATTCCAGCCAAAATGCGATCGGCAACCTCCAGAGCTCGCACCGCGTCTTCGCCGGAAACTCGCGGCCGACCATCTGTGCGGATACAACGTACAAAATCCGTTAACTCGGCTGTGAGCGCATCCACACTCGAAGCCTGCAACGTTTCATTTGTAATCCACTTTTGGAAAACTTCATTTTTGAGTGTCGTTGGATCTGGGGTTGCAGCGATGATGTCATGAACCAAACTTGGATTTGCAGCCAACGGAGCGACGGGCTGCCAGCGACTGACGGTGCGTTGATTGAGATCCGCAGTCACGCAGCCGTTTGTGGAAAAAACCTGAATTGTGCGTTCAGCCACGGGACTCATGCGACTGGCAGTAATATCCGCGATAATTCCGGAGGATGTCTTCAGGCGCGCCACAGCCATGTCCTCGTGTGGCCCGAATGTTACCGCACCAAAAGTATCGACACTGACAATTGAATCACCGGTCAACGCCAACACCAGATCGATATCATGAATCATCAAATCGTGCACGACGCCAATATCCGTCGAACGAAACGTATAGGGACTGAGTCGTTGCGCGCGGATATAGAGTGGACGCTCAATTTTCTCCTGCAGTAACTCGAACGCCGGATTAAAACGTTCGACATGGCCAACCTGGAGAATTGACCGGCGAAACACGGCCATCCGCTGCAGTGTTTGCGCGGCCTGAAGACTGTGGGCAAGTGGTTTTTCCATCAGTACGGCAATTCCGGCTTCCAAAAACGGAAGGCCGACATCCTGATGGAAAATTGTGGGAACAGCAATGATCACCCCCTGCACGAGCGGCAGAATCTGAGCGGGAGACGCAAACCACTGCGTGCCGTGCTTAGCGGCAATCTGGCGCCCTTGCTGTTCGCGGGAATCGACAACACCCACCAAGTGTACGTCAGGCATGGTGGAAAGAATTCGAGCGTGGTGTTGCCCAAGGGCTCCAACACCAACGACTGCCAACTTAACTCGATTCATGCGACCTTACGTTCCTGTGAGGTGTGTTTCTGTGTTTCGGCAGCAACTGCTTTGTGACGAACCGCTTCACGAGCCCGTCCCAGTTTCCCCGCACGTTGATTTTCGATAAACGTCAAGAGCAATGACAGTTCCATCGGAATTACGCCTTCGAGTGTCTGATCAAAATGTTGATGAACCTCACTCAAGGGACGATTACGACGATACAAAAGGCGAAATGCTTCTTTGACCACTTCGATTGTGGAATTCGAGATCCCCGCGCGACGCATGCCCACAATATTGATGGTTTTCAGTTCAGGATTATCGCTGCCTGCTGCTAACATGAATGGCGGTATATCATGCGGAACACGACAACCTCCGCTGATGAAACTCAGACGGCCAACTGTCGAAAAGTGATGCACCACCGAATTGCCAGACACGATCGCGCCATCGTGAACATGCACATGTCCGCCGAGCAACACACCATTCACTAGAATGACGTTGTTGAAAATCCGGCAGTTGTGTGCGATGTGACTATTCGCCATAAACAGATTGTGGTTTCCGATACGGGTGATCCCGTCTTCTTTTTCGGCACCGCGATTGACCGTTACACCTTCGCGGAAACAATTGTTGTCGCCGATCACGATTTCCGTGTCGGAATCCTGCCAACTGACGTCTTGGGGATCGCCCCCAATCACAGAATTTGGCCAGAAGCAGTTGTCACTGCCAACTGTTGTTCGACCAATGATCGCGACATGGCTCTTCAGTTGGGTGCCATTGCCAAGTGTGACGTTCGGACCGACAACACAGAACGGTCCGATGACGACCCCGTCTCCAATTTTGGCGGCGGGATCAACCTGCGACATCGGGGAAATTTTTGTTTCCATAGAGATCATCCTGATCGCTGAAATTCGGAAGAAATCCGTTTCTTGAGTTTACTCGACGTTTGGGGACTGCCAGAGATTAGGCTGCCCGCTCTAACAAAGCCCCGCATACATCAATGGTAGACAACGTCTTTGCCATAACATGATTCAATTTATGGCCACTTCGGCGAGCGACCACGCGTCCCACAAAGACACAACCACTTAAAGCGAGATCACCAATGCAGTCCAAAATTTTGTGGCGGACAGGTTCATCTTGCCAACGTAGTTTGTTATCTACGACAGACCCGTCGGCGTCGAACACAACCAAGTCGCGACCAGTCAAATGTCTTCCAAACCCCATTTGCTGCAATGCCGAAATTTCATCCTGTAACACAAACGTCCGGGCTGCGGCGATGTCTCGGAGAAAGGCTTCAGGTGTCAGTTCTACCGAAAATGACTGCGACGCAATCACGGCCTCAGGACCGTAATCTAGGCGATAGTCGATGGTTGTGTTTCCATGACACGCGGGGATCACTTCTATCCACTGCTCACCGGCACGATCGTTGACGCCTTGGGATTCTGCAACCGACAGTCGCATGCGGGGTGTTAATTGTTGACTCAATCCCGCAGCAAGAATTGCTTCGCAGAACGGCATGCTCGATCCATCAACTGCCGGTACTTCAATCGAATCGATCTCTATCAGACAGTTATCAACCTGCAACCCAGCCAACGCAGCCATGAGGTGTTCTACTGTTTCGACAATCGCTCCGCTCCGTGATGCAAGCACCGTCCGGCGGGCGGCAGATTTGACATTATCGACATGCGCGGCGACTTGCGGCCGATCCTTCAAGTCCACACGCCGAAAGACGATGCCCGTGCCTGGATCTGCCGGACACAGACGGACCTTGACGTCAATTCCGTGAAAAAGTCCTTGGCCTGCGATTAACGCTGGACGTGATAGTGTCTGCTGTTGCGAGCGGTGAGTCTCTTGAAAACCCATGAGCTGGCTTCCCCCTAAAATTCAACATAAAACCGGCAGCGGAAATCCGGGAGGATTCTACTGCCGGCGATTTTTTTAATTCACGTGACCGTCGCCCTGCAATCACGTTTACTTAAGAGCTGGTGCACGCCCTTCCTCGGTCAGGGAGGCACCTTTCACAGGGGGCCGTGAGCCTGCAGTTGATTCGTACTGCTTATTCAATGTCTGCAACACGACATCCGTGATATCGTCTTCCGCACGATGAAAGACAACCTGCTTGTTCATGCGTTGCACAGCTTCTGAGGGTGCTGTCTCGTCGTTAATGTCCTTGCGGTCAAAACGAATCACTACAGTGAACTTGGCGAACTCAGCATACTTTTTCACCATGCTCGTCGTGTCTGAATAGATCACTTTGAACATCTCTGATTCACGACGTGCTAGCTTACGCTGCGTGGCAGCCCGGAAGGCTTCGAATTCACCTTTGGCGTCGAGCAGAGCTTTTTCGCCCTGTTCGTATTGAACACTCCCTGGTGCCAACTTGGATTCGATCATTTCTTGCTGCATCTTCTGCATCCGCTCAAGCATTAGCTTAGCTTCAGCGTCACTCTTTTCGATATCGGCCTGAAGCTCGGCACGCATGTCCTCAAATTTCTTGTAGCCTTGGAAAACTTCCGCCATGTCCACTAGCCCGACGCGATGCGGGGAAGAATCCTTCGGGGGAGCAGCTGGCTTTGCCGCATCCTGAGCAAGGATCGGGGAAGCAAAATTGACTGCGGCGGCGGCGAGCAATGCAACGACGATTTTCATCACGGTAAGGGCACTCCTTTGCCAATCTGATGCCCCCGATTCCGTGGGGCGGATATTGCGTTTATGTAGCCCCTGAAGCAAATCAAGGTGCGGCGGGTTTTCGCAGACTGCGGAAATCCGGTCAATACGAAGCATTTCCGAATATCATGTGATTCATGCCATGCAACGAACCTTGACACTGCTTTTCGGCAGATTCTGCGACGAGAGCCACAACGCACATCCCGCAAAGTCCCTATCTTTAATTTGTCAGCAATTCAGGCGTGTTGGCCCCGGGGATCGCCGGCATGATCCAGCTGCGAACTGTCGCTGCCGCGATTTCCCCGAGGTTGCCACGCATGATCCGAAAGGTGCCAAAGCTAGCTTGGGCTTGCCGCAGAAACTCAGAAAAGTCAGGCTATCGTTATCTGACGCCAATCCCAACTTAAAGGAGTCACGGATGACTCGCCGCTT
>QWQG01000088.1 GCA_003670925.1 Planctomycetota bacterium | reverse complement strand
TGGTTCCGCGCGGTGGGCGTGCAGCCATTGTTCGAATTGGTCGATGATGATGACAATCTTTTGATGTTGACCGCGACGCAGGTGGAGGATGGTTTCCGTCAGCCCCGGAGCCGAAGTCGGGAGACTTCGGTTTGGAGTAGGATGGGCATTCTTGCCCGTCGAAATGGAGTCGGACAAGAATGTCCAACCTACATTTCCGCCTTGCAGCTCAGCCGAGGAATCTAGGCTCTCAACACGTTTTCGCAGACCACGAAGAATCCGCAGCTCGGTATCTTCCGGCGTGGCTTCCAGATAAACAGCAATCACATCCTTCGACAAATGGGGCAACAATCCGGCTTTCACCAACGATGACTTCCCGCAGCCGCTGGGGCCGTAGATCAGGCCGACGGTGAAGGTTTGTTCGGGATCGGTTTGTTCAATCCGTTCTTTCCAGAACGCGACACTCTCCGGCAGACCGTCGCGAGTTCTTTGTCCCGGCAACAGGTCCAGAAAGAAATCCGCATCGTTCGCATCAAACGATCGCAGGCCCTTTGGTACGACCTGCACGTCGGTCTTTCGCCCAGGCAACGGTGATGACACCGGCTTCAGCCACGCTTCCAGATCCCCCGCCATGAGCTCACCCGATGCATAACGGTCGGACGTGCGTTTGCTGATGGCTTTCAGGCAGATGCGTTCCAGCTCGGCCGGAATGGTCTCATCAATCGATCGCGGCGGGTGAGGATCCACAGAGATCACCTGGTACAGTGTTTCGTTAGCCGTGCTGCCTCGAAAAGGACGTTTCCCCGTCAGCAGCTCATACAGCACGACGCCAAGGGCAAACAGGTCGCTGCGACCGTCGAGACGATGGCCCTCCGCCCGCGCCTGTTCGGGGCTCATGTAGGCGGGCGTTCCGGCCAAAGTACCAGCCTGCTTCAGATAGTCCTCTTCCTTCATGGCTAAACCAAAATCGGCCACGAAGGGTGTTCCGGTGGCGTCATCAATTAGAATGTTGGCTGGCTTAATGTCCCGATGAATCACGCGATGCTGATGCGCAAAATGCAGGGCTCGGGCGACTTTCGCGACCAGCTGGGCTGTTGTTGGATGATCGGGCCGTTGATTCTTAATGACCTCTTCAAGCGATCGGCCTTCGATCAGTCGAGACACCACATACACCGCACCGTCGTCTGATCGTCCAGCCTGATACACCGGCACGATGCCGGGATGATCCAGCCGTGCGACGGTGCGAGCTTCCGCCAGATAGGCTTCGGCGTCTTCGGGTCGCCGGAAGCGAGACCTACGTGGGACCTTGATGGCGACCGCTCGTTCCAGTTGTTCATCATGTGCCCGATAGACTCGGCCAAAGGTCCCGCGACCAAGTTGTTTCAGCAAACGAAAATGCCCGATGCGTTGCGATCCATCCAGTTCCAGCGTTCCGGACTGACTGTTGTGAACAGCGAATTGGCCAATGAGGGTTGCACCGGCCTCTTGTGGGCTCACCTGCTTTGTTGAAGGAACTCCGGTCAGCATGTACTGCTGCGGATGTTGCTCCCAGTCATTCAGAATGTCACGGAACGGCGATTCATCGGCGAATCGCTGGCGATACTCCTGCAGCGTCGGAGCCTCTTTACGTTCCACACGCACGCACAGTTCAACTCGCAGAAGTTCTTTGAGTAGACCGGTCCGTTCCTCCCTGCGGCCATGCAGCACCCACGCTTCAATGAAGGGCGCGGTTGGGGATTCTCGCCAGAGCCGTCCAAACGCATCGCAGATGTCATCAATCTCGAAGACGCGATCAAGGCTCTCGCGAATGCTGGCCACCATGGGCGTGTTCCCAGCACCATTCGTGGAAAGACCTGACAGCTTCTGACGAATCTGCGATTCCAGATGCGGAAACCGTGCAGCATATTCGCCGACATGCGGCAGATGCTGAACATCCAGTCGAGCGAGGAACTCACCTGCAGTGAATTCTAGAATCACGTCCTGATCGTTCCGCCATTCCCCGACAGCGTTAAGGTAATCTTCTACTGTCATGGGAGCGGCCGTCTTCCAGCGACACTGCTGGTCGAGTTTCACAATCGACCCGATTTGTTTGGGCGAAGGGTTGGCAAGAGATCCGAGAAACTTCACAACATCCGGAGGTGTCTGAGCGGACGTCCAGAGCTTTGCAAATTCGGCGTGCAGGTGATCCGTCATGGGGGCAACTCAGTTCTGGTCGAGGCGCAACTCTGCGCGCCTGTCTTGCTCCGGGTCTCACTTCCAAATTCCTGACGCTGCCTGCGTCTCTGTGCGCGGTTTCAACAATGATTTGAGGCAGGCCTGAGGTCGAAGTATACATTTATCAACCGGATTCGCCACAACTTCGGTTGCCTGTATGGCTGAAGAGCCACAAAAGCCAGGCAAAGTCACACATGGAATCCGGCAGCGTCAACCAAATTCAACCAGCTCAAGAGCTTTCGACCGCGGTCGGGAAAACATTCGCGGAAGGTGTGCATTTTTGCGACTCAGAAATTGCTCTGGACACAAATCGCATGATTCGGCAGACTCTGCCGCTCTACCGTGTTCGTTCCTAGATTGGTCATTGGAATTCGAACGGCTCTCAGCCGGTTGTCATTCGTCAAGATCTGTCAAATCCGGCCAAGGGCCATTTGCAGATTTCCCGTCCATAAAGATCTCACCTCGCAGCGTTCTAAATCCCTTCTGCTGCAAATCTCGTCTTCTCCCTCCGTCTCCTCGTAAATCGCTGGTTACCTGTCATGACGCGACTGGCCCTTGCCGTCTGCTGTTACGCAGTCATCTTTGCAGCGTCGCTGTGTTGCGCCTTGCTGCTGCGCTTTGACTTTGTCTTTACCGAATACGTCACGAGCGCGTTTCAGGACAGCGTACTCATTGTTGTGCTGCTGAAAATTGCTGTTGTGCTGTTTTCACAAGACTGGCGCCGGCGGATGCGCTACTCCACGATTTATGACCTTGCTTGGTCGGCTGGAATCTGCGTTGTTTGCGGAATTCTGATCTCCGCGCTGCAGCTCGCTCATGAAACCATGCCGCAGATTCCACGCAGCGTAATTGCGATGGACACGTTAATTTCGGCGGGAGCCATCGCAGCGGCACGTATCTTGGCGCAAGCTCTCCGGATACTGGGGAACAAAAAACACCATCACAATGCTTCCCGCACCCTCATCTATGCGCAAGGATCTGAAGCAGCAGCACTGACGACATCGATTCAGACGAGTTCTTCAAAACTGCGTGTTGTCGGAATTGTCTCGCCACGAAACCAAATCCCGCATTCGGTGATCGCCGGTGTGCCGGTGTATGACGCATCGCAGGGGCTAGAATGTATCATCAGGAAAACTCGGGCAGAAGTGCTGCTGATGCCATCCCGTTTGTCGGGTCGCGAAGTGCGGGAAGTGAGCGAAGTGTGCCTGAAACAGGGAGTCAACGCGCACTTGGTCCCGTCGGTTGATGAGATTCCGTCAGGCCGGTTTGAACTCAAGATGCGGGAAGTGACGATCGACGATCTGCTCCGCCGCGAACCCAATCAACTCGATATGGCCGGAATCCGGACTTTCCTTCGTGATCGCGTTGTCATGGTGACCGGAGCATCCGGAAGTATCGGATCAGAAGTCTGCCGTCAGTTGCTGAATTTCGGCCCGCGAAAAATTATTCTGCTGGATCAGTCCGAATTCGGCATCTTCCAGATGGAACAGGAATTCCTCGCACTGCAGAAAAATCCCGCCCGAATTTTGCCGCACCTAGAATTCATCGTGGAAGACATTACCGATCAAGAAGCCATGACGCGGATCTTTATGCAGCATCGGCCAGCGGTCGTGTTTCATGCGGCTGCTTACAAGCATGTGCCGCTGATGGAAAGCAATCCGCAGGCTGCCGTGCGGAACAATGTGTTCGGAACACAGGTGCTGGTGGATGTCGCCCACCGCTTCTCCGTCGAACGGTTTGTGATGATTTCAACCGACAAAGCCGTGCGACCGACAAACGTAATGGGTGCGACCAAGCTCATCGCAGAGCAGTATCTGCATTCTGTCGCGACTCATTCCAAAACGCGGTTTATTACCGTGCGCTTCGGCAACGTCCTGAATTCGGCAGGCAGCGTCGTCCCGACGTTCCGCAGGCAGATCGAAGAAGGCGGTCCGATCACCGTCACAGATCCCGAAATGTCGCGGTATTTCATGACGATCCCGGAAGCCGTGCAACTGGTTCTGCAATCCGGCGCCGTGGGTGAAGGCGGTGACGTCCTGATCCTAGACATGGGTGAACCTGTCCGGATCGTCGATCTGGCCAAGGATCTGATTCGTCTTTCTGGCCAGCAATATCCAAACGACATCGACATCGTCTTCACTGGTCTCAGACCCGGTGAGAAACTGTACGAAGAATTGTTCTACGAAACCGAACAAAATGCCGTGCGCATTCACGAAAAAATCTTCCGGGCTCCACGCGAATCGGAAACCATTTCAAGGACGATGAAAGAAGAACTGCGGAAACTGAGCGAACACCTAAATTCCAGCCGCGAAGAACTGCGTGAAGTCCTGTGGCAGGTCACCTCACGCATCGTGCAACACAGCTCAGCTCAACCCCTGGAAATCGCGGAACCGCGTCGCAAAGCTGCGTAGTTGCCTTCGCCCCTACTTCTGGAGCAGCACATTGACGCCCTTCTTGTTTGACAGCACGATGTCCGGCTTCTTGTCGTGATTCATGTCGTGGATTTCGAACTGTGTGCCGACACCTGTGCCCACGCCTGCAGAAATGTAATGCGGCGTGATCTGCGGAGCCTGCCCTTTTTTCCGCACCACTTCGTACCAGCACATTAAGATCGGATCATGCTCACCAGGGTCTCCACCATTGTGCGCGAAAAAGCGGCTACCGGTAACGTAATCCAGCTGCCCGTCGCCGTTGATATCGACCGTTTCGACCGCGTGCGTCTGTGAAAACGATTTGTCAATTTCGTGCAGCGTCCACGGGCCGTCGCCGGTATTCTCAACCCACCACACCCCGAATGCATGAGCCGAAGCAACGAACAAATCCATATCCCCATCACGGTCGAAGTCATCCGCGTAGATATTTGAGACAGCCGGCAACGGTGATTCGCCCTCAGCCGTTTTAATCCGAACCGGATGAAAATCCCACGTCTTGCCACTCAGGATATCGCCGGGATTCTGCCACCAACCGTGGGCAATCAGCACGTCGCGGTGTCCGTCACCATTCATGTCACCGGCGCCGAGGCCATGGTAATACTTGAACGTGCCGTTTTCATTGGGTTCGCCCGGTGAACTGACCGCATGGAATGCAAAACTTGCCCCAGATTTATCGGCGGCAGGAATGACGTTGAAGCCCATCTGAGCTTCCGGCTGTGAGCCGATAATAATCTCACGAATTCCGTCGCCATTCAGATCTTCAAACTCAGGCGACTCATTACACGCACTCGACCAGATCACATGTTCTTTCCAATGCGTTTCTGCACCGACGCCGGGATTTTGATACCAATGATACGGATCACCAGGGAATCCGATGATCACCGCATCCGGCAGTCCATCACCATTGAAGTCGTGGGCAAAATTCGCAAAGCTGTTGCTGTAGCCGACTCCTGCGACGAATTCCCCCGGCATCCGGATCTCATGAATTTTCCACGCCGCTCCATCGACGTACTGTTCCGACTCAGCCTGCGGTGCTTCGTACCAGACATCGCCTGCGATGACATCGGGCGTTCCGTCCTGGTTGACATCGGCTGCCGCCACACCTTCGGAACGAAATCGTTCGTCCAGTTTGATCCGGACCCAGTTGTCATCGTCAGCCGCATTCAGCATAGATACCGCACCCAGGATCAGGCTTGCTGCCGCGTAATAGTTGAGATTAATCGTCATCGCCATTTTTCTCCGGAACTTTCGTCGTCCGTTTTTTGAATCTGTGGGAACAGCCAACGGGCAATTCGGATTGCCCTGCATTGGCTGTCGGATCTCATCAGACTACCCGACACGCCCCCGGCAGGTCAACGAACCGAGCAACTACATCAGAATATCCCGGATCACTTCACCATGGACGTCGGTCAAACGGAAGTCGCGACCGGCATAGCGAAACGTCAGCTGCTTGTGATCAAATCCAAGGCAATGCAGCATGGTGGCGTGCAAATCATGCACGCTAACGGGATTGTCCGCAGCCTTGAATCCGATGTCGTCGGTTGTGCCGTACGTCGTGCCGCCTTTGATCCCGCCACCCGCCAGCCAGACGCTGAAGCCCCAGTGATTGTGATCCCGACCAGACTGCGGTTTCCCATCACCCGATAATTCCACTGTCGGTGTGCGACCAAATTCACCGCCCCACAAGATCAAAGTGTCCTCGAACATTCCCCGCTGCTTTAAATCCGTCATCAGCGCTGCGATTGGCTGGTCAATTTCGCCCGCGAGATTTCGATGCGCCGCCTCAAGGCCCGCATGGTTATCCCACGGCTGGCCTGCACCGTGCCACAACTGGACGTAGCGCACACCGCGTTCCAGCAGGCGCCGGGCGATGAGCGTCTGCCGGGCATGAACGCCCTCCCCGTACATCGTCTGAATATGTTCCGGCTCGTGGCTGACATCAAACGCTTCGGCGGCGTCCTGCTGCATACGAAAGGCTAGCTCGAACGATTGAATCCGGGCATCTAGTCGCCGATCGATTCGCGCAGCACGGTGTTCGGCATTCAATCGTGCAAGCAGATTTAACTGACGTCGTTGAGCATCGGTCGCGATCTGCGGATGTTCGATGTTTTCAATGAGCTTACTCAATTCGTTATGCTGTGTATCGATGTATGTGCCCTGATATGCGCCCGGCAAAAATGCCGACTGCCAGTTTTCATTATCTTTAATCGGGAGCCCATTCGGACACATCGCCACGAACCCCGGCAAGTTTTGATTCTCGGTGCCTAGCCCGTACAAAATCCAAGCACCCATGCTGGGCCGAGACTGGACGGAATCGCCGCAGTTCATCAGCATGAGCGACGGTTCGTGATTCGGCACTTGGGCATACATGGAACGAATCACGGCGATGTCATCGATATGCTGTGAGGCTGTCTTGGCGAAGAGTTCGCTGACTTCGATCCCCGACTGGCCGTACTGCCGAAATTTGAACGGCGACGGCATGGCAGCCCCGGTCTTGCGCTCGGTGCGCAAGTTGTCACCCAACGGCTGACCCGTATACTTCGCCAGCAATGGCTTATTATCAAACGTATCCACATGCGACGGCCCACCATTCAGAAAAAAATGGATGACGCGCTTCGCGCGCGGAGGAAAATGGGGAGACCTCGCGATCAGCGATCCATCCGTCGCAGCTTCCGCCGCGACCACGCGGCCATCGTCCTGCAGCACCTGCGCTAGCCCCAATGCCCCGAGTCCCAATGCAGATCGTGTCAGCAGGCTCCGGCGATTCATCGGTGGCGCGGTCAGATTGGTCTGGCGCAGAAGTTCGATGGCATTGCACCATGAGGGAGATTTTCGCACGGCAAGTCTCTTGAGTGGCATTCCGGGAGGCGGGAGCCGTGGATTCTAACCGCACCAAGCACAAAAGTCCCGCAGAGAATGCTGAGAACCCTGCGTCGCCGAATGTTACCTTCATTGAATTCCGTGTGAGCCTCTCTACCATTCACCTGCAATCGTGCAATCGTTTAACGGCGAGCCGCAGGCGCAGGCGTAGGCGAGTTTCGTTTTCCATTAGAAAAGGACGTCCCGTGACCTCCCCAGACCAAAACGTGAAGACTCAGCAAGATTTGCTGGATCAGCAGACCCGAGAAATGGTGCAGTGGCATTTTGGCGACGACACCGGTTGCGATTTTTGGCTCGAAAAGAAGCAAACGTTCAACTTTGACCCGCTCAAGGACGTCAACTGCTTTGACGACTTGAAGAAGTTTCCGTTGTTCGAGGACGACTGGCTGCGAGGCGGTCCAATGCGACGTTGGGTGCCAAAACAGCTGCAGGACAAACCGATCTATGTGTTTGAAACGGGCGGCACGACAGGTGTTCCCAAAAGTCGCGTGGTTGTCGAAGATCATTGGATCGATTACGAACTCTTCAGCGCGACGCTGCCGGATGCTTCTTTTCCTCGTGGCGCAAACTGGCTGATGCTGGGGCCATCGGGACCACGGCGTTTGCGTTTGGCCATTGAACACCTCGCTCAATTTCGAGGCGGCATCTGCTTCTGCGTGGACCTTGATCCGCGCTGGGTTGTGAAGTTACTGAAAAAAGGTGACGTCGACGGCGCGAAAGCGTATAGCGCTCACTGTATCGATCAGGCGCTGACGATTCTGGGCGCCAACAATGACATCCAGTGCATGTTTACGACCCCAAAGTTACTGGAGGCTCTGGCTCTGCGAATTATGGATCAGGGCCGCAGCATTGAAGAAGCTGGCATTAAGGGCATCTTCTGTGGCGGCACCGAATTCACGCAGCAGTGGTTTCGCTTCGCTTGTGAAGAACTCCTAGGACCTAACGTGTATATCACGCCGACGTATGGAAACACGCTCATGGGTCTCGCCTGCGGCAAGCCATTCGATCCGGCTGATAATTACAAGATTACGTATTTCGCTCCGCAGCCGAGGGCTGTCATCGAAGTTGTGGACTTCGACGACCATACTAAGGTTGTCGACTTCGGTGCCACAGGTCGAGTCAAACTTTACACGATGACGAAAGAACTGTTCGTCCCTGGATTCCTCGAACGCGACGAAGGCGAACGCGAACGCCCCTGTGCCAAATATCCGTGGGACGGGGTCAGTAGCGTGCGTCCGTATCATATCTTCGCGAAAACAACGACGGTGGGAGTATATTAGGCTTGAGGATCGAGGGGTGAGGATTGAGTGACCTCATTCTGGCGGAACGCCTTGGCTTCCTAAGCTCCGAACTCAGCAAATCCAAAATTGCTGGCTACCGCAGAAATCAGTCGAATGCTCGCAGGCCTGATTGCTTCCATCGAGCGTAACAAATCCTGACACCTCAAGAACTCCGTTGCTCTATTTCTGAATCCTCACCCCTAAATCCTGAATCCTCCTCCTATGCTTGAAATTCCTGTTATCCGCTGGGGTAAGCCTTACGAGTCGCTCGAAAAGGCTGACGTAGTGCATTTCGAAACCGGTGAAGTGATGGCGAAAATGCATCAGGCCAATGCGGGGCTGGTGCAGATGGATTCGCGGAAGGCGGATAAGGCACGCGAGATTCTGAAGCAGTTTTCCTGCACGGAATTGATTAAAAAGTGTGTGCAGGCTGCAGATCTTTATCTGACGGCTAACCTGCCGATGGGGACGGGCACGCAGACCCCGGAAGAGTTCTGTTCCATCCAGTCGGCAACGACCGGACTGCCGCTGAATATGTGCCGCGCCAACATGGAGAAAAACGCGTTTGTGCTGAGACATATGGGCGACATGCTGGATGCTCTGACTCGCGGTTTGTCGCTCAATATATTGACGCGCGGTTATGGAATCGAATCGCGGCACGTGATGGTCAGTTTCCAGCCGAATTCGTCGACGCTGGGACTTGTACTGCCTTCGAATTCGCCGGGCGTGCACACGCTCTGGCTGCCCGCGATTCCTCTCCAGATTGGGCTGGTTCTGAAGCCGGGTTCATCAGAGCCATGGACTCCGTATCGCATGTATGAGGCGTTCGCGGCGGCAGGCGTACCGCGCGAAGCATTCTGTCTGTATCCGGGACCACACGATGTGGGCAACAAGGTGCTGGAAACCTGCGGGCGGGCGATGATCTTTGGCGGCCAGACAACGGTCGATAAATACCATGGCAACCCGCGCGTGCAGGCTCATGGGCCCGGATTCAGCAAGATTTTGATTGGCGATGACTGTGTTGATCGCTGGGAAGATTATCTCGATGTGCTCGTGAAGAGCGTACTGATGAACGGTGGACGCGGCTGCATCAACTGCTCTGGCATCTGGGCGTCGCGGCATACCGCAGCCATCGCCGATGCGATCGCACAAAAGCTTGGCCCAATTGCTCCCCTGTCCACCACCGATCCGAACGCGGCCATCGCAGCCTTCACGACGACTGGTGT
>QWQG01000061.1 GCA_003670925.1 Planctomycetota bacterium | reverse complement strand
CTTGCCGTTGCACGATGGCCCCGTGCTGGAGTCAGTCGCGCGGTTGCCGCGACTGGTGTGTTCAGATGCAGAAACGGTGACAAGTCGGACCGTGTGATCCGGTGTGTCATCAGCTTTCGATGCTCCGATCTTCACGATCTGATCACACCGGCCTTGCGATCCGCTTCTGTCGGTTGTTTCTCTTCGATGACTTCGTAAACAGAGTTGTCGCGAACTCGGCAGACATAGCTGCTGTTCGCCGCATGGATATCGTTCCAGAGTGTGAACTTTGCGTAACCGCGATCCATCAAATAACAGTGACCTGTGCCAGCATCATTTCGGTCACCGGGTCAGTTCCCGCCAGTTGTAAAACTGAAGTCGAACTGAAATGCAGGGCCCCGAAAACGCTGAAATCGCTGAGATTATAACGATTGGGGCGATCAAGGTGATTCTGGCAGTTTGTAATCCCTTTTTTACGCCGTTAAAGTCAGCGCAAACCGCGTGAAATCAACCATCTGAAACCAGCAAAAGTCGCGTCTCATTGCCCTGAAAATACAGGATGTTGACACGTTTGCCAGAGCCTTGTAGAGTCGTGCACCTGATTCACAAATTTGCCGCCCTGCTTTCCCAAAAAAAATGGACAGCTGAGATGCGAAGGGTCAGGTTTTGGACGGGCGATCTGAACTGTGGCGAAGCACATCAACCACGACGAACAAGTGATTAACAGTTTTCGAAAACTCTTCCAACGGTTGCTTGTGGTCATTGGTGTCTGTTGTGTGTTGGTCGCAGTCAGAAGCATCACCGCTCACGTTGTGGCGCAGGAAAATCGATCGTGGATGATTTCCGGGGCGGCTATCCGAGGCTTATCCGGAGGACATCGGAAAACGACGGATTCAAAACTGTCGTGGATGGCAGAAGTTGAAGAAACGGAATGGCAGTATCTCGTGATTCATCACTCAGCCACAAAATCTGGAAGTGCCGAATCAATTCACGAAGAACATTTGAATCGCAGGGATGCACAAGGAAACCCATGGCTGGGAATTGGTTACCACTTTGTGATCGGCAACGGTCAGGGAATGCCGGATGGAACTGTACAGGCAACATTTCGCTGGAAGGAGCAGATCCACGGGGCTCATTCTGGCAGTGAGGTTTTTAATGCTCGCGGAATCGGAATCTGCCTCATCGGGAATTTTGAAGATTCTCAACCGTCAAAGGCCCAAATTTATTCGCTTAAATCATTGGTAAAAATTCTTTCGGCGCGCCATCGGATCACTCCGGAAAGGCTGGTGGGGCATGCTTCGGTGAAAGCGACAGCCTGTCCCGGAAAATACTTCCCTCTGAACGAAATCAGACGGGCGATTTCCAAAACGGAAGACAGATTGGCCCCGGGGCTGATCAGAAAATAATTCAAAAGAAGCTCAGGACGAACTTCAAGTACTTGGTTTTGATGTGTTCCCCCCTCTTCATACTTTTTTTAATTCACGGAAGTGTTGTCACATGTTTAATCGCGTTCGAAGCATGTCTTTCTCGTCAGGCGAACTGGAATCTTTATTGCCGGACATTGACTTGGAAATGCTTCCAGCAGAACTGCGTGAAGTCTACGAATCATGGAGCCAATCTACCGCTTGCCCGTCGCAGTACTCAGGTTCGGTCGCAGAATCTGACTGGCCCGTTTCGATCTACGTTCCTGAGCGTTACGAAGAAGGTTATGCCTATCCGCTCATCGTGTGGTTTCACAGCGATGCGAATGACGAAGATCAGCTTGAAGAAGTGATGTCGGCTGTTAGTTCGCAGAATTACATCGGGCTGGCATTGCGTGGCAATCGGCTACATGAAACATCCTCTGGATTTCGTTGGGATGTTTCATCGCTGCAGTTTGGATCTGTCCCCTTGCAGGATCTACTGCATGTCACAACATGTCGCCTCCGTCAAGCGTTTCACATTCACAGCGAACGCATTTTTCTGGCAGGTTCCGGTTATGGTGCCGACGCTGCTCTGCAAATGCTGGTGCAACGTCCCGAATGGTTTGCTGGTGGCATCCTCCTGGACCCAGCCTGCAAAAGTGAGTGCCTAAAGGCCGAGCGTCTGACGGGCCTGCGGGGCAAACCAGTTTTGATGAGCGTCTCTCGTAGTTGCCCCAACGAGATGCTGGGCCGCAGCGTGGAGGCCGTGCGAATCCTCAGGTCTGCGGGCGCAAACGTGGACGTTGAACTGACCGAACAGCCCATTGATCCTTCCAGTAGCGAAGTCCGCGTACTCGATCACTGGATCATGAACTGCATTAACCGCGAAGCACTGGTATAAGCTTATTGCGGCGGGACGCTTTCTGGCGAGGTCTCGGACATGAATGTCCAAGCTCCGGGAGTCGCCGCTTTGGGCCATCCGAAAATAAACTGACTCACCCGATCCATGCATAGTTGGCATTGGGTAACGCAATGCAGGACTTTGCTGCGGTTGTAATTCGTTGGAGCTCGGCGGGGTCTTCAATGGCGATGATGCCAAGTTCTTCCACGATGTCCGATGGCATGTTGCTGTAGAGATAGACGCGCGCGTGGCGGAGTGTGTTGATCAGCTGTGTAATTTCAACCGCATCCTGCCCGGGTTCTCGGCGCAGCGGTTTTAGCAGTTCATCAGCATCCTGACAGCGTCGCAGCATGGTCGCCCCGGGGCCTTCCGGAATAGGCAAATCGGCGACGACAATGATTCGGCCATCAGGTTGCACAAGTCTTGTGGCTAGTTCAATCGCATTGCCAAATTGTCTCCATCCAGATGACGCATGGCAGGGCACTGACAGGACAATGGCATCGACTTCTTGTGGCTTGATGCGCCAGACTCGATCGACCAACTCTTTCCCGGCAGTCATGACTTCTTCAGGCAATCCCGCCAGAATTGCGAGCGGCGTATCGCCGGGTCCCGGAACAATCTGTACGGAAAACTGGGTGCCCAGCAGCCAGCCGACTTCATCGACCAGTTGTCGGTATGGTCGTGGCTGTTCAGGCGTGAGTTCGGGAGATCCTTCAGTCCTTGCCTGCTGAATCGCATCGCCATCAGAAAACCCCGGAAAAATACCGCTCGTTGTTCCGCGATACCCTAGGAGGCTGTCAAAGCATACAATTCCAATTGTGACCAATAAATCCGCGTCGGAAATCCTGCGATTGACATACAACCGGTCACCGGCAGCCGAACTGGCCAGATAACTCAATTGATCGGTCGCCGACGGATCATGCACATGCAACGTCAATTGCTGCCGCAGGTGCAACGGCAATTTTTCGACAAGGTGACTCCAGCCCGCGTTGCCCGGATCCGGTGGCAGGAGCAATGCAAGGGCGATTCCACTGTCCGGCACGGACAGCAACTGTTCGCAGACGGCGACCAGCAACTCAATCACATGTGGTGTTTCCGGATCAATCACAATCGCCACCGAATCACCCGGCACAACACAGCGTGATAGTTCGGGTAATCCCAACGGCGCCAGCAGCGCATCGCGACATTGTTCCGCGAAAGGCTGCGATCCTTCGTGAGTTCCGACCAATAGTTTCACACCGTCGGTTCGCACGGACGCCGTGAGATTGCCACTGTGAAGTTTGATTGTTTCCTGCTGCATTTCGATGTGACAACTGCGTTGGATTGAAGAGGAAAGCAGACTCAGCGCTTCTTGCCCTTGCGGCTTTCTTTTTCGCGCTGCTGATCAGCCTGATCGCGGGCCGTCTGAGCGGCATCAAGCAGTTTCTTCAGAAAGCCGGGAACCTTTCGGCCTTCTGCCGGTGGGGCAACTTGATTCGCTTTTAATTTGGCTGTTGGCTTTGAATTGTCATCAGGTTCAATCACTTCCACCGAAGCACCAGACGTGGGCGTCATCGAACCAGCCCCAAGCAGCTTGCGTTCCGCAATACTCCACAGACTCGAAGCGATAAAATAGATACACAGCCCCGCTGGCTGATGCCAGAACATCACACCCATGAACAATGTCATCATGTTCATCATCTTGTACTGTGCTTCCTGCTGTTCATCAGTAGCAGGCGGCATGAACATTTTTTGCTGTGTCAAAAACAAACCGACTGTACACAGCGGCAGCACACTAAAATCATACCCCAGATAGGGCACATTGAATGGCAGCCGAAACAGGGCATCGGGTCCAGCAAGGTTTTTAATCCACAGTAGCTTCTGCAGCCGCAGGTCCACTGCCGAATTGAGTGCTGTGTAGAGCCCAATGAAGATGGGCATCTGTAAGAACAAAGGTAGACAACCACCGATGGGATTGATTTTATGCTTCCGCCACAGTTCCATCTGAGCCTTCGCGAGTTTTTCGCGATCGTCGGCATATTTGGCTTTTAGCTCAGTCAGCTTGGGCTGCAGCTCCTTCATCCGCGCTGCACTAATCGCCTGCTTGCGAGAAATCGGGAACATGCAGCCCCGCACAAGCACGGTCAACGAAATAATCGCCAAGAAGTACGGTAAACCCCACGTATAAAACGTGTCCAGCAAATAGTGCATGCCACGGGCCACAAATCCAAACATACCGTAATTGAGCACTTGACCGGCGGACATCGGTGCCGGGTCAAGAAGTTCGCGCCGCTTTGGCCCGACAAAGAAGGCAAACTTATGCGTGACCGAGTCCCCTTCACCTTGGGGTTTCAACACTACCGGGTTGGATGCCATTCGAATGCTGACATCGGACTTCCGTGGCTCAGTGGGATCAGTCCAGATGAGCACAGGAAACGTCCGCTCAATCCATTTGGTTGCGGAATCGGATCGAACTTCGTCCGGGCGATCATCGAGCGGCGCTATCAAAGCCGCGAAGAACTGCACATCCACTCCAGCATAGCGAAACGCAGACGTCCACTCTTTGTCTTCCCGCAGGAAATCGAACTGCTCTTTTTGCGACAGCGATTGGCCCTTCGTCTCTTCGATCTCATCCACGTAGTTCCGCACCGTGGCGGCTGCCGTTGTTTCACCTTTTGTGCCGTCAATGAATTCGATGTGGATATCGCGGTACTTTGATGTATGTTCCTGATTCTCTAACAGAACCCCAACCGGACCCTGCATTTCATATTCGAGCGACTTCTGCTTGTCTGTGAGATTGGTCATCTCAATCGCGACTTGCAGGGTGTAAAATGCGGCATCGTCACGCCACGCTTTTTGAAGCTCCTTACCGATGAGCTTGAGCTTCGGCAACGTATACGTCTTGCGAATTCGCAGCGACTTGTCCGGTGCCTCATATTCAAAAGTTGCTGTGGAACCTCCTTCATTTTGCTCCGTGCTCGCCAGTTTCCAATTCGCCGTTTCTAAGGTCTGGCCAGTCTTCGCAAGCTGCTGGTCAATAACTGCGAAGGCCGTTGAAAACGTACGATCCGGCGTCGGGGTGTTGCCCACGATCCTCGCCTGCAACTTTTCGTCCTGCAAATCTCGAAATTGCGGCGAAGTCAACCACACACTTTCGATTGCCGCTCCGGCTGAAGTCAGGTCGACCGCCAAGGCGTACCCGCTTTCCGGGTCAATAGATCCCAGCGTTAGTTCCTGACTAGGATAACTCTGGATGATAGCAGCGGCCGCTGGCATGGCAGGCTCGCTTGAGTCGGCCAACACGTTCGCAGCAGCAGCATCGCCCGCTTCGGCGGGGATCGCCTGCGGAGGATCGGACTTGGTGGCATCCGCGACCTGCTGCTCCGCAACTTTGGGCTTTTTCTTCTCAGGAAAGAATTTCGGCTGGAGGTATTGTCCCCAGAGGATCATGAACAGCAGCGACGTCATGAGGAACGTAAAGAGGCGACGGTTTTCCATAGAATCCAGCCACGAAACAAGCGTGGTATTAGTCAAAACTCAAACCTAGACGCCACGATTTTAGTCAACTCGACGCATCATCGGGCCAAAACGAAGCCCCACAGGATACCCGAACAGCACGCAGTCGTGTATTCCCGGATCTTTTTGAACCGTGCATTCCCAAACCTAAACTCGAAAACGGAAAGTTTCGCAGACGTAACGCCAGATCCAGTAGGCTGCCGTGCGATTGGAAATAATAAACCTCCCATTCCCCCTCATCCCCGGCTTCAGCATACAGGCTTCCGGCTGATCGCTGTCTTCAGCGAAGTAGAGCCCTGCGATTGCGCGATAGGCGGTGCTGGCCAGCTGTTCCTGCCCCTGCTGGTTGGCTTTTGTCGCCAACGGCCCATGAAACCTGGTTGTGAGCGATTCCGGAGCCATGACTTCGCCCTTGGGGGAAATCTTATCCACGCGCGTCAGAAACGTGATATTTGCCATGTGATCCAACTTGATTTCGAGGGGCATTTCGTCCTGCAAATCATCTCGGTCACCCTGATCAATATACATGACGGCGTGCAGTCTTTCTGAAGGCGCGATGCTCGCGATTTCCTGTCCGGCTTCGATCAGGCACCCGGCATTCTCAGGATCGAGCGGCGTTCCCGTCCAACGTCCCAATTTCATAGCATCGACTTCATTCCGCGGCGGTTCCGGTAAACGCTTGGCGGCGACCAATGTTCCGCCTGTTGTCGCGCGAACGACGCGTTGCAGGTTCAGACGCACGGTTTTTCGAATTTGCTGCTCCAGTTCTAACGCTTCAGCAATCGCCACACTTTCACCCGCAGGATCTTCATTGATGTTGTACTGCCGGATTTCCTGGGTGCGGAAGACCCAGTTGAGAACGTGCTGGACTAGCTCATCATGTCGTCGCAGATCGTCGGGGCTTTCAAGGATCACGATGACATCACCTGCCACTAGAGTTTCACCATTGCGCGGAATGCGATCATAGTCCTCGGGCTTTGGAAGCCCTTTCAGGAGATCCAATTTCGCTGGATCGATCATGAGCTGATCTGGTTCCAAAGGAACTGCGATTTCAGCCGCTGAACTTCGCGCCTTATCTTGAAATTTCAGCAATTCTTCGTAATGTCTGCGGTATTCGTCAGGATCCAGAATCATGCCGTTCACGGGCGCGGGAACCATCACGACGTTCTGTGGTTCTAAAAAGCACGGAGCTTCGTGATACCAAGGAATCGGAGTGCTGAAAGCCACGTAGACGATACCCCCGAAAAGCAACGATGAGACGCCAATTTTCGTTTTGCTCATGGGTTCCATCCGAGGTGTAGCAATGATTTGATAAATGCTGCGAAACATGCTGAAGACAATTCCTGCCATGGAAAAGATCATGACCGAAATCCCGATGCTCTGCAGATCATAAGGTTTGAGCACCGTGTAGAGAAACATACTGATCGAAACCAGAATCACCCAGCGATACAACCAAGCTGCAATCGCGTACGTGACGAACCATGCTCGACCTGTTTCCGGCATGAACGGATCGGGCTTCGATTCGATTCCAAGACAGTACCAAGAAAACGCTTCGCGGAGCATTTTTTCCGACTTTTGCCGGAGATTCGGAATCTCCAGATAGTCGCTCATCATGTAATAACCGTCGAACCGCATCAGTGGGTTTAGGTTGAAGATCACCGTTGTAATTGTCGTCACAAAAAACGTGTTGAGCGCGAGATAATGCAACATCCCGGATTCCGTTAGCCACCAGACATAGATGGCGACACCCGACAGGATGACTTCGATATACATTCCCGCAGCACCGATGATGATCCGATGCCACTTATTCCGCATCATCCACGAATCTGTCACGTCGCAATACAGGCACGGACTGAAGACCAGCAGCATGACACCCATTTCGTGGCATTCGCTGCCGTAATACACGCAACTAATGCCGTGGCCAAATTCATGGATGATTTTTGCAAGACCCAAGGTTACCCATAAATACATCAAGTTGGGCCAGCCGAAGAAGCTCTGAAATTCCGGCAGCTTACTGCGAAACACTTCCAGATTCGCACCCAATACTAGCCACGATGAGACGACAAAGATGACACATAACGTGGCACAGAATGGATGAAACAGCCAGCTTACGAATGGAAGCATCCCGCGCAGCGTGCGCTCCGGATCCCAGCCCGGCAGTCGCAGAGACAGCAGACTCATAAGCGTCTGCTTGATCTTTTCTTTCCGCGTCTTCTGGCGTTCCCGGACAACAGAGGCACCCTGCCCTACGCGATTGCTGACCACCAGTCCCTTGCGATGCAGATCTGTGATCAGTTGTTGAATGTCGCTGAGCGTAATCTGCAGCGTCGGGAATTCAATCTTCAAGTCGTCCCGGACAGATTCCAGACTACGGACTCCGTTCAGTAACTCTAGAATCCGGTACTGCTCAATCTGTAGCCGGTGATACTTGAGCGCAATAGGGTCTTTGATGACCTGGTAGCCAACGCCAAGATAATCAATTTTGGCAACGACTAGGTCCGCACGTTTTCGTAAAGGAATGGGTCGCTGGTTGGAAGCGACCATGTTGCCGGAACTCATTCTGCTCGCTTTTCAGGTATGATCGTGGCTTCAACAGGTAGGCCTTGTAGCAACAGCCATCGCTCATATTTGTCCTGCCGGTTCGGGACATTCACATCCACACTCAGAAAAAGTGTCTCCGATTTCTGATCCACCTTGGTGTTAATCAATTCAATCGTGCCAATGAAGACTCGATCCTGCTCAGGTGCCCCAAAAATAGGTTCCGAGGCGAATGGGCCACCACGTTCGAATAGATCGTCAGCGTCTTTGACCTTGTCGCTCGATTTACGGCGGGCTGGCTCGGACTCTCCAGCTTCCGGTTTAATTGATTTGCCAGTGGTGTCGATCCTGATTTCGACGGAATCGCCGACAAAGACTTCTTCGCGGCGTTTATAATCGACCTTCAATACTGCACGCAGCAACGACATGTCTGTGATCGTGATCACCGGATCGCCAGGTCGCACACTTTGTCCCGGCCAGCGATGAATTTTTGTGACTAACCCATCAAACGGTGCCGAGACTTGGTACTGAGCTAATTGAGCCGTCTTGGTTTCCAAAGTCAGGCTCAGAACTTCTTTATCCTCAGTGGCCTTCGCCAGTGACGCCTTCGACTTTTGGACTTCCAACTCCGTTTGCCTGATTTCGTTTTCACTGAATGACTTGTACTTCAGGTTCGCTTCGACACGCTGCTTGAGATCGACCTCTGCCTTATCGAGGGCAACAACCGCAAACTCAATTTCCACGACCGAATCAGACTTCTTTTGCGCCTCCGCCACTTCCTTCCGAATTAAGTCATCGGCGACTTCGATCATCAGTTCACCCTGCTTTACGTAGAGCCCTTCTTTGCCGGGATGTACGCTCTTCAGCTTGCCTGTAACTTCCGTGGAAATCGGCACCTCCCGAATGATCTCGATCCGGGCTTCTTCCGCCTTAATCGGCGTCTGGCCTTGAGCGACCAATGGACTGGAGACCAACGCCAGCAAAACGCCGACAATAGTTGTCCGAATTTCAGGCAAAAAATAGGACATGACACGACCCTGAAGACCATCTGGAAGCGCAACCGAAAGCCTCCCACAGCGGGACTATGACGACTTTCCACATAGATATCTAACGCAATCCCAGCTTTTGCTCAATCCCGATGTACGCGCACCCCTCCAAAAATCGCTGGTGCCCCCGGGATTTATACTCCGCACGGCCAGATATGAGTCCGGCAAGCGGAGCGGCGTGAGCCCAATGGCACTCACTTTGTAACCCGAAGCGTCAGCGAGGGGCTGAGGCTGTTTATTTTCAGCGAGAATTCCCGCGCTGACGCTCCGGGTTGTTGAGTCCGGAACCAAAGTGAGTGGCATTGGGCGTGAGCCCTCCGGTACGTCGTTTTTGGACCGGCAAGCTGACGCATGCCGCTCATCAATTGTCGCACTCATTGCCGCGCGGCGTGTAACTTGACGTCGGCAGATTGGTAAACTATAGCGGGTGTTGGAAGTGGTTTGGCAGTGAAGGTGAGATTGGTTCAGAAAGACTTGCTGATGGACAACATGAAACAATCCGGAAGGCTAAAAATACTGTTGAGGTCAGCTGTGGCGATGGTGTTGCTGGCTGAATCACGCTTGCTGCTCCAGGCGAGTGATGTACCGGATGTGAAACAGTCATGTTCTGCAGTACCGTCTAGGCCTGTCGTATGGGACGGCGAATTGGTGTTGACCGTGACCGCTCCCGCGCAGACAAAGCTTTT
>QWQG01000235.1 GCA_003670925.1 Planctomycetota bacterium | reverse complement strand
TGTATGATCAATTCATCGTGCAGCAAATCAGAGTCGATGGCGAAGCATACCATCGGACTAAACCACTAGGCTCGCTGGCGTCAACAATCTACGACGCGCGTTGTGCATGCGCGCCGACGCTCGACCACTTGTCATAAACTACATTCATAAACGGCAGCGACTTTTCAGCGAGCAGAGCAGGCGTGGTTAGATTTACTACATCACGAACAAGGTGCTGCACACATTGCGCGAGGTATTGATCAAAAATCCCACGCCAGTCGCATGCCGAAGCCTGAGTAGTTTCCACCGCTGATGTTTCCGCCGGTTAGGGTACCACGGTCGTCAAGTGCCGTGTAAACATAGTTGCCCTGGATTTTCATGTTCGGATTGAGGAACCAGTTCAGGCCCAACGTCACATCGTCCACACGACCACCATCCATCCCGGAGTCCTGCAGATTCGACGCACTGTAACGGGCACCGACCTGCCACGCTCCAAAGCCACACTTCGAACCCAAATTGTCATGCGGAATGACGCGCCCAAATGCCCCGGCCTTCTTTTCGTATTCGCGGTGTTCTCCGGTCAGAAAGTAGAGTGCTTCCGCGTACCAGCCGTGAAAGAAGACTGTTCCCAATTGAGTACCGCTCGGAGCACTGTTGTTGTTGCCGACGCTATTCTTGTTCCAGGCACAGGTGTATTCCGTCTGGATCAACAGTGAATCCAATTGGAGAACCCATTCCAGCCCGCCAAAATCCACTTCGCTAGTGGTAAATGCACCCGTATTTGCCAAGACCGGGTTCAGGGCGCCGGGGCCGTTTCGCAAAGATGCACGAGTTCGATACCGCGTTTTTCCGTCGTTTGGATCACGCATGCTTCCCGCGACACCAAGATGCATCAGATATTTACCTTCATCTTCGTACCACGGAAGATAAGAGATCCGAGTTGTCCAAGCATACTCGCCTTCACCGATGCCATACGCAAAGGGGTTGGTGGAATTTCTGAACACACCAGTGGACCACGTTCCAAGGTCATCGTCACTCCAGTTGTCATACAACATGATGCCCGGGTTAAACCCGTTGTTGAACGGACCGTAGAAGAGATCCTGATTGAAGGAGCGTTCCATGAAGTTCAGGTACCGACTGCTCGTTAGATGTTCAAATCCAATCGGTTCCTTAATGTTGCCAACTTTAATATTGCCGACCAATGGGACTTCACGGAAATTGACCCACAAGTCTGTGGGGGCGGTCACATGAGCCACATTTCTTTCTACCGCACCTGCATCTGGATCTACATTGATGCTATTGACGAAATCGTACTCAGTACACCAGTCAATCGTGCCATACATCGTTCCATCGGCCCGCAATCGAGCGCGGCGAAAGTTGGCAGAATCCGAACTGCCTTGATTCTGTAGTGCAAAGATAGTGGAGGGGTCCTGTAATGTTACGAAGTCAACCTGCACGCGCCCGCCGACGTGAAACTTAAACTGTTTGTCTTTTGTGGATGCTTCCCAGCCGTTGTTCCACTTGCTGCTGAACGCCAGTGGATCTTCTTTCTTTTGCTCTTTGGCATCCTCTTTTTTGTCCACCGTCTGCGCGAGCTCAGACATCTGGCCAACGAGCACGTCTTCTGAGGTTTTTACCGCGTCTAGGTCTTGGCGAAGTTGCGAATTCTCCGCTTCAATCGCATCTAGACGACGCTTGAGGTCATCCAAGTCGTCCGCTGCGGCGGGTAGCGTAAATGCTGCAGCCATGAGTCCCACGATCACACGCTTCCATGCGTATCGAATCATAACCTTTTCCTGCTTACGAGACCCGTTGCTCAAAGAACAGCGCCGTACAACGGTTGCTTATTTTTTGATTGGATAAAATGTGCCTAATGTTCGCTGAGGATGGCGCGTCCATTCGCTGCGACCGCTCCAACCACACCTGAATTAATAATTCAGTTATGCCTGTTGATCGGTTGTGCACAACTTGCCAAATGATCAGGCTGTATAATTCTTAACAATCGCGAGTTGTGTGCAGTCAAGCTGTACCGGAAGTTCCGTTTGTGGCGATTGTGCTGCGGCAGAATCTGCTGCTACGGTGGAACCATCGTCTGTACGATGGACATTCATGTCCGTCGCATGGCCATAAAACACTGTCGAAGCGAAGGTTATTTTGATGTGACAGCCGTTCGACAATGTGACGGTGCCTTGCCAATATCTCGGACATGAATGTCCAAGCTACAGGAATCGCAGAGGAGTACAATCTAAGCTTGGATCACCACGGCACTGGCTTGCCCAACACGCGTGACGCTTGTTTTGAGGAACAGTCCATTGGAGGTTGTTAGATGTTCGCCATGCACGACGTTCAGCGGTTGCTCAACGTCCGGCGTCGCGAAGTTCAACGTCTTTGGCACGACGCCGTGCTGCGCTGCTACCAATGAGGCTGCGATTTCGCACAGTGCGGCAGCGCTGCCTGAGCTTCCCATGTAGCTCTTGAATGCTGTGACCGGGACTGCATCAGCGCGATCACCAAGGATGCGCCGCAATGCCGTGGCTTCGTAACGATCGCGGGCCGGATGACCGGCGGCACACGCGTTAATGTGTCCCAGATCCGTAGCCGAAACCCCGGCTCGTGCCATTGCCGCTCGCGCCGCGTTGACAACGGCAGCGGCCTCGTCTGGCTGGCCTTCGCGGCTAGCGACCGTACTTGCCCCACAACCCAGCACGGTTCCCAGAATCTTCGCGCCGCGGGCCTCGGCGTGAGAACGAGCCTCCAAGATTAACGTGCATGAAGCTTCGGCAAGTGCCTCACCGGTACGATGAGCATCGAACGGACGCACTCGAGTTTCGGCAGGACCGTCCGCCAGAACATCCCAGTAATGGCTGTGACACGATTTCACAGGGTGCAGGCGCGTCCCTGTGACGCCCGTCACCATGACATCCGCGCGGTCACGACGAATGACATTGGCGGCTTCCGCGATCGCTAAACACCCTGACGCTTCATCCTGCGTGATCGAATTGTTCGGTCCGCGCGCATCCAACGCGATACCAAGGTGGCAGCCCGGCATGTTGGGAAGATATCGCAGTAACCACAGAGGTTCCATGCCTGACAATCCATATTCGCCCCAACGATCATAGTCAAATGCGAGCTGACCGTTCTTTTCAGACATCGATTTCAGTGCGGCACCGATCAGAACTTCCGGGGGGCTGGACATCAGATTTGCACCAAAATCTACGCCGATCCGATCCGGGGCGACGGAGCCCGGTGCCAGTCCAGCATCTTCCATCGCCTGCAACGCCGCCGCGACACCCATCTGGATTTCACGACACATCACCTTCAGGCTTTTGCGCAGGGTCTTCAGATGCTGTTTTTTGATGGTTTCATCATTGAAGTCGCTGACTTCACCACCGATACAGCCAGGCGTGCCGACATACGACAACAGTTCAACCCGCTTGATCCCAGTCCGGCCATCCGCAATGCCCGACCAGAACGCATCGCGTCCAATTCCCAGCGGGGAAATAATGCCGATGCCAGTAATGACGACGTCACGCGGAGAAGTTTGCGACATGAATGTACCCAGTGAAGAATCTTTACTTGTGCCGCCTCACCTTGGATGCAGGCACATCTCATTATGATCAATGCCAAGCCACCGATCCCCATCGGTGCCGAAACAACCAACTTCTTGGGCAATGCAAACTGACCAAGGTCGATTGAGAATTTGGCAACGCAGTTTAGCAGGCTTAGAATCGCAATACTGCGCGGTCGGCGTATTTTACGAGAACGAGACGAGAGTCGGAATCAATCGGAGCGGCTGGGTAGGCTGTACGCATTTTTTGTCACCGCAGACGGATGCACGGGCTAAGAAAATCGGGGATTTCAGTGGTGAATTCCACCTTTTTGGACGACTTCCGTCCTCAATTTTACTGTCCTGAAGGCGTCATATGAACGTTTTTTCGGTTCCGAATGCGGCATTTTTTTCCTTAGGTTGGGACAGGCGGCCGATCAGCTGCGTCGGCCCACTTGGCCGCCGCTGAACTTGCTCGGCTGGCTGGCCGAAAATGCCTTGTGGTTTCCGCCAAATTCGAGGCTGCACCCGAATCACACGAGGACCCCGCCGACAGTAGTAATTCGCTTTGGAATCTGCGACAAGGTCGATTCATGAACACACACGTTTTTATGGGGCGACGTCGAGGGTTCAAAATATGAATCGGCGGCACGGAGTCGTATTGATCGCCATCCTAGCGGTCTGTTGTACTGCCGCTGCGTTTGCGCAGTTCGGGGGACAGCGCGGACGTTATCGGGACTTGCAAGGTGCCGATGGCCGCGTGCAGCGAAATGGCGTGCCGGACTGGAAGTTGGACGAAAAATTTCGGAACGACGTTTTCACGTTTGTACGCATTAGATATCGGTCACAGGGTCGCTGGGGCTGGCAGACCGATTATCCAGATGCCGACCTGAATTTTTCGTATCGACTGCAGCAACTGACCTCAATGCATACCGATCCGGACGGCGTGATCATTGAATTGACTGATCCACGGCTTTTCGACTATCCATTTATCTATCTCATTGAGCCCGGCGGTATTTACCTCGAAGAAGAAGAACGCAAAGCCCTTAGAACGTATTTGCTCAACGGCGGCTTTCTGATGGTGGATGACTTTTGGGGCGAGCAAGAATGGGAAGGCTTTGAACGCGAACTTAAGCAAGTTTTTCCCGATCGCAAGTGGGAAGACATTCCGCTGGAACACCCCGTCTTTCATTGCGTCTATGACCTTCAGGAACGACCGCAGATTCCTGCAATCGGATTTGCGCATGAGATGGCAAACGGCGAAATCTACTCCGCTCAAGGATACGGTACCGAAGAAGTTCATTACCGCGCTGTGTACGACGACAACGGACGCATGATGGCGTTCATCGGACACAATACCGATCTGGGTGACGGATGGGAACGTGAGGGCGAAGACCCTTGGTACTTCAAAGAGTTCTCCGAGAAAAAAGCATATCCCTTGGGGATTAATGTCATCTTTTATGCCATGACACATTGAAAGCAGGTCAATGACCAAGAACACTGAACTTACTCCCGACCGCGAACGTGAACTTATCGGGATTCTGCGGCAGTTCCGCAAACAGATCGACACCGAATTGTCCCGCGTGATCGTTGGCCAAAAAGATGTGGTCAGACAACTTTTAATTTCTTTGCTCGCGGGCGGCAACTGCTTGATCACCGGAGCGCCGGGTTTGGCGAAGACGCTGCTTGTCAAATCCATCGCCCAACTGTTCGACCTCAAGTTCAATCGCATTCAGTTTACGCCCGATCTGATGCCAGCCGACATTACGGGGACGGAAGTTCTGGAAGAAGATGGGGCTGGTGGTCGCGCAATGCGGTTTATTCCCGGTCCAATTTTTGCGAACGTCCTGCTTGCCGACGAAATTAATCGCACACCACCAAAGACGCAGTCGGCTCTGCTCGAAGCCATGCAGGAACATCAGGTCACAGCAGCCGGACAACGTTATACGCTGGATGAACCATTCTTTGTGCTTGCGACGCAGAATCCGATTGAAATGGAAGGCACGTATCCGCTGCCCGAAGCCCAACTCGACCGTTTTATGTTTAACGTGCTGATCGACTACCTGCTAGAAGACGACGAAGTGGCTGTGGTCCAGCAGACGACGTCGCGGAATTTCCTGCCGCTTAAGTCGCTGTTTTCGGGCGACATTGTCCGCGAATTTCATCAGGTCGTGCAACGCGTCCCGATTGCTGACGATGTGATTCGCTACGCCGTCCGTCTTGCCGCTGCCTCACGCCCCAATCAAAAAGGTGCTCCCGATTTTATCAATGAATTCGTCTCGTGGGGCGCTGGTCTGCGAGCTGGACAGTATCTGGTGCTCGGCGGAAAAGCGCAAGCCTTACTCGATGGCCGAACCTACGTCTCCACCAAAGACATTCAGTCTCTGGCGAAGCCTGTCCTGCGACATCGGATCCTTCCAAACTACCGAGCCGAAGCTCAGGGAGTCACGGTTGATTCGCTCGTAGACCGCCTGCTCGCATGTGTCGCCCATCCCAAAAATGAAGCGGTGGCTTGAAGAGGAGTGAGGATCGAGACAGACATTCCGATTCGCTTGTTCACTTCCGTACCTTACTCCCTGGCGCCTGACAACTGACAACTCCGCCCATGTTCAGCCCATCCCTTGCAAGCCTGACGATCGGTGATCGCAACTGGATTCTTCCAGCCGTGATGGTGATGATCATTGGGGTGCTGCTGGCGCTTTTGCTGAATCGGAAACGGCTCGTGCAAGCGCCGCTCGGACCGGTGCTGCGGATCGGAGGTTGGATCCTGTTGTGTCTGTGTTTGATCAATCCGCTGTGGAGTAACTCACGACCGCGATCCGGTGCAAACGTAGTGGCGGTGGTCGCGGATATCAGTCGCAGTCACTTGGTCACGACAGGCACGGCTGGGACCACGCGGGCCGATGCATTTGCCGCATCTTTAAAGAAAGGTGAACAGTCTTCGCCTTTCGGCTGGCTGAATCAACTGGGGCAAGACTTCGAGCTGCGGCGTTACACCGTGGCCGATCGATTGCAGCAAGTCGACCGCTTTGATCCGGTGGAGTTTAACGGGACGGCTTCTGGCCTGCAGACTGCGCTGCGGCAGCTTAAGCAGCGCTACGAAGGACAGCCGCTCGCAGGTATTATTTTGCTATCTGACGGCATTGCCACGGACGCCACCGGATCATTAGATGAGCTCGCCGGGATGGCACCCGTGTATCCCATTCTGCCGCCGGATGACTCATCGCAACCTGACGTTGCGGTCGGGAGTTTTTCCGTCACACAGACTGCATTCGATGACGCCCCCGTCACGATTCAGGTGCAACCTGCAATTGTCAACGTGAAGTCTGGCCAAGTCGCCATCACGCTCTTGGATGCTGAAGGCACGCCCCTCGAAACTCAAAGTCGAGACGTGAACGATCCGTCGCCGTTGAAGTTTCGTCACCGTCCGAAAGCAGGCGGCACGGTCTTCTATCGCCTGCAAGCCGTCCTGGAAAATGCGGCTGGTGCCGACGTCACGACAGAAGCAACCTCAGTGAATAATGCACAGTTAATTGCGGTGGAACGCAGCACGATGCCACGTCGCGTGCTCTACGTGTCCGGTCGCCCGAACTGGGAATTCAAATTTTTGAAACGTGCTGTGGAGACTGATCCGCAGCTGCAGCTGGTGGCGTTGATTCGCATTGCGCGGAAGGAAGCGAAGTTCGACTTTCGCGGCCGTGAGGGCGAAGCATCGAATTCATTGTTTCGCGGATTCGACAAGGCCGATCCGGAGACTGTCGAAGAATACGACGAGCCGGTTCTCGTGCGGGTTGGCACGAAAGACGATGAGGAACTACGCGGAGGATTTCCTGAAACCCCCGAAGATCTGTTCCAGTACGACGCCATCATTATCGACGATCTGGAAGCCGATTTCTTTCTTGCCGATCAGATGAAACTCATCTACGACTTTGTGTCGCGGCGTGGCGGTGGTTTGCTGATGATGGGTGGCCAAGAATCATTTCGTCAAGGCGACTTCGATCGGACGCCGATCGGGGAAATGTTGCCGATCGACCTTAGCCGCGAAATGAAACCGCCCTCCTCTGGCGTACGTTTGAGTCTCACCCGCGATGGCTGGCTGCAGCCGTGGGTGCGGCTACGATCCGATGAGGGAGCAGAAGCCGAACGTCTGACATCGATGCCTGAGTTTCTGACTTTGAATTCTGCCGCGTTTGTACGTCCGGGGGCTGTCGTGATGGCTGAGGTTCACGATGCGGAAGAGAATCGCTGGCCCGCACTTATCGTGCAACGATTCGGAAAAGGACGCACGGCCGCACTCTGCGTCGGTGACTTCTGGCGTTGGCGGTTGAGTGAAGGACTGCGCAAGCTGCAGGCTCTGGATTTACCCGTCGCAGGTGCGGATCTCGACCACGAATCCTCAAGTCCACCGGGCACGCCGACGGAAGATATGGCAGACCATGCACGTGCCAGTCGGCAAATGATTCGGTGGCTAGTGGCCGATGTGCCGCAACGCATGGATGTTGTTGTCCATGAAGATCCGAGCGTCGGGACAGGATCGGTGAAACTGACTGCATTTGTGCGCGGTGCCGACTTTGAAGCTCGCGAAAATGCCGACGTAAAGTTTTCAGTCGTCGGACCAGATGGGCAGACGTTTGAGCTTACCGGAGAACCATCGGATACCGTAGCGGGACAGTTCGAATCATCTATCGCCGCCAGCCAACCGGGCGCCTGGCAGGTATCGGTTACGGCGACAGTTTCGGATGACGCTGCTGCGGTGCCGTTGACTGCAACAACTGGCTGGGCCAGTCAGCCCGATCAGCATGAAATGAAGTCCGTCCAAGTTGATCACACGTTTCTTGAGGAGTTGGCAAGGACAACGGGTGGTCGGACCGTTCCGCTCAGCAAGCTGGAAAGCTTCGTCAGCAGTCTGCCCCACAGCACCGCGCCGTTGATCGAGATCTGGTCATGGCCGATTTGGCACTCGTGGTGGGTCTTTCTTGTCGCCATCACGTGTCTTGCCACGGACTGGACGCTTCGCCGCCGAAGGGGATTACCATGATTCGGACATTTGTTTCAGGTGGCGCGCGGCACACGTCAGTTCTCCGATTCATCGCCTGTCTCCTGGGGACCTTTCAGACGGCCGTTGCTCAACAACCTGCAGCGGCACCGCAGGCTGCACGCCAAGAATTAATCGTCGTCATCGGGGCCCCTGGCACGGACGAATACCGTGTAACATTTGAGTCGTGGGCAGCGCGCTGGAAAGTCGCCGCAGAACGATCTACGGCTGACTATACGTTAATCGGTGCGGTTGATCATGCTGCGGCTGACCTCGAAGAACTCACGGCCGCACTGGCAGCAGCCATGGCCGTCGAAACAACGGAACCGCTCTGGATCGTGTTTATCGGGCACGGTACTTTTGACGGACGGACGGCCAGTCTTAATCTGAACGGGCCTGATATTTCAGCACAACACCTAGCGGAAGTGCTGCGGCCGGCGAAACGCCCGATTGCATTCATTGCCTGTGCATCGTGTTCGTCACCTTTCATCAATGCCTTGTCTGCGCCCGACCGAATTGTGATCAGCGCGACAAAGGACGGAAATCAACAGCAGTATTCCCGCTTCGGCGATGCCATCTCGCAGGCGATCAGCGGATTGGATGCCGACATCAATCGCGATGGCCAGACGTCGTTGCTGGAAGCATGGCTGTTCGCATCACGCCGCACTGCGGAGTTCTATGCCACCGCAGGAAGACTGGCGACTGAACATGCATTGCTGGATGACAACGGCGATCGTAAAGGCACACGAGCCGACGTCTACGAATCTGATCAATTGAAAACGGATATTGACAACGCTGATCAGCTCGATGGAACGCAGGCATCACGCAGGCATCTGGTTCGCAGCGATGATGAACGCCGATTGACTCCCGAACAACGCCAAACCCGCGACGATTTGGAACAGCAATTAGAACTGTTAAGACGACATCAAGACGATCTCTCCGCAGCCGAATACCTGCTGCAATTGGAAGCAGTCCTTGTTCCACTGGCCCAGCTCTATGAGTCCCTCAATCCGCCCGAAGTGCCAGCGGAGACGCCCAAAAAATAAGTCCCATACGACGTATGGGACTTATCTGAATTTGCGCACACACTACGAAAGTGATCGAATCGCTTATCGAATTCGTGGACTTCCAGCTTCGTTCGATTTTGATTTTTCTGTCTCGCCTGATTTTTCGCGAACGTGGCCTTCAGCGGTTGCCATCAATAACTGGCCTTCTTGAATATTCTTTGAGTTGAAATAGTATTCGACGCTCAGGATGCCGCGAACATGCTTCGCAGCGAGTTCCTGCCAGCTCATGTTGTCTGTGCGCGTCCAGATTGCAGCCTGAGCTGAATGCTGATTGACGCGACCTGTACCCACCATGCGAATGAGTTCGGCTAAGACCTTATCGTCTGTGTATTTGTCAACTGGCACGAGTTTGTATTCGAGACGCGCGGATGGATCAGGCTTGCCATGATTCAAACAGGCTGACACGTAGGGAACGCGCACTGTACGTTCCGGTGGAATCGAAAAGAACCCCCCACCACCGCCTTGGCCTCCACCGCCCATGCCTCCACCTCCACCCCCCATGCCTCCACCACCCATGCCTCCACCACCACCACCCATGCCTCCACCAGCATTTTGACTTCCACCTCCGCCACCCATACCTCCGCCACCCATACCTCCGCCACCCATGCCTCCGCCGCCCATGCCTCCGCCGCCCAATTGTTTCAGGACCTGAACGGCCACAAACGCGTCCGGAAGATCGACGGTGATCGGTTCCTCAGTGGTGTTGGTCACCAAGAGAAAACCGCCATTGGCATCTTTGGGGACAAATCGAGTTTCAAGCTGTCCGTCTTCCATGCCTTT
>QWQG01000145.1 GCA_003670925.1 Planctomycetota bacterium | reverse complement strand
GTTCGCATTCAACGTTGCAGGCAACCAGCTTGACGGACAAATCGCATTCTTGGGTGTGCGTGGGCGTACGCATTCACGCGTCAGAATGCGGCCAACGGCATCAACCACAGATAAACACAAATTCACACAGATAAAAGTCAACAGTCAATCTGTGTTCATTTGCGTCCATCTGTGGTTCAAACGGTGATTCCCGATATCCGTGAACGGTTACGCATTGGCTTGCTGGAGGCCGACTCTGGTTGCTTTAGATTTTGCTCGGCGATCCAATCGCGATTCGCATGCGGCAAAGACGCTGGGCATGGGCATTGAATGTAGCCCCGGAATGAACTGGCACGTCAACTTTGTATCGAACGTGGCAAGACGTGGGGCGATGATTCCGGACAGAATTTCTGCCGCGTCAGAACGATGCACTTGCCATGTCGCACGCACTGTCGTAACCTGACATCTCAACTACGTTTCATTCGGCAGTGAACGAGCGGCAAAATCGCGACGCGACGAATCGCTGAATCGCAAATCGCAATGAATCGCAAATGCGAACAATCCCATGCAGCGGAATGGCGGTAGTTCGCGTCTTGACATGGATACTCTTCTTCCGCCATCCGCTGATGGGGGGCGATCAACGCCAGATGACCGGCAGGATGATACGCTCCTCGTGGTGGCTCAGTCTGACGTTTTCAGCTCGGATCACCGGGATTTCCTCATGTTCTCAGCACGATACCAGCAAGATCGTCGTAATTTGGTGATGTTGGGGGTTGGAGGACTGCCGGCTTTCTGTGGCTGGCGATCGGCCCAAGCGTCAGAGTCGTCCGCACACCCTGATGCGGCATCTGGGAAGGCGCGGCAAGTGCTGGTCATCTTTGAGCAGGGAGGGATTTCGCATGTGGATACATGGGACCCGAAACCAGAGATGCCCACTGAGCACGCCAGTCCGTTCAAGACAATTTCCACCAATGTTCCGGGGGTTTTTCTCACGGAACTGTTTCATAAAACAGCGTCTCATATGGACAAGCTGTCCATTGTGCGCTGCATGACTCAGCCGACGCCCGGCATTAGTAACTCCCATCCGAAAGGATCACAGTACGTGTTTTCGGGGGAAGCTCCGGGCGGCCCAGAGGAGATGCCGGATATTGGTTCGGTGGTCACCTCTCGCATGGGCACTGCCGCCCGCCATCTTCCTGGCTATATCATGGTGCCAGGCACAGATGAGCAGCAGGAAAACACGCGGTTGGGATTCTTACCACCGGCGTACAAAGTTTTCAAGACTGGTGGTCAACCGCATCTGTCTGACTGGACAGTGCCGAACTTAGGCCTGCTGGGCGTCGATGATCGTCGGTTCAAAGCTCGTACCGACATGCTCAGTAGACTCGATCTGGGGATTTCGGGAGTGCAGACAAGCGACACCAAGGCGTTGGTTTCCCTCCGCCAGCAAGCGGCCGATATGCTGACAAATCCGGGGACCCGGAAAGCCTTTGATTTAAAATCTGAACCGGAATCGGTGCGGGCAAAATATGGCATCGGTCATCGCGGGCAATGCTACCTGCTGGGACGAAAGCTGATTGAAGCTGGAGTTCGTTTGGTGACAATTGACTGTCGTGAGCCACCGGCGGATGCGTATCCTGGTGGCTCAAACATGAACTGGGATCATCACGACTTTATCTATTCTACAGGGTCTACTGAAATTGCTGGCGGCGGAGCTGGCGCTGGTCGCTGGGGGATTGGAACATGGCCGATGATGGGGAGTACCGATCAGGCCTTTGCGGCCCTGCTTGAGGATCTTGCTGAGCGTGGTTTACTGCAGGAAACGCTGGTCTGCTTTGTGACAGAATTTGGCCGGACTCCGCGCATCAACGAGCGTAAAGGACGTGACCACTGGACGCATGCCTTTTCGATTGCCTTTGCGGGAGCTGGTGTCCCAGGTGGCCAAGTGATTGGTTCAACAGATCGCGAGGGTGGATTCATTACCAGTTCCGTGGCCTACACGCTGGATGATTATGCGGCGACAATCTACGAGAAGCTGGGTATCGACCGGACGCAACCGCTTTATACGGCCGCCAACCGTCCGATCATGCTCGCAAGGAAGGGAAATCCCATTCCAGAATTGTGCTGAGATCCGGCTTGCCTTACGTCATTTTGACCTGTAGAGAAGGTGCATCTCCGGTTGGGCAATTCGCCAGTCTTTGGCTGCACTAATTTTATTCAATCCCGTTTAAGATTTTCCGCATGTCTGCGTTGTTGAGTTTTTTAATTACGGTAACTCGCGTTTGGGGTTGCGTGCTGGCTGGTGCCAATCCAGCCCAAGTTGATGAAACGCCACGTGCAGTGGAATCAGGAGCCGCAGACCTCGAGAGGATAGACGTCTATCCCGCATCCGTGGAGTTGAAATCCGCGCGAAGTCAGGTGCAACTGGTTGTGACCGGATATTTTCCTGACGGCGAAGTCAGAGACATCACGGACGTCGTTCGCTTGAAAATCGAGGCACCCCAATTTGCGGAAGTCGTCGGATCTTCGCTGATTCCGCGCGCCGATGGCCAGACGCAGTTGAAGGTAGTTTATGGAGCCCGGCAGGCCCAAGTTCAAGTGACTGTTTCCGGACAAGGTGGGGCAGATCCGGTCAAGTTTCAAACGGAGGTGTTGGCGGTACTCACCAAGCAGGGTTGTAACGCAGGATCGTGCCATGGAGCACCTGAAGGAAAAGGCGGATTTGCGTTGTCGATGTTAGCCTACGCTCCGCACAATGATGCACAATCACTCATTCGAGATGGCCACGCGCGTCGTACCACACCGATCCAACCGGAAGAAAGTCTGCTCCTGCGGAAGCCCATGTTGAGAGTGCCACACGTCGGAGGCAAACGTCTTCGCAAAACGGATGCTGCTTGGCAGGTTTTGACGGATTGGATTTCCGCGGGTGCGAAGCAGGACGCGGCGGATTCCCCCACCTGCGTCCAACTGACCGTCTATCCTCCGCGTGCCCGGGTTTTGCGATTGCCACATGGCCGGCAGCAACTGAGCGTCCAGGCCGTGTTCAGCGATGGTTCCATTCGCGATGTGACGCCGATTGCGACATTCACCTCGACGAATCTGGAAGTCGTGACAGTGGATGCGAAGGGGCTCGTGACGGGACACAAGCGAGGTATGGCAGCCATCACGGTGCGGTACCTAAGCCTTGTGGAATCCGTCTTCTTTACCTTCGAGCAGGCGCTTGACGGCTTTGAGTGGAATGATCCGGCCGAGTATAACGCGATCGATCGACTCGTGCATACCCGACTCAAACAGATGCAGTTTCGCCCAAGTCAAATCTGTGATGACTCGACGTTCCTGCGACGTTTAAGTCTGGACCTAACCGGATTGCTTCCCACTGCCGCTGAAACTATCGCATTCCTTGCGGACAGCACGAGCGACAAACGTGCAAGGCGTGTGGAGCAGATGCTGCAATCGGAGGAGTTTGCGCATTTCTGGGCATCCAAGACGGCCGATCTCATGCGGGCGAATCCCACCGCGATGCCAGACGGACGGGCCCAGTTATTTGTGGAGTGGTTGACGGATTCTTTGCGACGTAATCAGCCGTTCGATCAGTTCACGCAAGAACTTCTCACAGCCGCTGGAGATGCGAACTCGGTTGCCGCAGCCAGTTACTTTCTGGCAATACCCGATCGTGAAGCCTTGGCCGAAACGACAGCTCAGTTGTTTATGGGGTCTCGGATTAATTGTGCCAAATGTCACAACCACCCCTTTGAAAGCTGGACGCAGAATGACTACTACCGGATTGCCGCTGTCTTTGCCCGGATTAAGTCGGCAGGCAGCATACTGCAGCTGGTGGACAGTGGCGAAGTGACGCATCCTGCCAGCGGCGCCATCATGCGGCCATGGGGGGCGGCCCAGCCCACGGCACCACCGCATGAACCGGGCGACCGGCGGGCAGTGCTCGCGGCGTGGTTAACACAGCCCGACAATGTCTATTTTTCACGAGTCGAAGCGAACCGCATTTGGTCCCATCTCTTGGGCCGCGGCATTGTGCATCCCGTTGACGATTTTCGTTCCTCCAATCCTCCGGCCAACCCTGAATTGCTTGATTGGTTGACGACTGAGTTTCGTGGATCCGGCTATGATCGCAAGTCTTTGGTGCGCTTGATCTGCAACAGTGCAACCTATCAGCGTTCCGCCGCAACGGACTCGTTCAATGCGGCAGATACGACGTTATTCTCGCATTATTATGCGCGGAGAATGACGGCCGAGCAGCTGTTTGATGCGGTCGGTTACAGTACGCGTACAATCCCACCGATAAGTATCCAAATTACGGAGATTCGCCAGCAAGCGGAGGTTCTTGCCAATCGAACGGCCGAACTGGATCTTGAGTATGAGACTTGGGAAGCCGCTCAGCGTGAAAAACTGGCATCTGTGGAATGTAATTTGAGCCCGTGGCATTATGCCGGAGTATTTGCTGAGCCCAATTATGAAATCGCGGTCAGCACGGCTTATGCTCCGGAACAGGCTCTTGATTTGCTTGCACCGCTTCCGGGAGATCGCCGTTGGACTGCACACCCAGATTGGGTCGACGGTCAGCAGCATGCATTTCCGACAGCGGCTCCAGGATCGCACTATGTCGCGCGTATGATCATGGCTGCGCGCCCCGGAAAGGCCGTAATGTCTTTTGGAAGTGATGATGGGCTGCGGGTCTGGCTGAATGGCAAGTTGCAGCTTGATAAGCCTGAACGTCGCGGCATTAGCAATGACGCGGATCAGATCGAAGTGGATCTTGTTCAAGGTGCCAACCTACTGTTATTAAAAGTCCTTGACGCAGGTGGTTATACGGGTTTTTTCTATCGGCAGGTGTCATTCGATGGACACCCTGTATCCCCGACCGAATTGTCTGCTGAAATGACAGCAATCTTAAGAATTGTCCCCGCACAACTTACTTCCAGCGCACGCTTAATCTTGCGCAACGAACAGCGAAAATCAGACTCAAGATGGACTTCACTTCGACAGCAGCAACTGCAACTATCTCAGCTCACCGCGTACCATACTCAGCGGGCGGTGCCCGAGCAAAATGATTTTCTGCAGGCCTTTGGTCAGCCAAAGCGTGAGAGCCCTTGTACTTGTGAGCGATTGGGGGAACCCACGATCGACCAGACACTGCAGATTTTGAACGGGGATCTTGTCTGGAGCCGAACTCGTGATGGGCTCAATTCTTATCTCTCCTTTACTGACAACGAGTCGCTTCTGAACGAGATTTTTTTAAGCGCCTTGGCACGTCTGCCACAAGCAGACGAACGAGAAAAATTGACGCAGTATCTGCACGATCATGCGAACCGTGCAGAAGCGATTCAGGACCTGCTCTGGATCATTATTAATTTTCAGGAATTCGTGTTTCAGCACTAATCCTGCGTGTTTCATCGCTCACGTATCAATAGTGTCTTCGTCTGCAGGAAATCCGCCTGATGTTTTCCGTTGTCTTCCGGCTTGGTCTTATTCTTGCGGTCTGTCATTTTTCGAGTCGCATCGGTACGGCCGGTGAGATTAGTTTTTTGGGCCAAATTGCGCCCATTCTGACTCAACGCTGCCTTGGGTGTCACGGCCCGCTCAAGGCTGATGGCGACTTGCGATTGCACACGATTGATGCCATCTTAACTCCGGGAGCCTCAGGCGTTCCTACGATTAGGCCTGGGCAACCGGAGCAATCAGAGTTGTGGGTGCGATTAATCGCCGAAGACGAATCCGTCCGCATGCCACAGTGGGACGATCCCGTTTCGGCAACTGAGATTGAGCTTGTGAAGCAGTGGATCGCTGAGGGAGCCGATTTCGCAACGGCTGATCACACGGCCTCCATAAAGTCGCAAATGCCTCCCCGAATCCACCCAATTTCGCCATCGCGATACCATGTTCCCGTCCCCGTGAATGCGGTCGCATTTTCCCCAGATGGGACAGTACTCGCAGTGGGCGGACATCATGAAATCCTGATCTGGGATGTTGCCACCACAACACTCCTGCGGCGGCTGCAACGGCTGCCTGAGCGAATTCAGGCGTTGGACTGGACCATGCATGGGAAGCGTCTGTTTCTCGCAGGCGGAACTCCAGGAGATTATGGGGAATTGAGTTTCGTGAATATTGAAGGCGAGGCTCCGCCAGTGGTTTGCGATACCTTCGATGACATCGTCCTCGATGTGGGAGTCAGTCGCTCGGGCCAACAGCTTGTCGCTGCATCGGCAGACCGCAGCGTGCGTTGCTATGGGGCCAGCGATGGGAGAAAAATGTGGCGTTCGCAATTGCACTCAGATTTTGTCACGGCAGTGGACTTTAGTCACGATGATCGTTTCATCGCCACAGGCAGTACGGACTTCACCATCAAAGTCCTGCATGCAGAGAATGGGCAACTGTTTACGACCTATAATGGACATCAGCGACAATTCGGGGATTATAAGGGACGATTTGCAATTTTTGCTGTCGCATTTTCGAATACGCAACCGCTCGCATTTTCGGCAGGCCAAGGCGAAGCAATTCGCATTTGGGAGCCTGAGAAAGCTCAAGCTGAAAACGGATCAGCAGCCGATATGGAAGAACGATTCTCCAACGCCGGTCATACAAAACATCTGCCACACGGATCGCAACGATCTGTGTTTCAGTTGCGGGTTTACGGCAATCGCTTGTTTGCTGCCACGGGCGATGGAGTTATCAAAGAATATGACACACTCACACTGTCGCATATTCGTGATTACGTGGGCCACCGTGATTGGATCTTCGCATTAGATTATCATCCGCTCTCTGGGCACCTCGCCACAGGATCCTATGACGGCGAGGTGCGTCTGTGGGACGTTACGACTGGCGAAACGATCGCCGCCTTTGCAGCAAGACCGCAGTAGCCTGCGGCCGTCCGCTTTGCTCGGATTCATGACTCAACGCGGTTCCGTAAGTCGGTTCTTAACAAGTTCCGGAAGATATTTCATGGGCACGGAACCGTGATCAAGGACAGCTTCGTGGAAGCGGCCCAGCTCGAATTGATCACCTAGTTCACGCTGAACCTGCTGACGCAGACGATAATGAGCCATGCGGCCCACAAAGTATGTGCTCAATTGCGTGGAGCTCTGTTTGGCTCGAATGATTTTCAAGCGTGCTTCGCCTTCGGACTGATATGCTCCGTCGGTGAGAAATGCATAGGCTTCCTCATCCGTCATTGTGGTGCAGTGCATTTTGTGGTCGAGGATCGTGTTGGCGACGGCGCGGAGATAAAACTTTAACTGATTTAACCGCAACGCTAAATTGCCGTCGCCGTATCCCTGATCAAGCATCATTTGTTCGGTGTACACAGCCCAGCCTTCGACAAACACGCCGGACTGCAAGACACGACGAATCAACGATGGACAGCGGTTTGAATACTCCAATTGCACGTAGTGGCCCGGATACGCTTCGTGAATTGTCAGGATCTGCAGCATATGTTCATTGTACTCTTCCAGAAAACTGCGAACACGATCGGTGCCCCAATCCGCAGGTGGAGGACTGACGGCGTACGAACTGAGTCCCATTGGATCGAGGGGCAACGCAGAGTCCAGATACGCCAATGAATTGCCACGTCGAAACTCCGGCATTTCAATGATCTGACAGCGATCCGGTTCCGGGAGACGCAGAATATCGTGTCTCCGAATAAAGTCCTGAATCCGACCAACAGAGGCGCGAGCATCGGTGACCAAGTCCTCGGGTTTTCCATGTTCCTGACTGACCGCACGAGTCACCTGCGCAATCGTTTCACGCCGCCCAGATTCATCGTCAGGCGGAAGAGTCTGGTTGGGGAAATAGTGACTCCAGAGCTGCCGTGAGACGACATACATTTCCCGTTGGACGCGAATGAATTCTGCTTCGGCATCCGCTAGCACTTGAGCGGCCGACAATCCGGCGTTCAGGACCAGTTCAAGCTTTTCTGAAAACAGCTCGCGCCCCAGACGCCATTCTCCGTTGGCGCGGAATCGACGACTGTCTTCGAGGAAAATCTGGTGCTCATTCAACGCCACCACAGCCTCGGTCGTGACCTTGCGCAGTTCTTGTGCCTGCGGCGTCTCACCCGCCAATTCAAAGATCCCCTTTTCGTAAAATCCAATTGCGCCGCGATTTTGTAAGATGGCGGTTTCTAGAATCGACGGCGGCGATTCACGCAGTGTCTGTTGCGCCGTCTTGACGATGCGCGGAAGATGCGTGATTCGCGAGATCGCGTTTTTTATATTTGTTTCTTTTGGCAGCGTCGATTGCGTTAGCAACGAATACACACTGTCGCTGATGTAATTGCCATAGGTGCGCGGATCTTCTTCGAACGGTCGGGTGTTCTCCGCCAGCCAGATGTTGCGTGTCAGTTCGTCGCGCAGAATTTCGAAGTCAATCTGTGCGTTGCGGGACAAGTCGCCATACCGCACTTCGGTGGGCAACTGTTCGAGTCGTCGTCGATACTGGTCGAGCCATGCCTTGCGAGCTTCCGGACTGATGTCGTCCAATAAATGATCAAAGCGATGATCACCCAGCATCGTGGCTTCGAACGGCCGCATGCGGAACGATTCTTCCAAGTGCGACTTGAAAAACGTCTCCAGCTTTTCATCCGCTGTCTGGGCAACGACTGATGTCATAAGGCAGTGAGTGAGAACGATTGCAAAAAGGAGATGCTTACTCATGGCCGCAAGATAATCATTCGATCATCATCCACCAAGTGATCGAGCGGACTGGCGTTATTGAGCCAGATTGTGAATCCCCACATCTGCGGCAATTCCACAAATTCACTTGCCATAGGCGGATTTTGCTCAACCCGAACATTCCCGTCCTGCCGCGTTTACGGGTGGCCGAGTGGCTTATACACTGCTGGGCGAAACGCGGATAAGTCCTGTGGGGCGGATCGGTCTTTTCAAGGCAGGCATCGTCGGTAATTGTCTTTTGCACATTTTAATGTGGGATGGGTCTGAGAAGCCATGACGAAGTCAGCTGAAATTCGAGTGGGGTTGGTGCAGATGACATGCGGGATCGATCCGCTGGAAAATCTGACACGTTCGATCGACAACATTCGGGTGGCCGCTTCGGACGGCGCTCAGGTCATTTGCTTGCAGGAAGTGTTCAACACACAGTACCCGTGTCAGGCGGAAGACCACTCTCGATTTGAATTGGCAGAATCGATTCCTGGCCCGACCACAGTCGCTTTACAGCAGATTGCGAAGGAGTGCCGCGTGGTGATCGTCGTACCGCTATTTGAAAAGCGGGCACCTGGGTTGTATCACAATTCGGCTGTCGTGCTGGATGCCGACGGTTCCATGGCCGGGATGTATCGCAAAATGCATATTCCGGATGACCCCTTGTACTACGAAAAATTTTACTTCACGCCGGGCGATCTTGGATTTCTGGCCTTCAAAACGCGGTATGCAAAAGTTGGTGTCTGTATCTGCTGGGATCAGTGGTATCCCGAAGCAGCTCGCTTGACGGCCATGCAGGGGGCCGAACTCCTATTTTATCCGACTGCGATTGGCTGGATACCCGGCGAGCGGGAAGTTTACGGAGCGAGTCAGTATGCGGCATGGCAAACAATGATGCGCAGCCATGCGATCGCGAACGGCCTCTTCGTTGCCGCGGCGAATCGCGTGGGGATCGAAGGTGAGATTGAATTCTGGGGTGGCAGTTTTCTGGCCGATCCCTATGGCAACGTCGTAGCCCAAGCGACGCACGATGCCGAAGCCAACGTTGTCGTGACGTGCGATCTGTCGCTGATCAACACCGCGAGGACTCACTGGCCCTTCTTCCGAGACCGACGAATTGACGCCTTCGGTGACCTCCAGAAACGCTGGCTGGAGTAAACCGTTTATCCTCCATGCGAGAGAACCGCTCACGGGTTCAAAAGAAAAACGCCGCGCGTCCGACGACAGGAATCGATGTCGTAATCAACAAACCACATAATTCTTGGCCGCAGCATCCAGCATGGCCAATTGCGCCGTGATCAGCAATCTGCCTGACACTTCCCGAGCCTCCGGGGCATTCCCGAATGCTGTGTTCTGACCGGTAGCCTCGTCCACTGTTTTGAAATTCGCCCGTCTTCAAAGCTATACTTCGGTCCCCATGCTTGATTCTTATTTCGAAAGGTGACGTGCTCATGGCATCCCCGATTCGTGTTGCTGTTACAGGTGCAGCCGGTCAGATTGGCTATTCTTTAATCTATCGCATTGCATCTGGTGAGGTCTTCGGCCCCGATCAGCCCGTGCTTTTACATCTGGTTGAAGTGCCGCCAGTGCTCAAGGCGCTCGACGGGATTCACATGGAACTTGACGACTGTGCGTTTCCAACGCTGGCAGGTGTCGTCAAGGCAGACAGCGATCACCTTGAAGACGGTTTCAAAGACTGCAATTGGGTATTGTGTGTTGGCAGCGTGCCCCGCAAAGCCGGGATGGAACGTGCTGATCTCATTCGGATCAACGGGCCAATTTTCACCAGTACTGGTCGCGCGATCGCAGCGGCAGCGGCGCCGGATGTGCGGGTCCTAGTCGTCGGGAATCCTTGCAACACAAACTGCTTGATTGCCATGAAGAATGCGCAAGGTGTTCCAGCAGATCGCTGGTTTGCGATGACGATGCTGGATCAGAATCGAGCCGTTTCTCAACTGGCTCTGAAAGCCGGAGTTCCCGTGGCTGCGATTTCTAACGTTGGGATCTGGGGGAATCATTCGGCGACGCAGTATCCTGATTTCGATCACGCAAAGATCAACGGTAAACCTGCCACCGACGTAATTACCGACCACGAATGGCTGAAAGGTGACTTCATCTCAACGGTGCAGAAACGCGGTGCCGCCGTGATTGCGGCTCGAGGCGCATCTAGCGCAGCATCGGCGGCGAATGCTGTCCTCGACACGGTGAAGGGCATCATTCGCCCAACGGCAGCGGGCTCATGTTTCAGTGCCGCGTTGTGCAGCGATGGCAGTTACGGTGTCGAAGTTGGCCTGATCAGCGGTTTTCCGCTGGTGAGCGACGGGAAAAAAGTTTCCATCGTGCAAGGCCAGACGCACAGTGAGTTCGCTCAATCGAAAATCGACATTACCGTCAACGAACTGAAAGAAGAGCGGAATGGGGTGCAGGATCTGTTGAGCTGAATTTTTGAGTGCTCAGCTCTCGCCCGACTGAACTTGAATTCACTTTTACGTTTTCCGGCGTGTGAAGTCTGAATGCTTGCCATGCATTCAGGAGAGGCAGGCACCGGATCGTGGAGTTGTGGGGGTTCCCCGTTGTGCAGAAACGCAGATCCTGCCAAATGTTGCGGCGCGCCGAATGTCGACAATAGTTCCTGCGGTGCGCCGCAGGAATCTTTTGTACACCGTCGGTTTCAAGCGCCAGATTCGGGACGCAACTGCAAACCTTCGGTTCCGCTCGGATGTATTTTTTGTCGGCTTGATCAAGTGGCGTCTGCGACTTATCGTGCCCGCGTTGCGTATGCGTGCTTTTTTCCCTGCGGACCAATCTGCACGTGGTAGGATGCCCCGTCCGCCGCAACTTTTGCGAGGATCCATTCGCCCTTGCAGTCTTCCGTCTGCGCGCTGTTCGCGATGAATTCCGTCGGAGCTTGCTGTGCTGCCTCAAGTTCTACATTGCGATGCAGTTGGAACCAATTTTTCAACGATTTGACTTCTCGCAGAGTTGCCATGGTCTGTGCTGCGCCGCCTTTTTTGGGACCATTGCACATAATGGCGACGACCGGATCAATCGCCAGCACCATCGCCGGATTGTTGCTGACTGGCAGTCCATGATGTGTCACCATGAAAAGATCAACAAGCCCGACCGGATTGCGTGGTGTTACCAGTTTGGCTTCTGTATTCCATGTTAAATCTCCACACGTCAGAAAGCGAAACTTGCCGAACTCATACAGCAGACTTAGGCTGGCGGAATTGTCGGATGGATCATCCGGCTGCGCTTTGTGCCGCTCTGCAAACGGATTCACTTCGCCTTCGCCCGTAACAACTTCCCGGCCCGATGTCAGCACACGCACTGCCAGCCTTGTTTTTCCGGACGTGAGTGGCAGCGTATCGCCGATCTGCAGTGCCCTTGAGGCATTTTGTGAGGCGGCACGATAGCTGGCAATGCGGTCAGCATAACCAGGGTCTTCGGAAAGTTCGTCCGGGATACCGCGATCCCAAAATGTGCCAATCCCGAATTTTGCCGCCAAGGCGGCATGATTGCCAAAGTGATCCAGATGCCAGTGAGACACCACCGCATGGTCAATGCGTTTTAGGTCGGCGAGGTCTTTTGCGACATGCATAATTCGATCGAGATCACGGCTTTGATTATCCGGATAGCCAGAATCGATGAGAACCGATTCGCCTGCCGGTGTTACGATCAACGTCGCAGCACCGCCCTCAACGTCGATGAAGTAGAGATCTAGGCAACCATCCCCAGAATCCGCAGACGCGACGGCCGGGACCCACCATAAACTCCACAGCACAGACAGGACAATGAGACGCATGACGAGGACTCCTCAGGACAAATCAAAAAGCCATCCCGGCATTCTAAACACGGTCTCGGCTGTTTGTCGCGGGTGCGGCCTTAAAGCGATCGGAAGTTGAGTCTCCCACTTGCCACCTGAACCAGACAGGGAAGTCGGGTAACGGGAATTTCCTAAGAATGAGGTCATTCAAGGAAATTCTTTCTGGTGATTGGATGTTACACTCATGTCCGACGCGAATTTGTCAAAAAGGTGCAACGACCTCGTAAGCATGCTCTCATGCCATTCCGGTTGAGACAAGTTTTGAGTAGGAGGCTTGCCCTTCTAAAATCTAAAAGAATGGCGAAGAGCCAGTAAGAGGAAGTCCCATGATTGCCCCGACAGCAGAGACTTGCGAAGGCGTACCCGAGTTGGAAGAACGCGTTCCAGACTTTCTGGTGCTGGCTCGTTATGGCCGTGTTCCTCAGGTCGCAAGATTTGCAGCTTGGGGCGATAAGCCAGAGCGTACTGCGGCGGTGGTTGTGTCAACCGATCGCGGCCAAGAACTTGCGACTGTCCTTCAAACCCTGCCGCCAAATGCCAAGACGGCCGAAGGCGAAGCTGCGACGCCGACCGGTGAACTGCTGCGACTTGCGACAGTGGACGATCTGGATCGCAGTGCCAAGGATCAGCATGCCGCGGAAGACAGTTTCGCCGATTGGTCTGCGCGCGCAGAAAAATGGAAGCTCCAATTGGAACTGATTGACATTGAACGCACGCTTGATGATCGTCTTATCCTCTATGTGCTGAACGATCGCAGTGCCGAAACAACGCGTTTGGCGTTGTTGGCCGCAGCAGGTGGCTTTGGTGTGATTCATGTGCAACCCGTCAGCGCCGAAGGCGTGGTGCAAGCCAGCGGTGGCGGCGGATGCGGGACATGTGGCACGTAGGCAATGTCGCTTCGCCGACTTGCGTTTCTGACACTGCGTTTTCGTCAACAACGTCACGAGACTGAATAGTTATCAGCCAAAAGTAAAAGGTAACTGTGCAAATGACAGCAATTGAAATTTTCGAAGCTGAACGCAACAAGCCCGCGGTTTCTTCGGCCAGCGTCGGCGATGCAATTCTGGACGCGGCTGAAAAAACGTTGACGGTTCAGAGCGACTTTCATCGACTATTCGATGCTAAGCTGATTCGTGTGCGGCATCGCCTGGGATTGCCAATCACGCAGCCCACGTCGTTGCGGAATATCCCGGAAGAGCACGATGTGGCATTTCGAGACGCCTACACTGCGGCGGCTCGTGAGGTCGGCCAGCGATTTCTGGATGCCGGTCAACTAGCCGATGCTTGGGCCTATTTCCGCACGATCAATGAAACAGCTTCAGTCCGGGCCGCAATCGCCAAAAAAGTCGCCGAAGTGCCGCATGAACCTGGTGCTGGGCTTGATGAACTGCTGAACCTTGCCCTGTACGAAGGCGCACACATTGTGGAAGGGCTCAAGCTGCTGCTCAGGACTCACGGAACCTGTAACACGGTGACCGCGATGGGCCAAGTGATGCCGCAGATGACGCCTGACGAACGCCGGCAGGCAGCAGCGATGATGGTCCGGAATATTTACGGCGACCTACAGGCTAATGTGCGTCGGGATGTAGAACGGCGACAACCTCTGGTGAAGCAAAATGCTTCCCTCCGCGAACTCATTCAGGGCCGTGAGTTTTTGTTTGCGGAAGGCGGCTATCACATTGACGTTTCGCATCTGCATTCCACCGTCAGCTTTGCCCGGCATCTCGATCGCGACTGTCCGGAATTGCAACTGGCCATTGAATTGAGCGACTATGGGGCGCAATTGGCGGAACCACTGCGATATCCTAGCGACGTTCCGTTCGATGATTACTATGTCGCGAATCGCCATTTCCTCAACGCATTAGCGGGTGTGGAAGTGGACGAATCGATGCAATACTTTATTGATCGGCTACAGCGGGAACCCGATGCACCGGACCAACGGATGATCGCATTTGTGATCGCGGATTTGGGGCAGCGCGTGGAACGGACAAGCATGGCGCTCGAAGCCGCTGCCCCGTTTCTGAAACAAATGGAAGATCCTGCAGGCTTTTCGTTCACGGCATACTGCGTCGGGGCAAAACGCTTCGACATCCTTGAATCGTCAGCTCGCGAGAACAACGATGTGCTGGGACTGGCCACGGTGCTGCTGCTGCAGAAGCCGGTGACAAAATAGTCGCCGTGTATTCCGTGGTAACTTCTGCAATTCTTCTCCGACCAGTCAGGTAACCAGCGCATCTTCTTTCACGTCGGCCAGCAGCTTCCGAATCACGTCGTCGGCGCTGATGCCTTCGGCCTGACCTTCGAAGTTGAGGATCATCCGGTGGCGAAGAACGGGGAGCGCCATCGTTTTCAAATCGTCTCGGGCGACGTGATACCGGTGATCCAAGATAGCGCGGATTTTGGCTCCGAGAATCAACGCCTGCAGGCCGCGCGGACTGGCTCCGTAGCGGACGTATTTCTTTGCGGCAGCGGATGCGAGTTCATGATCCGGATGAGTCGCCACGACCAGGGCAATCCCGTAACGTCGCACGTCGTTGGCAATCGGGATCATGCGAGACAACTGAGACATCTGCAGAATTCGTTCGCCGCTCAATACGGCTTCGGCTTTCGGCTTCAGGTTCTCCGTGGTGCGATCGAGAATCGTCTCAAGGTCGCTCACTTTGGGATACTTGACCAGCAGTTTCACAAAGAAGCGATCGAGCTGAGCTTCCGGCAGCGGATACGTGCCTTCCATTTCCAGCGGGTTTTGCGTCGCCATCACGAAGAAGGGCTCGGACAGGATGTGTGTCACACCGGCCACGGTGACGGAATGTTCCTGCATGGCCTCCAGCAAGGCGGACTGGGTTTTCGGCGTGGCTCGGTTGATTTCATCCGCTAGCAGAACATTCGAGAACAACGGACCCTTTTGAAATTCAAATACCTTGCGGCCGTCACCTGCTTCAGTAATCACCTGCGTCCCGATCAGGTCCGCCGGCATCAGGTCAGGTGTGAATTGAATGCGATGAAACTCCAGATGCAATGCATCTGCGAGCGTCCGAACTGTCAGGGTCTTACCGAGCCCCGGAACACCCTCGAGGAGCACATGTCCGCCGGCGATCAGTGAAATCAACGTGTCATCAAGGATCTCCTGCTGCCCGACGATGACTTTTGAGATTTCAGACTTCAGCCGATGAAAGTCCTGACGAAACTCATCCAGTTGCTGCTTGAGCTGTTCATCGACGTGCATGCGGCGCGAGCCTTGTTGAGACAATCGGAGTTTAATCGGGGCTAGTGATATTTTCTCCCGGCCAATGGGGCAATCAAGGTCGTGCCTCGGATTCACCCATTTCCATCAGAGCCCAGTTTTTGTCGTTTTCTAACAATTGCCGCTGGGCTTGAGTAGCGTCTCCCTTTCCGAACGACCCATGACAGCAGATTTTCCAGCGAATCACGAGGACTGGCTGCACGCCGCGCGGCGGATAGGATCCATTGAGACTCACGCGCCCATGTGAATTAGCCTCACGTAGGCAAAGGTTGCCAATTTGTGGTAGGCCGGATCGATTATTTGTCTGAACGCATTTATACTTGCCGCAAGAATTCTGGTTTCAAGGTTTAGGTACTAGATCGTTTGTCATGTTGTCTCTGCCAAGATTTCTGCCGCGGATCGCCGCTGCGTTTTGCTTGACCGGTCTGTTTCCCGGGGACAGTCGCGCGGCGCAGACAGAAGATGTCCGCGAGTTCATCACGCAGAATTGCTTGGATTGTCACAACGCCACCGAAAAATCGGGCGGATTGGATTTCGCGGCATTGCCCGCGTCGTCCGAATCGCTGGAGAGTCGCACTCGGTGGATCAGGATCTACGATCGCGTGCACAGCGGTGAAATGCCGCCGGATTCAAAGTTGACGCCAGCACAACGTGAACCGTTTACAAACGCGCTTCGTACGACGCTGGTCGGTGAAATCTCCTTGCAGCAACAACGCGAAGGCCGCACCGTGCTGCGACGTCTGAATCGCCGCGAATTCGAAAACACCCTGCATGATCTGCTGGGTGTCGATGTCGCGATTCAGCACTTGCTTCCCGAAGACGGACGTTCGCAAGGTTTTGACACCGTCGCCGAAGGCTTAAGAATTTCCGTCGTACAGCTCGAAAAATACCTCGAAGCAATCGATGTGGCACTCGATGATGCCGTGCGACTGACCGAGCGTCCCGAATCAATCAGCAAGCGGTATCGCTTTCATGATGAAAAGGAAGTTCGCGAGAATTTGGATACCCCTGAAGAGCAAGTCGATTCTGTCTCAGGGCAGCGTCATCGACGATTGTTTCGGGAACTTGACAATGCCGTTGTCTTTATCAGTCATGCTTACGCACCCGATCACCTGAAACAGTTTTCACCGCCTGCGCAAGGCCGCTATCGCGTCCGCGTCTCTGCTTACGCGGTCGATAGTCGGGGCGACTCCATCGCCTTGCGTGTCTATGCCAGCGACTGGAAAAGCGAACGATTGCTCCACTACTTTGAACTTCTGCCAGACAAGCCGCGGACGATTGAATTTACGGTTGCGTTGACCGCACGCGAGCATTTTCGATTCAAGGGATACGGGATTGGGATTGATGACTCCGGAAAAAACGTGTGGAACGTCGATAGTGTCAAGGACTGGAAAGTGCCTGGAATGGCGATCGAGTGGATCGAAATCGAAGGGCCATTGCTGGATCAGTGGCCGCCCACAAGTGTTGCTTTAACGTTCGGTGAAGATGCAATCCTCAAACTGAAAAATCGTGGCCGCTGGACTGATCAGGGACACCTCGGATACGAACTGGCTCCTGAAGATCCGCAAGCATCGGCCACCGCAGCGATCACGCGTTTCGCCCCGCTCGCGTTTCGCCGTCGGCTGGTTACCGGGGAAGCCGATCGTTTTGTCCAGTTGGCCGACACAGAACTCGATCGAGGCCGTTCTTACGAACAGGCGATGCGCGTCGCACTACGCGGGATTTTGATTTCGCCGCGTTTTCTGATGCTGGACGAATCGCCAGGGATGCTGGATGACTATGCCCTTGCGTCACGACTGTCGTATTTTTTCTGGAGCGGCCCGCCGGACGATGAGTTGTTGCGTCTGGCCCGTGAAGGACAACTGTCGAACGCGAGGGTTCTGCACCAGCAGGTTGATCGACTGCTTGCTTCGCCGCGTGCGGAACAATTCGTCTCCAGTTTTGTGGGTCAGTGGCTGGATCTCAATCAAATCGATGCGACTGCACCTGATCCAAAGCTGTATCCGGAGTACGACGATCTCCTCCGCAGTTCAATGGTCGCGGAAACGCAGGCATACTTTCGTCAGATGCTCACCCAAAACCTTCCCATCGCAAACCTGATCGCCTCCGATTTTGTGATGCTCAATGATCGCATGGCAGAGCACTATGACCTGTCGCGTCCGTTCCTAGACTCGAAGGGGAAATTGTACGGCGAAGAATTCCGGCGAGTCTCCTTGCCAGCAGACAGCGTGCGCGGCGGCGTGATGACGCAGGCTGCGGTTCTCAAAGTGACGGCTAACGGTACAGTCACATCCCCCGTGCTGCGCGGTGCGTGGATTCTGCGGAGAATCATTGGCAAGCCGCCTTCGCCTCCGCCACCGGTCAATGCGATTGAACCTGACACGCGAGGGGCAATGACGATTCGCCAGCAGTTGGCGAAGCATCGTGATTCGGACACCTGCAATCGATGTCATCGCGAGATCGATCCGCCCGGATTTGCGTTGGAGAGTTTTGACGTCCTTGGTGGCTTTCGCGAGCGATATCGGTCGGTTGGCGACGGTGATGCTCCCAGCGAGAAACTTCACGGCAGAGACATTTGGGAATACAAGCTCGGACAACCGGTTGACTGCAGCGGTCAGACAGCAGACGGGAAGCCTTTCACGGATATTCGCGATTTCAAGCGACTGATGCTGACGGAGGAAAAGCAAATCGTCCGCTGTCTGACCGAAAAACTGATCACGTATGCAACCGGCTCTGGCGTTGGCTTTACGGACCGCGACGAAGTCGAACAAATTGTGACGGAAGTCCAATCGCAGGACTCTGGCCTCAGGACATTGATCCATGAAGTCGTGGCAAGCGAATTGTTTCTGAAGAAGTAGCGGACACCCCTATGCGTCATCGAACACCACGAACGCCCCGTCGAAACTTCCTGCGTGCATCAGGAGTTGGCATGGCTCTGCCATTGTTGAACGCCTTTCTTCCACGCAGCGCAGCCGCGATCGAAGAGAGCATTCCTCAACGGATGGTCTGCATTTGTACGTCGCTGGGGTTGCATACTCCGTTCCTTTTTCCGGAGCAGGCAGGACGCGACTACAAGCCCACTCCGTACCTCAAGTTGCTCGATGAGCATCGCGGCGAGTTAACCGTGTTCAACGGCATCTCGCATCCCGATCAATCAGGTTCTGACGGTCATTCTTCGGGCATGACTTGGTTGACGTCTGCCCGCCATCCGGGACTGCCCGGTTTTCGCAACACCGTGTCGATTGATCAGTGGATCGCCGGTCGGATCGGGCTGGAAACGCGGTTTCCATCCCTGCAACTTAGCACCGATGGATCCAGCCAGAGCATCTCGAGCAGCGGCATCATGATTCCGGGTGAGCAATCGCCCTCGAAGATGTTCGCGAAGCTCTTCCTAGACGGTTCTGCCGACGAGCAGGAATCGCAGATCCAAAAACTCCGCGAGGGGCGAAGCATCATGGATGCCGTGTTTGAGGAAGCCAAACAGTTCGAACGCCGCATCGGGAAAGAGGACAAACTAAAATTGGCGGAGTACTATCACGCGGTTCGTGAAATGGAACAGCGTCTGGTAACTGCCGAAGCATGGATTCACAAACCAAAGCCGCAAGTCGATGTGCAGCAACCTCAGGATATTAAGGATCAGAACGACCTGATCGGGCAGATGCGATTGTTGTGCGAGTTGATTCCGCTGGCACTGCAGACGGATTCCACACGTTTGATCACGGTCATGATTCAGGGTCGCAATGATGTGCCGCCAGTACCCGGCGTAACAATCGACCATCACAATCTCTCGCATCACGGTCAGGATGCCGAAAAGATTCGGCAACTGCGACTGGTTGAAGAAGCTCAAATCCAGTCGCTGGAAAAACTTATCGCAGATATGAAACGCAAGACGGAGGGTAATCGCCGCCTGCTGGACAACACGGCGATTGTTTTCGGCAGTAACTTGGGTAACGCCAATTCCCACGACACAAAAAACGTGCCCATCTTACTCGCAGGAGGACGCTTCCGACACGGTCAGCATCTGCTGCTCGACCGCGAAAATAACACGCCGTTGTGCAATCTGTTTGTGCAGATCGCGCAGCAGATGGGTCAGCCTCTCGACAACTTTGGAAGCAGTACGAGCACCAGCATCACTGGTTTAGCAACGATCTGAAATTTCTGCCGCATCGTCGCACCCCATGTTGCTATCTCAGTTTTACGCAGTCGGTTCACCTCCCGTGCCTCTGATGGCGGAGTCTGGGCGTGTAGGAACCTGCACCATGAATGGGGCGCGGCCGAATCCATTTTTAAAATGGTGGACGTGTGTATAAAATGCCGGGTCGACAAGAACGCGAAGTGATCAACTCTGCGAACTTCGTCCGCCGTGCGCGGAATGCTCTCAGGGATCAGTCATTACGAAATAGAAGGCTTGCGATGAAAAAATTTCTCGGAATGGCGTTGCTGATTTTTTTAATCACGGGCAGCGCGTACGCCACTGACAACCATCAGCCACACCAGCGAAAAATTGCTCAAAAACTCACCCAAGTGATTCATGATGCAGATGACGGCGACGGTCCTTCGGCCCCGGTGACTCCTGAATGGAATCCGCAGAAGGTCTCGCAGGAAGGTGTCGCATACCTCGAAAAACTAAGCAAGGGCACGCCCTTCGGCACAACGGACTTCAATCTGGAGGGACTGCGGGCGGGCATGGGAACACGCAACGAGCCTCACCTTGACGGGGTTAAGTTGATTCGCTTGAAGATCGGGGATATTCCCTGTGAGTGGGTTCTGGCCCCCGGCGCGGACCCCGATCTGCGGCTCCTCTATCTGCACGGCGGCGGCTGGGTGTCAGGGTCGGGAGGAAACTATCTTCCGCTGGCGGTCGATATTTCAGTGGCGGCGAAGTGTGCCGTGCTCCTCCCCGACTACCGACTCGCGCCGGAGCACCCGTTTCCCGCCGGGCTCGAGGATTGTATTGCCGCTCACGAATGGCTGGTCGCGAACGGGCCGTCTGGCCCGGGTCCCGCCAAGGCGACATTCATTGCCGGGGATTCGGCGGGTGGCAACCTGACACTTGCAACGCTGCTGGCGTTGCGAGACCGTAAACGGACACTCCCGGCCGGAGGAATCGCCATTTCGGCAGCCACGGATTTCACGCTAGCGAGCGAGTCCCTGAGGACGGTCCATGATCCCATTATTAGTGCGCAAACCATGCCCGAGTTTCGGGATCGCTATTTGGACAAAATGGATCCGAGCGACCCGCTGGCGTCACCCGTCTTTGGCAACTATCGAGGCATTCCTCCGCTGCTGATTCAGGTTGGCGAGCACGAAATGCTCCGTGACGACAGTGTCCGAGTGGCGAAGAAGGCTGTTTCGGACGGGATCCCTGTGAAGCTTGAAGTCTGGCCGGGGATGGTCCATGTGTTCCAGATCAGGGGGCTTCCAGAATCCCGCGAGGCCATCGAGCACATTGCTGCATTCATGAGCGGCCACGCCTACCGCACTAATGCTCATGCATCCTGCGTACACAGAAACATTGTGAGACCGCAACGCCTGTTTCGCCGCAGTACCTCGAAGTCGCGGCGTGCGCCGCGATGCCGGTGAATAAGCGACTCAAGTAGAAATCCGACGCTCTGAATTCTCATGAATTCAGCGACTTTTGGATTCGTCGCTCATTGCCGCGGTGGATTTCATAGTTTGCGTCAATCAGCTATTCGGGCAGGGCAAGGCGGTTTTATCAGCGCCAGTGTTGCTGAATCCATTCAGCTGGGCGGACATGTTTGTAGACTCGTTTGTACCATGGCGCGGGCCATCTTCCGTCGAGTGCTTCATGGGGATTAGGGCGACCGGGGAATGCGACCAAGCGGGCACCTACGGGCAACAGCGGCTCGCGAAACCAGCGTGTCACACCGCGAGGTACGCAGTGTCGTTTGAAACTTCGGCACCATTCCGATGGCCAGAATTCGATCGACTTCTCAAGGCACGAGGAAATGTATGTCTGTGAATTCGGATATTTTTCGAGCACTGATCGAAAATCGTCGAGAAACCGATTGAGGATTTCCGGATGACTACCGACCGTGAAACGGTATGCAGATGTATTGCCGATCAGGCGATCAGGATGAGTCCAGTTCTGGATCACGCAGAAGTCAGCAGAGGGTCGATACGTAAAAAAGTCATCCAGTCCGCCGGTGATCACGATGTCAAGATCTAGAAACAATACGGTGCCGCTCAGACTCGGCAGTTCGTTGGCCCACAGCGCCAACTTCCGCCAGCCGCGATTGCGTTTTGGTGATGGGATATCGACTTCCGGGCAATCAAAGCACTCCACTTCGCTGCGAATTCCGACTCTGGAATCGGTGTAGCACACTAGGCGAAATGGATACTGCGTATTGCGGGCGATCATCGAATACAGACGATTCACGTAGTCCGCACCGTAGACTGTGCCCCAGTTCATGCAGACAAACTGATTCATAGAATCACCTTTGCTTCGCCATCGAGGACTCCGAAGATCTCTGCGAAACCGGTACGGATAACATCATGTTCGATGACTCGGTCAAACCACGCGGTGTTCATTGCATCCGGAATCCCGAGACCAGTTTCCGGGACGTATCGAGCAAATACTTCGACGAAGCGTTCAGGTTGCAGAAACGCAGCCTCCCGACCGCGGCGCGGCTTGAGCAGGTTGTGAGCCAGTCGCAGATAATCGAAACGCTGCTGATCGAATCGACTCATCAGCAGCAGCGGTGCGAATTCGAAATCGATAATGGCCACTGATTGGAAATCAGGAGCAATCAGCAGATTGCCACAATTCAGATCCAGATGAACCACATCGTGCTCGTGCATTTCGCGAATCGCATCAAGGGCCACGGGAAGAAGCTCCCACAATAGATGACTGTGATGCCGCAGCACATCCGCCAAACGTGGCCACGGAAGCCAGTGATTCGCGAGGTAGAATTCGCCGCGTGCAATCAACCGCGGCGCGATTCCGAGCGGCGACAGTTGTCGATACGCGTGGGCTTCGCGGTGAATGCGGTGTTCACCGGGCAATGGAACGCGAGGAAGATGCGGCTCTTTTTGCGGTCGATCGCGGCCGGGCACATTCATGCGGACGCTGGCTAAGATTTTTGCCTGTTGCGAATCTGCGTGTGCGAGGTAGATCCGGTCGAAGCCACCACCGGAAAACGTGGGTCGCAGCGTGATGGGTTGTTTGAAGACGACGCCAAGTTGCCATTCCACCTGCCGCCGGCGTTCCGCCAGTCGCTGATGATCGATCCATGCATTGAGAAGGCGAAGAGGAGACATCATGCCACCGCCTTTCTGTTGCCTACTGTTTCTGTCGATGATTCGGCTGATTGCCGATCGCCCCGCAGCAATTCACAGATGGCCGCCGCAGCAGCCTGAGCCGACGGCAGATTCGCAAGCAGAATCAGATCTGTTGGTTGCTGGCGGAGCGCTTGCTCGAAGAGCATGCGTTGATAGGCATCGTGGCCGTGGGCCGACATTTCCTGTTTGCGGCGTGTCAGTTCCGCATGTGGCAACGTCAGAAGAACGCTCGTCACAGGCGGGATTAATTCTTCAATCCATGTCGCGCCACGTGTTAGACGTGGCGTGTCGGATTTGCGGTCGGTGATCAGAAAACCCGCGATAGAGCGATCGAGAATTAAAAAATGCATGGCCTTGTTTGACCACGGGTGCACCGACATCCAAATTCTGATCCACAATGCAGCCGTCGCTCGGAGCGTAACTAGAACTGCCGCACGCTCGTCGAACATGCCGCGATCTGTGCCGCTGAGTCGCTTCATTAGCCCGCTAATGAACTGATACGTCAGCGCGCGACGATAAAACTTCTTCGCAACGACACACGCCGAATTCGGTTGTTGAAGGGCAAGTGCCGAGACGACGGACGTCTTGCCAGCGCCGTCACTTCCAATGACGGCCACCGTAGGACGGTGCTTGAGAACTGTCCTTCTAAACTTGGTCACTTGTCCTCGGCGTCGCCGAGGCTCCAGCACGGGAAGTCCTCGATTGCTCGGCACACGCCTGAGTCGCTGCAAAAGATAATCATGCGACAGTGCGATGAACCTTGGTGTGTTTAAAATGGCTCTTGGTAGTTGCGCGGCAACAACACGCAGTTCAGCCAACGAATCATATGGCACATCCTGAGATGTCTGTTCCGGCGACCATGACGCCAAGCGCTCGCAGGCGCGGGCGATGCGCTCGCGCACGGCCGGCGTGGTCACTTTCCTGCGCTTTGTCGCAAGGTGCTGAATCAGAAGGCAGAGGTCAATGTCAGGCGGTAGTCGACGCAGGGCTGGAATCTCTTCAGTCGCTTGAATTTGAGCGTCGGAAACGGAGGTTGTCAGCGTACCTAAAAGTCGACCCGCCGGGATGCAACTGTGGCGCCGACATGGGAGTTGATCAAAACTGGTCCAGAGATCGATCATCAGCATGTGCCCGCAATCGATCGTCCACAGAATCAATTGCGCCTTGGCAGACGAACTTTGCTGGATCCGGCAATGAATTCGCCCTTGAACGCAATGTGCAAATGCTGCGTAGAGTAACTGCTCACACTGGGCTTCGGTGAGCAGCAAGTCGATGTCATCGCGATGGCTGTTGAAGCATGCTGCCAATGGGCGCAAGAGAACGACACGACCTTCCACGGCGCGCAGCAGATCATTGAGCGCAGCAACGAGGCAGCTTGCTGGATCGGGTAACGCATCGATGCTGGGGAAACTAGACGCAGAATGCATCTGCGCGATCCTGTGGAAGGAGAAGCAATGGGGGAAGGAACATCAGAGAGGCGTGATAGCGTATCGGATTCACGAAATCGAACTCAAGATGAGATCTGTCTTGACGCTTTTCCACCAGTCCGCGTAGAACCCCCGGTCTGCCGCAGCGATCCTCAATCTCTATGTGTCGAATGAAAGTGCTTGGTCAGCCACCCGATGAAACGTGCCTTCTTTTTGATTCTGGGGATCGTGGTTTCTGTGGCGTGCTTCGCCTGGTCTTTACAGGGCACAGATACGAAGGCGTTAAAAGCCGGATTTCTCAATGCTGACTACTGGTCACTGCCGCTCATGCTGGCGCTGCTGTTTAGTTTTTACTGGCTTAAAACGCTGCGGTGGCAATGGCTGCTGGCACCTGTCGCACCGCTGACGATCAAGCAGTTGTTTCCCGTGATGCTCATCGGATTTGCCGCGAACAATCTTCTGCCCGCACATCTCGGAGAATTCATTCGCGTGTTCGTTGTACGGCAGAAATATGGTGTGCCGGCTAGCACAGTCCTGTCCACGGTCATCCTTGAAAGGATCTTCGATGTCCTCGCGATTCTGGCGCTTTTTGGTATCGGGTTAGCTTTTACGGATGAACTGCCGGACAATTATCGCAACGGAGCCCTGCTGCTGGGGGCGATTGCCGGAGTGGTCGTGGTGGCGGTTGTGGTTTATTTGATCTGGACCGAGCTCTTTATTCGCCTGCTCACGTGGAGCTTGTCTCTGCTGCCATTTTTGCCCGCGAAACTCTCAATCGGGCTCGTGGAGATGCTGCGCAAAGGCGGCGACGGCTTGATGGCTTTAAAGAGTGGCAAAGCGGTGCTGTTGATCATCGTCACGTCATTGCTGCAATGGCTCCTGAATGGACTCATTGCATATGTTGCGCTGCGGGCGTTTCACATTGATGTGACACTGGCCACAGGACTGATCGTGACAGGCGTAACGGCGTTCGGAGTGACGATCCCCTCAACACCAGGTTACTTCGGCGTGATTCAGATGTGTTTTCAGGTGAGCATGAATGCTCAATTGTTGAAGCCTGATCCATCACTGGTCTTAGGTTCTTCGGTGTACTATCACATGAGCATGTACATTCCAGTGACAGTGCTGGGTTTGTATTTTCTGCACCAATCAGGATTGAGTCTGAAGGATATGCGCAAAGCATCAGAGAAGCCGTGAGGCCGCGGTTGCATGGTGCTCAATTTGGTGCTTGTTCCGGTGCTTGTTCCGGTGCTTGTTCCGGTGTTGGTCCCGGAGTTGGTCCCGGAGTTGGTCCCGGTGTTGGTTCCGGTGTTGGTTCCGGTGTTGGTTCCGGTGTTGGTTCCGGTGTTGGTTCCGGTGTTGGTTCCGGTGTTGGTCCCGGTGTTGGTTCCGGTGTTGGTCCCGGAGCCTGATCGGCCGGCGTAACTGTTTCAGGAGTCGTGCCCCTAGTCCTGAGCGGAACTAAAGGCGGCGTAGCCTCGTAGAGGGACAGGATTTTTGCATCGCAGACACCTTGCAGCGTGGGTTCAATCACGCCTGCGGCTAGATAAATCGTGCGCGCGAGTTCCATCTGACCGGTTGCAGCAGCTAGATCGCCGAGCTCGACTCGAGCCGGAGCTTCTTCGCGTGTCTTGACGACTTCCCCAAGTTTAGCCAAAAACTGTGATTTCAGATCTTTGAGTTGATCGACATTTTGCTGAGCCGTTGCCGCGAGTTCTTCGTCCTTCACGATTTTCGCCAGTTCTGCCACGACCTCGAATAATTTCAAATTGTGTGTGTGCATCCCGATCTGTAGCTGCAGGCTTGTCAGCGCTTCAATCGATTTCTCCTTTGAACCGCTCTTGGCCATGATTTTCCCGTACGTCTGATTTGCGATTAAATCGTTCGGATTGTCTATCAGAGTCAGATCGAGCGCGGAGAGTGCCCCTTCGATTTCATCTTTTCCCGCCAGAATCAGAGCTCGTGTAGATTCACGAACGCCGGCCGCATCTACGCCTTGGAGAAGTTCTTCGAGCCCTTCTACGTTGCCTGTTTCGATGCGGCACATGAGCAAACGCGACGTTGTTTCAGAATTTGTGGGATTCGTCGGATCCACTAGGATTGCTGCTTCGTATGCGGTTGCGGCTTCCGCATATTGGCCCATATCTGCATAAATATCCCCCAGCATCTGCTGCACATCGCCGGGCGCGAACTTGCGTTCCACTAGGATCGTGAGCTGCTTTATCGCGTCCTCCCAGCTGATCATATTCTTATAAATACGTGCCAAGTTCAGGCGAGCTTCATCCATGTTTTGATCTTCTTGAAGCGCCGACTCATAAGCTGCAATGCTTTCGACTCGCTGTTGTGAACGGATGTAGGCGTTCCCCAGTTGTGTCAATGCTATGACGCGGATCGCGGGATTCTTTGAGGCGTCCTGAAGCAAGGGGATCGCGAGCATTGGCTTTGATTTGCCAAGCAACAACATGCCTTCGAGCAGTTTTAACTCTGAAGCACGATCGGGGAAATTCTTCAGCTTCTGGATGCTGCGTTCAACCGCCACAATGTCACCTTTTTTGAGTCCGTCCATGCCTTCCTCAAAAGTCATCTGGGGATCTTCAGGGATCGCTTTTCTGACCAGCATCGCGGCGATTGAGATCCCAAAAATGACCAAAATCAAGCAGAGCCACCAAGGAATTCCACTCGAAACTCGTGATGGCGCAACGATGGATCTGGATGGCGTAGGCTTTGGGGACATAGTTTGAGTTACTTCACTTTCGAAACACCGGGGACCAACAGAACGAGCGTCCTGTCAAACAGAAACTCAAGGAGACTTTGCCCAGTTGCTGAGTTCGCAACCATGGATTAAGCCCCAAATTGCCAGTTTTTCTGTTTCAGATTGTTGTTACGGCTATTTCGTCTATCGTATTGGGAGTTTTTACGAGAGTCTAGGCTTTCAACGGTGAGTTCGCCCCCTCAAGGCGGTTCTGCTCTGTTTTTTATGTTTATGAGCGTTCTTTGTATGCCCGATCCGTCACCTTCTGCCTCACGTCGAAACCTCCTTTCCGCCCTGAATCTCGGACGCGCCTTCCAAAAACATGATTCTCCGGCGATTGCGGTCGCCAGTTCCCGCCTTCAGCCAGCAGCAGGAATAACCGTGCGACTGTCCGCGCGGGTAATGGCGTGTGATTTTTCAGTCATCATGAATCCGGGCCGGACAGCACAAATTGAAGCTGCAGGAGAGGCCCTAGAGTTGGTCCACGCAATCGAAGGCTGGCTGAGCATTTACCGGGAATCCAGCGAATTGTCGGCGGTTAACCGGACGGCCGCCAAAGCCCCGGTTCACGTTCGTCGGGAACTTTTCGATTTGCTTAAAAAATCGGCCGAAATCCATAGACTTACAGGCGAAGCGTTCGATCTAGCGACTGGTTCCCTGACGCGCCTGTGGCGCGCATCCCGCCGCGATCAACGGATTCCCACGCAAGCTGAAATCGATGCGGCATTGATTCAGGCGGGCCTGAAATACGTGGATCTGGATGCTGATTCGCAAAGCGTTTCTTTTCGTCAAACGGGAATTGTGCTCGACCCGGGAGCAATCGGCAAAGGCTACGCGCTGGACGAAGCCCGCGATTGGATGAGTCGCCTTGAGCATGGCCCGGACTCGTTTCTCCTGCATGGTGGACACAGTAGTTTGCTTGCGCGAGGTGGACACAACGGTCATCGAGGCTGGCCGGTTGGTCTCGGAAATCCGCTTTTCACTGAAAAACGCTTGGGAACGCTGCTGCTCTGCGATCAGGCCATGGCGACCAGTGGCTCGAATATTCAGTTTTTCCGACATGAAGGAAAACGCTATGGGCATATTCTAGATCCGCAAACCGGCTGGCCAGTCGACGGAATGCTGTCGGTGACGGTTTTGGCGCCATCAGCGGCACTGGCTGATGCACTCTCGACAGCATTTTTCGTAATGGGAGTCGAAAAAGCCCGACACTGTTGCAAGAATTGGGCGGACGTCGGTGCTATCCTGCTGCCCTTCCCGGACAAAGGAAGCAAAGTCCAGCCGACTCTTGTCAACATTCCTGAAGAACTCATTGTCTGGGACGAAGACCAGATCGTAAGACCCTGAGGTTTGGAACTCAAACGTACTTTCAGACAGAAATCGGAGATTTTCTCCTGTGGTTGATATTCGCGGATATTCGCTCGCCGCTGTCATGCTGCTCGTTGTTTTGCGGGTTAGCATTGGCTGGCAACTGCTCTACGAGGGCATGTGGAAAATTAATACGCTCAGCACCCAGTCGCCGTGGTCATCTGACGGCTACCTAAAAAATGCTCAAGGGCCGTTTCGCGGGCTTTTTCGATCCATGTCCGGGGATCCCGACGATAAGTTATGGCTAGATCCGGACAGTGTAGCCGCGCGCTGGGATAGTTTTAATCAGCGTTTTAGCCGTCACTATCAACTGAACGATGGGCAAAAGTCTCAGCTAAAAAAACTGCTTGATGGTGCCAGCAGTCATGACGCGATCTTGGACGTGACAAAACTGCCAGAGGGTGTAGATTTCACCGCATTAAAGCTGGATAAAACCATCTCCTTCGATGCGACGGCAAAACGTCTAAAGATTGATGGACAGCGGCGCATGATGGCTTCTGAAAAGGCCCTTCTCGACGCCCAAGTCGCCGATCGCACTGGCGCCGACTACGATCAATATCGCAAAGCACTGAACGATGCATTCACCCGCGCCAGTCGACTCTCATACAAAGAACGGATGCGGGCCCATCTGCTCGGTGATCCGGAGAATGCGGGTCTGATTGATGGTCGCATTAGTCAGATTGAGCTGTATAACCAAATGGTGAGCCGCTACGAAGATCGACTGGCCTCTGCCAAACTTAGCTTTGAACAAGAGCACCTCAATCGCATTTGGTCAGACGCCCGTGCGAAGGCGCGCGATCTCGCTGGTCCAGTAATGGCGTTGGACAAGGAACTGAAGGAAGAGGCTTTGAAGATTCCGGAGGTGTCGCAGTTGACTCGTGGCCCACTGTCACCGCCGCTGTCGCCGATCCGTGTTGTTGACTTGCTCACCATCGCTGGCTTGGCGGGGCTAGGGATCTTGTTGATTGTCGGACTCTGTTCACGATTTTCCGCCTTGTCCGCAGCCTTCATGGTGTTTGGCTTTTACTTAGCGATGCCTCCGCTGCCCGGCGTGCCCGATGCGCCGGGACCGGAACACAGTTTTATTGTGAATAAAAACCTGATTGAAGTCTTTGCCTTGCTGGCGCTGTCCGCAGTTCCTACGGGTTATTGGTTTGGCTTAGATAAATTAGTTGCTGGATTCTTATCCAAACGGAAGACCGCGAAAGCTGTGGCCAAGAAATAGTCCATGGTGGGACGTCGCCTGCCTATTTTACGCACGCGGCCGGTTGAGATTCGCTGAAGCGCCAGCGGCCGCTTTTCAAAATACAATGACAAATAAACAAACATAAAGTGGAGAAGAACACTGTGGAAATTACGCCTGAGCAGACTCAGATTGGAAAAGACAATTTCAACGAAGTTGTCGGGATTACGCGTCGCGACATGATGAAGGCCACAGCTGCCGCCGGCGTTGGTCTTGGGGCGTTGTACTTTGACTATGAGAAGCTGCATGGATCTCCGATTAAAGCCGCGTTTATTGGCTGCGGAGACGAAGCAAATGTGCTGCTGACCGAGCATCCAACGGAATACATGGAAGTGGTGGCGATTGCAGACCCGCGCAAGGCAAATATTGAAGACACCTTTCGAGGCACTCACCCGGAAGCTCGAATTGGACTGATCAAAAAGTTGGGACAGGAGAAGGCTGGCACCGTCCAAGTCTTTGAAAGCCATCTTGAATTGTTGCAGGCGCGAGCCGACGGCAAGGTGAGTTTCGACATGGTGGTGATTGCTGTTCCGCTGAGCCAGCATGCCCCGATTGCGATCGCATGCCTTGATGCCGGACTGCATGTGCTCACCGAAAAACTGATGGCTCACAATATCACGGAATGCAAGCAGATGATTCGCAAGGCCGACGAAAAAGGCCTACTGCTGGCTGTTGGACATCAGCGGCATTACAGCGTGCTGTATGACAACGCAAATGACCTTATTAAAAAAGGTCTGCTCGGCGACATCAAGTTCATCCGGGCGCAGTGGCACCGGAACAATAGTTTTCCCGGACGCGATAGCTGGCGTAAATGGGAGGACACCCCGACTGCGGAGCGGGAGCATTTGCTGGAACTCGAAAAATCAGGCAAGCTCAAAGAACTGGGTTATGACAGTGCGCAACAGCTTGTCGACTGGCGACTGTACAACAAGACGGGCGGCGGACTGATGGCGGAACTCGGCAGCCATCAAATGGATGCCTCCAGTATTTTCCTTGGCAAGAAGCATCCACTCGCGGTGCAGGGCTACGGCGGCAAGAATTTCTACGGCGTCAAAGGACTTGGTCCGGAAGACAAATGGGTCGATGACCGCGACATTGATGACCATATTTATGTAACCTTAGAATTTCCTGGCCGACTGTATGATGAAGAAAAGAAAGACATCGCGGTTGTGACATATTCTTCAATCAGCACCAATCGTCAGGAATTCTACGGTGAAACGGTTTTCGGCAGCCGTGGCACGCTCGTGATGAAGGAAGAAAAAGAGGCGTTGCTTTACAAAGAGCAGAGCGCATCCAGCGGTGGAGGGCTGGATCAGCGGTTGTGGGTCATCGATAACGCTAAGGGGGGTGGACCAGCGCTCGACAGCTACAACACCGCAGCTCCGACCGCGGCTGGTGCGATGGCTCAGGCTGGGATTGGCGACAAAGTTAGTCGCGGCTATAAGGAAGAAATGGAGCACTTCTGTTATTGCATCAGCAATAAGCTGGGCGCCGACAAACTGCGTTGCAACGGCCGGGTCGCAATGGCAGATGCCATCATGGCGCTCACGGCCAATTTGGCGATGAAGCATCAGAAACGCATTGTGTTCAAGGACGAATGGTTCGATTCGTCGAGCGACGCTGTGCCGGAAACTGATGAGCAAATCACGGGATAATTAAGTCGCATGGGACGCTGGCCTGACAATCGTCGCTCCAATCTGATCGCGTTCGCGTTGATCTTTGTCCTGTTTCCGCTGCTGGCATGGGCCTGTGTGTGGATTATGAAACGCTAGGCCTCGTTCGGTTGAGAAAGATCTTCTGTGACAAATGCTGCTTCCGCTGCGCAACCTGCCGTGACTTCCGTGAATAAGGCGACATTGTTTATCGTCTTTCTGACAGTGTTTATCGACCTGTTAGGTTTCGGAATTGTGTTGCCGCTGTTGCCGCGCTACGGCGCCTTGTTTAATGCGAGCGGTTGGCAACTCGGAATGCTCATGGCCTCGTTTTCGGCCATGCAGTTTGTCTTCGCGCCCATGTGGGGCGCTTTGTCCGATCGCATCGGCCGACGGCCGATTCTAATGCTAGGACTAGCTGGATCCACCATCTCCTATGGATTGTTTGGACTGGTATCAACTCACGGCCGCGACGGCCTTATTCTGGGCTTCAGTCCCCTCGTCTGGATGTATGTGACGCGCATCGGAGCGGGCATTGCCGGCGCCACGATCTCGACAGCTCAGGCTGTCATTGCCGACTGTACCGGAGCCGAAAATCGTGGTAAAGGGATGGCATTGATCGGTGCCGCGTTTGGAATCGGATTCACATTCGGGCCCCTGATTGGCGCGATTTGCGTTTCAAACGACGCCGATGTCGCACTGAATGAGCCGCAATGGGAACTGGTCAAAGCATGGAAAGATGAGACCACTCCGGTCTCTCAACAACAATTTTTAGAAGAGGTTTTTCGCGATTCAAAGATTTCTGACGCCAACACCGAAGCCATTGCTTCGCTGCTGACAACACCCCTGCCGCGTGTTGATCTCAAACATCGTCTGCTAGACCCGCCGTCCGGGATGCCGGGTTATGTGGCAGCGGTCCTTTCCGCATTGGCATTCCTCCTCGCGACGTGGAAACTTCAGGAATCTCGTCGGCCCTCTGAATCAGCGCAGCGATCATCACACCGCGCGTTTCGGCCGGGTGAAGCTATCCGGCATCTTTCAACACCCGGAATGTCAATCATTCTGTTCGCCGTGTTCATTACCACATTTGGATTTGCCCAGTTTGAAAGCACGTTGTCACTGCTGACGAGCGAGTTTGGCTACAGCATTCAATGGAATTTTCTCCTGTACGCCTATGTCGGTATTGTGCTGTCGATCGGACAAGGGATGCTTGTCCGTCGTCTGTTGCCGCGACTTGGCGAACGGCGCATGGCGTTGATCGGTGTCACGCTGATGACGATCGGGTTTTCACTCATCGGTTTTACCGGGATGAAAATTTTGCCTCCGGTATCATTGTGGTTCATTCTGCCGGTCGTCGTCATCGGATTTTCCGCCGTGACGCCTTCGCTCCAATCAATGTTGTCGCAGGCAGCGTCAAGCGATGAACAAGGATCAGTGCTGGGTACCGGCCAGAGCCTCTCTTCACTGGCACGCATCCTTGGTCCATCGCTCGGCATTCCATTACTGCGTCAATCGACTGCTTTACCCTACTTTCTGGGTGCCATTCTTATCCTCAGCGGCGGTGCCCTGATTATTCGCATGCCGGGCAAGCCACGTACTGATCACTAGTTCGGCGTTCGCGGCTGGAGTGCCATTAGGGGTCCGGCCTAATAGTGTTCGGCACTTCTATTGCAGTTGAGGCTTCTCGCTTGGGACGAGTGGCTTCTTCATTTATCGAACCGAGTCAGTGAAAGCAGCTCGAAACGCGGAACAGTTGCTCGTAGACGCGAGAAGTTTCCTTTCCGATGTCAAGCCGACGGAAGCAAAGGCTTTACTGCAACAGTACATCGAGAATCCACGCGGCACCAACAAGTCAGTCGCCGAGGACTTGCTTCGCCAACTCGCCGTAGCCACATCTGAGGCAGATAATAAAGCAGCACTGTTACAGATCTCTGATACGAATGGCGTTGTCCATGGGAATTTACGGGATTTTCGAGATAGCCGCTAGCGCCGCATGAAAGACTCGGCGGGGTGGCACTGACGGAATAAATCAGGACGGTCAGTGATTGTGTGCCACTGGCTCTGCCCAATAGCGTCCGGAAAATGGTCGGTTTGATTGAAAGTGGTTGGCCGCCTTCGATTTATTGAAAGCGTCAGTGAAGAGTCGTCGGATTTTGATGGTTGGGTACAGACCTCAGCGCATGCAGCGGG
>QWQG01000021.1 GCA_003670925.1 Planctomycetota bacterium | reverse complement strand
ATTGAATGAATGCCCGCATCAATGTCGAAGCCTCTGCGCAAGTTCTCGAATTGTCGCAGCAGCGCAGATCGGTTCTCCAGTTGCGGAATGGAGATGCCTGTCTCCTGACCAAAATCCGGCAGGTGGAAATGCGGATGACGACAGCTAGAATTATCCCACCAAGCTTTCGCACCGGGCCCCGGTCTGCGTTCGAGATCGAGGTTCGGATCATCGTGACTGAAACAGTTGGGACAAGAGCCCGCCGCATCTTTCGCATGACATTTTTCGGCGATGTCTAAACCGAGACGGTCATATTGTGGCCCGAGAATTCCAGATTCCCTGCCAGGATACTGCATCAGGCTGCCTCGCGGAATTTCAATCGTTGCCGGCAGTCCCGAAGCAGAATCAGGGGGCGCTGCATAGGCCAGCATTGAACCAATTGAAGGCCAGCTAATGCGTCCTGCACGCGACTGGGTGATCGAAGCGTTGGTGTCACCCACGGGCAACGCGGTGCTGCCCGTGTGCAGCAGGTACATGCAACTGTTGTGCTCATTGCGAAACTCGCGACCAGCAATATGATGCATCGTGCGCACGATTGAAAACTGATTCGACCGCGCCGCAAGCTTGGGCAGATGCTCGCAAAATAACTCACCCGGGATCTGCGTCTGTGCGACACCGTAGGCGCCTCGAATCGAATCCGGAGCTTTCGGTTTTGGATCAAAGGTTTCGTGTTGTGATGGTCCGCCTGACTGAAAGATGAACACCACTGATTTGGCGGTCCCCTGGCGGCGATGACTGGCCTCTGCTGCCTGCGCCTCTAGCCGCAACAGATCACTTAGCCCCATCCCAACGAGACTCATTCCCCCAACCTGCAACAGATCTCGCCGACCAAGTTGAGGGTGGTCGTGGCGTGTACAGCCCTCACGGCGGTTTACTGGAAGATGTTGCATGCCTGCGCCCCCTTGAAAGCCTCACCCGGCGGATTAAAAAAGTCCGGCAAGGTCAGGCTGCGTCTGAATGTCTGAGACGACTGCCTACAAAACAGACGTGGCTGTACGACCGTCGGCAGCATGCTCACGCCAATCAGTGGCATCTCAGGATTTGAAATGAAGACACTTCCAAAAGAGCACTGCTTGTAAGACATTTTTTACACGAGTACATCCCGAATCACCCGTCCATGATCGATTTCTAATCGTTTTCGCCCGGGAATTTCCAGTCGCCGATTGTCGAGTCCAAGCAGATGCAGCACTGTCGCGTGCAAGTCGGTGACATAATGCCCTTCACCCAAGGCGTGATATCCCAATTCGTCAGTGGCACCATGAACATGCCCTTGCTTCAGACCGGCACCAGCCATCCAGATGGTAAAACCGTTGGGGTGATGGTCTCGCCCAGTGTTGGCCCCGCCACGCAACTCCAGTCCCGGTGTTCGGCCAAATTCTGTGCCGAACACAACAATGACGTCGTCCAGCAGACCTCGCTGCTTCAGATCCTGGAGCAGTCCGGCGACCGGGAGATCGACCGTAGCACAGAGTTTTGTATGATTGTCCTTTAGCTGCTGATGCGAATCCCACGATCCGTACGGAGATGGAAAGACCTGCACGAAACGCACTCCGCGTTCGACCAATCGCCGTGCCGCTAAGAAACGCTGGCCTGCGACTTTTGTAGCGTCTTGATCGATTCCATACATCGCTATGGTCGCTGCTGTTTCCTGAGAAAAATCGACGGACTCAGGCACAGCGGCCTGCATCTTGAATGCCAGTTCATAGGCGCGAATTCGAGCCCGCAGCGACTGATCTTCTGGATACTCAATCGCCGTCAGTTCGTTTAATTGGTTGATCACTTCATATTCATGTTGCTGTTGTTCGAGAGTCTGGTCGGCATTACGCAGCGCAAACGGCAAAGAATTTTTGGGATCAAGCGCGAGCGGAATGCCGGCATGTTGCGGTCCTAGATACAGCGAGTCTATCGATTCCCGTGTGTCTGAACGCGTCGGTCCACCCAACACAACAAAACGTGGCAGATTCTCATTCAGGGAACCCAAACCATAATGCGCCCAAGCGCCGATACTGGGTTGCGATTCATCCAGTTTATGACGGCCCGTGTGAAACTGATTTTCTGCCGCGTGATCATTATCCGTGGTCCACATATTACGCACAAAACTGATCTTATCGACATGCTGCGCCAAATGTGGCCACCAGTCAGTGATTTCGATGCCACTTTCGCCGCGCTTTTGCCAGCCAACTTGCATGGGAAAGATTGTCGGGTACACATCACGGACGTTGATCTCTTCGGAAGGCACTGACCGGAATCGTTTGCGATGCAGTGGTGAGTTCAATGGATTATCAAAAGGAGTCTTGTCAAACGTCATACCCGCATACTTGTTCAATGCTGCTTTTGGATCAAATGTCTCCATCTGACTGTAGCCGCCAGACAGAAAAATCCAGATGACAGACTTTGCTCGTGGAGTAAAGTGCTCTGAGTGGCCACCTTCGGCCAGCATGGCACCGAGCGCCATGCCCGTGACTCCCATGCCCAGATCGGCCAGAAAAGGTCTGCGGGTGATTTTCATTTTTATCTAATCGTTAAAAAATCGTTGTGATTGAGCAGGATCCGCACGAGGCTCTCGCGAGACTCCGTCAGGGTGGCTCCAGAATCGGGATTTGTGGCCAACGTCTGTTGCCGCGCTAACGCATCGCGGCAGACTCGTTCTTCCGCAGGCGTCGGAAGTCGCGAAAGAATCTGTTCAAACATCGCCACAATAAACGGCTCGGTCGCCTGCTGCTCCGATTCCTGCCATGCCTTGACGATCGCGACGCTCGACTCATGTGTCAGGTCGCTGTTGGTGAGGGCCAATGCCTGCTGAGGCACAATACTGCTGACCCGCCGGTAACAATCCAGCGGATCCGGAGCATCAAAAAGTTCGCCTAGCGAACTCTTGCCGCCAGATTCCGGATAGATGCTATAGTAGAGACTGCGACGGTTGGTGGTCAGTGCGTCCTTGTTTTCTAGTTCGACACCGCCTTGCGTGAGATCTAGACGACCAGCAACGTACAACAAACTGTCCCGCACGACTTCCGATTCCATGCGTGAAGTATTCCTCCGCCAATACAAGTGATTGTCAGCCGCTTGTGGCTGGACATGGAACGAGGTTTTAGATTCACGACAATATGCGTCGCTCGTGACAAACAGCCGATGGAGATGTTTCATATCCCAGCCAGACTCCATTAACTCGACTGCTAGCCAGTCGAGCAACTCGGGATGAGTGGGTTTGCCGCCATTGCGACCAAAGTCATACATGCTGCTCACCAGTGGCGCATGAAAATGTCGCGTCCAAAGATGGTTGACCGCCACCCGGGCTGTCAGGGGGTTGTCGCGACTTGTGATCCATTCTGCAAGCGCCCTTCGGCGACCGGTACTCTGCTGAGGATACGATGGTGTTAAGGGCGCGTAGGTCGTCGAAAGATCCTTGTTTGCCAATGCCGCGTTGGCAGTGACCTGCGCGGTGCGTGCCGCCGTCAGGCCAGCATTCGCTGTTGCTAGCTCCGTCGCGCGTTCCGCATCCTCTGGTGCCTTGGCTTCAGCCACGGCGATCGCAAACTCGGCTGCCAAGACATCTGCTGTCGCTATGTGCAAGGCCGCTTCACGTTCCAATTGACTGGCCCTTTGGATTAAAAATTGCACGTCGTTGCCTAGGTTTTTGACGTACTTGCCAACATCCGCCGCGATCCGTGCTTCCAACGCCGCCTGGCCTCCACGGGTGGCGACCACCCGCGCTTCGGCCGCTTCCAATTGCAGCTGCGGACCACGCACTGCACGGCGCGCCGTCTGAAGTTTCAGCGACAGCGTTTGCAGCTGGGCATTGCCAATTGAGGCAGATACGAGCGAAGTGGCCGGGTTTACCCGGAATGACGAAGCTTCCCAGCCATCAATTCCCACAACGTCCTTACCAGCCACATACAGCGGGGCTTCGAAATCCACCTTGATCAACGTCGTCCACGGCTCATGGGCGGCAGCTTGGTCGGCCAGCGGCACTGACCAGAGGAAATCATCAAGCACCGCCACACTGCCCACGCGAGCGTCAAAACTCAGCGGTTTGTTCGATGTCCCAACGGGATTCCAGCCATTGAGGGCCACGGACACATTCTGGACAAGGAGGCTGTTATCCGATCGGCTCATAATTGTGAGCTGACCAAGATCCATTTCTGGCCGCAGCACGACAGAAATTTCGAAATCATTTTGCCCGGCGAGGAAATCATATCTTCCAATCTCCGACTCCCCTAGCGTGCCATGCAGATAAGCCATAATGCGGCCGCGGTCGAAGGCAACGTATCCGGCTGTCAACCCCTGAACGCTGTCCTTAACGAACTGAAAGTTGACATGCGCATCCTGCAGAATCCGCAATCGAAAGGCCAACCGTGCACCGTCATCGAAGGACTTCAGTTGCGGCAAGGTGTTCTGCACAATACTGCGGCCTGTCGTTGCATCGAGTACCAGTGACTGCTTGCCCGCAAGTGCGCCAGTGGTTCCAGCCTTCTCAGACTCATGAAATGCCGTCTCGAATTCGTGCTCCGCGATTACAACCTGCTCACGCAGAGCCTCGGGGATTACGGCACCAGATGTTTCGGCTAACTCTCGGTCCGACTCGGCATGTTTAAGGGCGGTTTGTGCAGCGGAGAGCATCGTGGCTTGGATCTCCGGTCTAAGGCCGGGATACCACGCTCGTGGCGGCAGATTCACGGGCTCGATTCGAAACGCAGCGTTTTCCAGAAATAGGGGAACACCTGGTGGAATGGAACCTCGCGTCTGCACGCGGTTGCGTTCATCGCCGCCCGTATAAAACCAAGTCGGAGCATCGCCACTCTTATCGAACACCCGCACGGTTCCAAGACGCTGCACCGCACGTGTGCCGGAGTAAGCATAATCTTGAAAGATGCCCGGATCTGCTTCCCCCGGGACGCGATCCTGACGCACAAAAAGCGGCTCGAAGAACGCGCGCATCCGAAAATAATCGGTATGTGTGATCGGGTCGTATTTGTGGTCATGACAATGGGCACAGTTAAATGTGAGCCCCAAAAATGCCTTGCCGGTATGCTCCACCGCACTCCGCATCCAGTCGTTAGAGTTGAGTGAATAATAGTTGCGGATCAAATATCCCGTGGCCACGCCAGCCTCGTAATCCTCCGGTGAAATTTCATCAGCTGCCAGCATTTCACGGACCATCTGGTCGTAGCCCATGCCCTGATTCAGTGACCTGACAATCCAATCTCTCCAACGATACAATTGCGAGGCACTGTTGCGAACGTCATTCACATCACGCCGTCCATACCAGTCGCTGTAACGCCAAACATCCATCCAGTGACGTCCCCACCGTTCGCCATGTCGCGCATCATTCAGAAGTCGTTCAACGACCACGCCATAAGCATTTTCAGATTCGTCAGCCAAGAAAGCACGCAGTTCATCGCGAGTTGGCGGCAGGCCAATGAGATCCAACGTTACTCGTCTTAGCAACGTAGCCTTGTGAGCGCGCGGACTAGGTTCAATGCCTGCAGTGTCTAGTTTTTCAAAGAGAAACGCATCCACCGGATTTCTACTGACCTGCCCGTTCGCACGTGTCGGCAATTTAGGGCGCACGGGCTGCTGAAATGCCCAATGCTGACCCGGCTCAAGATCCGGTAGCTCAGCAGCTGAACCTTTTGCGCCAAGCTCAATCCATTCGCGAATCTGAGCAATTTCTGCAGCGGTGAGTGCTGCCCCTTCAGGTGGCATTCGGGTGGTGAGATCTGCTGAGGTCACGCGTGTCAACAGCTCACTGACATCAGGCATTCCGGCGACTACTGCCGGTCCACTGTTGCCACCTTTTAGGATCGATGGTCCGGTGTCGAGTCGCAGTTCCGATTCCTGCTTTAACGCTCCATGACACGCATAACAACGTGACTTCAAAATTGGCTTTACCGCCTGGATGTAAGGGACGGAGGCATCGTCCGCGTTTCCCACGGTTGTCATCCCCCAGAGAATCGTACATGCTAAAACGCAGTTCCAAGTGGTGATCTTCATGACGTTTCCCTAGGACACTTTTCCTGCCAGCCACAGGCGCCGGCTATCGACTTAAAACATTCAGTAGCAGCCTCCGGCTGGGTGGTCGCCGAATTATTTCACTGTACACGCTGCCGCAATCTGATCGAGATCCACAATCTCGGCTGCGTCTCCAGCCGCCTGAACAAGGTCGCAGATCAGATCGAGCGTTTTGAATTCCGGATCAACCACACCGAGGCAGGATGGATGGGCCAAAAAATCGAACGTGGCTTTGTTGTCGATCGCCCATACCACAACGCGGCGCACAGCTTCCAGAAACCATTCCAGCTTCCATTGTCCATTCCGAAAAGCCCCAATGTCGCTAATCGGGCTCATCGGGATCTCTACCAAACCGGTGGGATAGACAAATGGCTGAGCTTTGACGGTCGCTGCGATAAGGCTGTTATAAACTGACTCTGTGGGTTCGACTTCCGGAGCCGTGTTGTCATGGGCTGGATACAGACTGCTCACCCATGTGAAGCCGAGATCCAGCAACATTTGCTGCAGATCTTCGCGTCCATTGAGGCCCGTGCCGAATCCGCCTGGTGTACGAAATCCTCGATTGTCAATTTCGGCTCGTTGCTTCAAGGCTAACGTGGTCAGCCGGATATTTTCGTAAATGACTTCAGCCGGAGAGCGGCCCTCAATTAGCCATGGCGAACGCTGAAACCGAAACTGCAATTCTTGGCTGCTCTTCGCTAAGACGTTCACGTGATCATAGGTATGATTTCCAATCGGGTGCCCCTGCTGCGCAATCTCTTTTAGCCAGGCAATGTCTGGTTGTTCAAGCACGCGTCCTACGCAGAAGAAATGAATGCGCCCTCCCCGCTGCTTCACACGCCGCGCCGCCTCAACGGAATACGTTTTTGCTGCTTCGTTCAGATTTCCCTTTTCGAAGTCCCAGTGAGTGTCCTCTCGACGAGGAAAATTGCGACTCATCTCCAAGTCTAGCGTGATGGCGATCCGCGCTTTTACACTATTCGTCTTCGATTTTCCGCGGAGCACGGAACCAAGCCCGAAGGGGCTGACCCCACCAAGCAATAAGCCGCTTGTTGCTTGCAACCAACGACGACGGTTGATGAAAGCCCGGGGATGAGACATTATTTTTGCTCCGGTTCGAGTGTCACCCAAGAAACCTGCGTGATCAATTGATTGAGCGCGGCGAACGAGATGGCGGCATTGACGGCAAATCGTGGCGAAGTGTTGGATGGGAATGTGGCCAATGAGGCATCAGCGACCAGAAACACGTTGAAGTCTTTTGACAAATTTTCATAACCGGCCGTCGTGCGACAGTAACACATGTCGGTAGCATACCCGGTGAGCAACACATGCCGCACGCCGTTTTTTTTGAGGAATTCTCGGAGCGGCGCATAACCTTCCGCGTCGTAGATCACGACGTCCTGTGGGTCTACCGAGACGGATGTGCAAACGGGGATCGGAAGATTCCAAAATCCTTCGTGATTGAATCGAGCGCCCGAATCAAGTCCGGGGAACTGTTTAAAATAGTCAATCACCGGTGTCTCGTTTCCAAGCGTCAAAGTTTCCGGTAGCGGCTCACCGGTGTAGTCAAAGTCCGCTAGCACCTGCCGCAGTTCTTTTTCACCGGCTTCGCGTTCGACAGCGGTCGGCACCCTGCTGAATGAGCGATAGATCTTGGTGCGAACGGGATCTGCTGGCCCAGGCAGGCTATACATCACGCACGCCGCTTTGCCCCGCAGTCTCTTCAAAAACGGATCAACAACTTCCTTCGTATGTGTTGCCGCGACCGCATTTTTTGTCGGCGTGCAGAAGTCGGCAACTCCGTTCGGTTGCGGACTTCTCCAGCCCCATTCGTCATCAATCGCCCACGGGTGGACCATAATCACGGCTGTCTCGGCGGCCCGCAAATGATTAGGCATCTCAATGATTCCACGAGCGTTGTAGGAAAAACGCCAAGCGCGGACATGCAGATCAGCTCCTTCATCATTGACGATGGCTGCTGCTTCAAAGTGTGCCTCTTCCTGAATGGGCTCAAAGTACTCAGGATAATCCGCCAGCAGTGGCTTCGCATTCTCGATTCGCCGAAGCTGGTTTTGGTAGGTTCGTGGCTGTGGTTCATCTGCCCCCACCGACTTGGTCAACAACCTCAGCAGAAGGAGGAAAATAATAGAAGCTCGCATGCGTGTCGCCTCGGTGGATAAGCTTGAAAGTGAAGTTATTGAGAGTCGCCGTGTGCCGGCGACCTTTGCCATTCAGAAGCCCGGTTTATTGCTTTGACTGCAGATAGGTAAACAGATCTCGTAGTTCTGCAGGCTTAAATTGGAGGTACAAATTTTCGGGCATCAGCGAGATGGATGAATCCTGCAGCTCTTCGATCTCGGAAGTCGTGATCATTTGTTTTTCTCCTTTGGCATCCACAAGCGTGAGCGAAGCATCATTGCGTTCGATGGGTAGTCCTGTCAGCACTCGACCGCTGGCAGTCTGAATGATAACACTGACAAACTCTTTGCGAATAACGCTGCTGGGATCAACAAGACTGATCAGCAGGAAATCTCGATCTTGTCGATTGGCGGTTGTTAGATCAGGGCCAACTTTCGTACCTTCGCCAAACAGTTGATGACAGGCTGCACAATGCTTTTTAAAGAGCTGCTGACCGGCAACCGCGTTTCCTCCGGCGGCACGCAGATCATTATTGAGTCGCCGCACTTCGGCCAGTTTTTCTTCGCGTGACGCCCCTTGCAATTTACCCCAATGCTTGGTGACCAGGGCATCCAGCTGCGGATCGCCAATCAAGGCGACTCGACGCACCTGCTCGAGCGACGTGGCCGCCGCCACAATCTCACCCCGATCAACAGCCCCGAGCCACACGCTGGCCGAGGAGCCGCGTGACAAAATGATTTCGCAAATCTGGGACTTCAATCCGTTCGAAGTCGACGTTTGGTAGAGTCGAATTAGTTCTTTCGCCACAGCCGGATCGTCGAATTGAGCGAGGACCTGCAACGCTGCGGATCGCACGGATTCGGCAGGATCAGTCGCAAGCACCTCAAGCGACGGTGCCAGCAGTTCTTGCTGAGCAACTGTACTTAAGATTCCAAGCAACGCGACGCGACGTTCCGGTGCTGCCTGAGGATTAAACGCCGTCTGGGTCACCGCAGCGAGCGGGGCAATATGCCGCAGTCCGCAGCCAAGTTGGAGCAGCGTCAAGTCATCCGAGGTGGCTACCCAGTCGCTCAGAAGCAACTGCGAGAACTCATGTTTTCGAGCCAGTTCCAGCCACGCATCCGTCTGCATATCTCTCGTCTGTTCCTGCCAACCAAGCCAGACCTGTGGCCAGAGTTGCCGTCGCGCGTTTTGATCCGGCGCAGCTTTTAACAAGCTGACCACGGAATCAAGTCCCGCCGCAGATCGCTCGGCCGCGTATCGGCGAATGAGTCGAGTCAGGAGCACGTCACGGCCTAGGCGGGAGTTCCATAATGTCGGCCGCACAAATCGCTTCAGAACTTCTTCACGTCCCACGACACTGTGTTGTTCAACCGCCCACCACCACAGCAAGGGGAGGTACGAATCGTCGGCATCAAGATCGCGATTGATGTTCGCGTTAATCAGGGGCATTGCCTGATTTGCGGGGAACCTAGCAGCGCTGCAGGCCAACTGCTGTCGCACGCTGACGTCCTGTTCCTGTTCGGCAAATTCATCGAGGTGATTTGCCATTTCGGTGGTGATTGTGCGGTCGTCACCGAGCAAACGAACAGTCCACGACCGTACGGCAGGATGCGGACTGTGAAGTAATTGTGCGGCAAGAGTTTCATCAAATCCACCAAGCAAATTGAGCGACCAGAGTCCCTCAAGTGACGCCGTCTCATCGGTTTCCGTTGTGACAGTCTCGTGAAACTTACGGTGGAGCGATTTGGCATCCGCGCGGTCGGCCGCATTTAGGCTCTGCCGACCGTAACGTCTTACAATCTCTTGTCTGGCCTTGCGCACAAACCACTGACTTTGATGCTGATGAAGCTTGAACAGATCATCGGCACTCAGCTTTGTCAGATCGATGGCATCGGCGCGCGGCGCCCCCACCGGAGTAATACGATAGATGCGACCATTCGAACGGTCCCAGTCGGCGTCCGGATCTGGATGAGCCGTTCGTGCATCATGCCAATCGCTGACATAGATCGCGCCATCGGGGCCCATGGTGACATCGGTGGGCGCGAACCACGAATCATGCGAGGTGAGTAATTCGCCGCTATGATTTGTCGTGACGGTCGAGCCACTGGGATTGATCGAGTGCCAGTAAACGCCGTGGCCCAGCAGATCACCAGCAATGTACTGGTCGCGATAGGATGCAGGGAACGTATGGCCTTGGTAAACGATCCCGCCAACGGTCACATGTCCGCCGCGAAAGTTCTGATGTGGCGCATGTTCCAGATATCCGTAGGCATGGGGATTATGCAGCGCGCCGTGCTTACCAAAAGATTTGACAAAATAGCCGCCTTGGACTCCGTGCAGCAATGTGTGGCCACCATAGTTGGTGCTGTAGAGTAAACGCCCGGTGCGATCAAAGTCGAGTCCCCATGAATTGCCGCCTCCCTCACAGAATAACTCGAAGACGCGCGTCCCGGGATGATAGCGCCAGACCCCCTGCTGAAATTCGATGCCGCGAATGTCGGCGGTGACAGTGCTTCCTTGGCATCCATACAGCCAACCATCTGGTCCGAACGTCAGCGAATTGGCGACGCTGTGCGCGTCTTCCATGCCGAATCCCGTCAGCAGAACTTCGGGGTCTGAGTCCGGAATATCATCGCGATTGCGATCCGGGTAGAACAAGAGATACGGTACGTTGAGCACAAACACTCCGTCGTGACCAAATGCCATGCCGGATGCCAGATTAAGTCCATTGATGAAATCGTGTTCCTTGTCCATGCGGCCATCGCCATCGGTGTCTTCGAGAATCGTAATTCGGTCGTCGCCGCTTGGGCCATGCGGAGGTGGCTCCGGTACACGGTCGTACTTCGTGCGGGAAAACCGATCCACGGACACGCGTTTCAATCCGTTCGGATTTGGATATTGGAGGTATTGAATCACCCACAACCGCCCGCGATCGTCAAAATCAATCGCCACCGGTTGCCGTACGAGCGGTTCTGCGGCGACCACTTCAAGCACAAACCCTTCGGGCACTTTCATCTTTGCCACCGACTGTGCCTCAGTCAGGCTCTGACAATTTGCTGCGGAGCCCAATCCGCAGACAACGAAAAATAGCAGAAGTTGTTTCGGCAAGGTCATTCTCCGATTGAGCGTTCGTCGAATCTGGTTCAGAATCACTCGTCCATTCACTCGTCTTGTTCTGAAAGCTAAGATCTTGGCTCGTTCGCAGAATCTGTGGGTGAAATCGATTCGGAAAAGTGGCGTTGTGTCGTGTGAGTGCACAGGTAGGGCGGCGTTAAGTTTATCGCATTCGGCTCAATCCCGAAGTCAGAGAAGGGCGTCGGCAAGCAATGTTCACAGTCGCCGCTTCGGTCTTGAGCCCTGAGACGGCGCTAGGGTCGCACTTCTGCGTTGCCCTATCCTCCGCTCAGACATTGTCCAGCGTAGCGGGACTTTGGAGTGGCCGCAATCATTGGCTGAAGAAAGAAGTGCATCTGAGGCGTGTTTTGTAGGCTGGTGCTATCCGCCAGCAACAAGCGCACGTCGGGGACATGGGCCGGCAAGTTTCTGCGTGAGTGGTGTGTGCGAGCGAACCGTGTGGGTAGAAACCGGCGTTGGTATTCGCTACCCAACCTTGCGTCGCCGTTCAAGGCGGGATGCGCCGATACCCACAGCGTTTCCTTAAGCGGAAATACGTGCCAACAATGCGGACACGTTGCTCGTGGCCGGATATGCGTCGCAGATCTGTTAACTTACCAGCACCTTAAGAAACGGTTTAACGTTGCGTACCTGTGAACAGGCTTTGGCTTCCAATCCAAAACATGCATTGAACCCCATTCTCAGCGAACTTCAGACGGATTGGTCTTCGCGTTAAGAGGGTGGTATAAAACGGCTTCACCTGTTGTTGGATGCCGAGCAAAAGGTGTCAGATCTCGTAGCGTTTCGCGGCGCGTGACACTAGGCCGAGCAACAGGCCGTCTTGAGAAACAAAAAATGACAGCAACGGAACCGAGAAATGAACTGCGTCCTTGCGCCTCGATCGCTTTGTGGCTAGCCATATTAAACTCTGCAGGATGTAGTTCACCTGCCGCGGTGGAAAGAGTTGTCGATTCGGATCCTCCTGAAGCACGGGGTACTGTGGAAGTGAAGCCCGCTGCAGACGGGGCAGTCGCTGATGATCGGAATCCAGTCAGCGAGGCCCGCGCGTTGCCAGCCATCCTGCAGGAACTTGGAATCTCGTTGGTGCGGATTGAATCAGGCCGGTTTCAAATGGGAAACCCGGACCAGTCGCGATTTGGCAAGTTCAGTCAAGGTGAAGGACCGCAACATCCGGTCGTGATTTCGAATGATCTGCTCGTCGCACGCCATGAAGTGACAGTCGGCCAGTTTCGAAGGTTCGTGTCTCAAACCGGCTACGTGACTGAAGCGGAGCAGTCCGGGAAAGGTTGCAACGGGCTTGATGTCGCCTCAGGAAGCGTCGTCAGGAAGTCAGACTGTGTTTGGTTGTCGCCGGGCTTTCGTCAGACTGACGATCATCCGGTCGTCTGCGTCAGTTGGAATGATGCGTTGGCATTCTGTCAGTGGTTAACTTCAAAGACTGGGCTGACATGCCGGCTCCCCACGGAGGCGGAATGGGAATACTGCTGCCGCGCGGGATCAGCTCGAGTCTTCGCTGGCGGCGACGATGCGGATTCACTGAGACGCATCGCAAACTGTGGCGATCTGTCATTGAAAGCACTTTGCCGTTCGCTCACATCCACTGCAGATTGGGATGACACTTACCCGTTTACAGCTCCGGTCGGATCATTTCAGGCAACCACCTTTGGCATTTATGACATGCATGGCAACGTCGGAGAGTGGTGCCTCGACTGGTTCGATCCCGACTACTTTGCCACATCTCCGGAGACGGATCCTCAAGGTCCCGAGCAGGCGGAGACTTGGCGTGTGGTTCGCGGAGGCAGCTGGTACAACAATCCATTCAGCTGTCGTTCATCCGGGCGGCATGACGGAGTCCCCACGGAAGCTAGTACGACAAACGGATTTCGCGTGGTGATCGCGAATTCCGATAACGACTAGCGTTTTGTCAGTCGTTGTTTGACGGGGCCTTGGTGATGGCAGAGTTTTTCTTTCTCCCATTCACTTGATTCTGGTATTCGGCAAAGAGCGTTGCGAAGTATTTCGTCGCGTGTTCATTGAGCATCACATAATCATCCCATGTATTCGTGGTCACCTGAAAATAGCAGATCGCCATTTCGTCAGTTGAAAAGTCGCCCCAATGAACATCGCGCGGAGGTGAATTCGGATTCAGAGGATTGTTGGTTGAATTGTCAAACCAGCAGTCCAGTTCGATCCGCGTTCCCGCCGGCAGACTCACCGGATTCCGGTAGACATAATTGTCCTGCCAATAGAAATCCCAGTCTCGAATCCAGATGAGTGGTTCCGTCGTTCCGTCTGGCCGGTGTGCGACGGCCTTGATTTCTTTGCCCAGCACATGCATGTGCGGAGTTGCATCAAACACAATGATATCAGCCGGAATCTCGAGCTCCGCATGATGGTGATGTCGCGCAGCACCGGCTGAAATGTGCAGGTCGATATCGGCTACCATGATTTCTGTGGTCTTGTGCGTCGACGATGAGGGTGCAAAATACAGACCCAGTCGTGACTGATCAGAAACAGCGCGCCCGATCGGATGGTAATGAATCTGCAGCACGATGTCGGATCCTTTCGCAAGCGGTCGCCCGAGACCCTTAGGCAATCGCCGTGGCTGCCCTCCAGGTCCCCAACCTCCCAGCGATCCGGAAACTGCGAAACCCGGACTGCCGAGGCGACTGTAGCCAGGTTGCGGATCTTCAGCGTCAAGTTCCCGACCGCGCCCCGTGGTGTCGAAATAGGTGATGCTGTGATGGACCACTTCCGGTGCTCCCGGGCGAAATTCAACAGCGCTGACTAGGCGATTGTCTGTCAGTCCCGTGGGGATAATAAAGTGTTGGTACACGTCGGGACCGTCCGCTGGCACGAGAAACGGTTCTGACATCACCAATTCAAGATCCGGCTTCCCGAGTTGCCAGCCTGCAGGAAAAATCGGGGTCAGTGGCAAGTCTTCCGGATTGCCTTCCGCCCGATCAGAAGCGATCCATGCAGACAATACCTTGATCTCGTGATTGGTGAGGCGATGTACATTGGCAAACTCTGCAAACCCAGCTTCGGGCTTCCATGGCGGCATCAGACGACGGCGAACGACAACTTCAATTTGCGATGCATGATGTCTGACATCGTCAAACGTCATGAGCGAAAACGGCGCGGCCTCACCCGGGCGATGACAACGGCTGCAATGTTCATACACAATCGGTGCTACGTCACGGTTAAACGTCAACGCGGTTGCAGTTTGGCTAGAGGGGCCGTTGTCAACAGGCGACTTCAACTGTCTTTCGATCAGGCATCCAGTCGGAACGTTCTTCGATGGCAGCACCGGTAGTCCGTCCCGCAACAACTCCAGCACGCGTTTCAGATCCTGCTGACTGGCCTTCTGTCGCGATTTGCCGAGGTCCGCAAAGCGGTCATCAATCCGTCCTGAATAAATCGTTTCTGATCCAGTGCGAACAACGACCTGGGGAGTGTGAGTCGCGTTGAGCGCTTCGCAAATCCGATTCTGATGGTCAACAATCAACGGAATTCGAATCGTGAACTTCTGGCGAAATTCATCGGTGTCGTCCGACACCGCACCGGAAATGACTCCGAAAAACTGAAAGTTCGAACGGGAAAATTCGTCGATCAGATGGCTCAGCAATGGCACATAAGCATTACTGATCGGGCAATGAGGCGACAGAAAGACGTAAACCTCGACGTCAGATTTTTGTTTATCTAGGGCGCTAAAATTGTCCTGCGTCACAGGACCGTCGCCATCCCTAGATGCGGCCAGCAATGGGGCAATCTCAAACGATGCGGCAAGTGTATTCGACGCTTCGATTGCCGGAGATCGCCCGGAAGAAATCCGCAGCGGCAGCGGTGAGATATTTCTGCAGAGAAATCCAAGAACAACCGACGCCGCTATGGCAACCGCAACCGTTAATCTTCGTTTCCGTGGCACCAGTCTCCCTCCGTGACGATTTGCAGTGCAAAATTCTATCTGCTTGCGGGTAATCCCGTAAAGATCGATAGTACCGCTTATGGTTGAGAGGGAATGGGGGGACAGAGTAGATGCCAGAGCGGCTGTGGAATTACTGCGGCAAGCATGGCTTGCTGGACTCCCAGATATTGATCCAGACGCAATCTACTAAAACCCCATGACGATGTGCATGAAGTCCTACATGCGGCCGATCATGTGAAGGTGTCTGTCAAGGGAAACCAACTAGCATCTCTGTGTTACCGGAAACTCACCAGCCACTAGACGCGATGCGCCACGACGATTGTCGCGCGGCCGGAGATTCTGGCAAAGAAGATGACGCGCGGTGCTGCGGTGCCGGTTGGAAGTTGTCGTCGCACGGTGTCGGCATTTGTGGGGATGCGGCGGCATTTGACTTCGTAGTGCGTCGATGGAGCAGTTCGCAAATGCTGCCTGAGATCTTTCACATTTCCTGAAAGCACTGCTTCGATCCGGAATGCAGTGACAAAGCCGGACGTGACACACTCAGCGCCTGTGAGATATTCCTCTTCCGCGTCCAGACGCTGCATTGAATACTGTTCTGCCATCACATCAAGCAGTCCCGATCTTACGATCGCGGGATCAGGATCGAAAATGTATTCTGCGGTGGCTGGAACCACATTCGTCCACGCCGACAAGGGATCAGCACTGATCGATTCGCCCATGGGCAGCGCGGTGGCGCGAAAAGCGTGTTCACCAGCGAGACTGCCGAACCAGACCGTGGCTTCGCGACATTCGCCCTTCAGGCTGATGAGTTCAATTTCACAACCCGGAAACTTCTGCAGAAAATTGCTGGCCGGACTGACCTTGATCCCTCCGCCTGCTGCCGTGCGTGTCAACTGTTGCATCCATTCCAGACTCGGCTGATAGAGTTCCAGACGCTTGGTGGGGCGATCGCGTCCGGATCGGCGATCAGGATCAACATGGACAATTTTGTCAGACCAGTTGAGGCTCGTCACATCAGCGCACTGCGTCCGGATGTGTTCTAAGCGATTCCAGAGCGCGGCATTCCATTCGGTTCGCAGGCACATCGCTGCGGCCGTATCGATTGCAGTGACTTGCGCATGCTCAGCAATTGCCGCGGTATCCACGCCGATGCCGCAACATAAGTCGAACACATGGGCGGATGGCGAAAATCGTTTGGCCTTATGAGTGGCTACTTCCCACGCCGTGGATTGTTCCAGCCCGACGCGCGTCAGCCACAACCGATCTGCATCGGGCAGCAAGTTTGCCGCGCGCTGGCGGGCTTCATGCACAGCCAACGCCGCTCGGACAAGCTCGTCGTCGAATGTTTCCCTCAACTTGCGCTGGCTGCTGAGTTCGGTCGGAGTACTGGCTGAGATCGCAGCAAAGATCTCGGGACAGTCCTTCAGCCGACGTAACAGAAAAGATTCCTCGTCCGCATCAAAATATGTCTGATCCATCATCAACCGGATTTCTTTTTCATGCGCACGATTCCGTCCCAGTCGGTGGGCGATTTGCGGTCATGCTGCGTAATTAACATGGAAAGGTAATCTTGAGCACGGTCTTCGGCGGGCATCCGATGCAGGAATTTCCATGCCTCTGACCAGTGCCCTGCAATAAACAACGCGACACCCTTTTCGAAATCTGCCAAATGCTGCTCCGTGAGCGACGGACAGCGAGATTCGGGTGGGACAAGTTCACTCACCAACAATGTCCGCTCCATACCATACGGCAACACCTGCAACAAACGTCGCACACGCCCTTCATCCTTCGGAAGTTTCTCACGAATCTGCTTGTCTAGGAATTCATCGATCAGCACCGAAACATGGAGTTCCCGTGTCATACTCTCAAGGCGACTAGCAAGGTTTACGACCGGCCCGAAGACGGTCACTTTGACCTGTTCCCGCGTTCCGATCTTCCCCGCGACCGCACGTCCATGCGAGATGCCGATACTTGTTTCAAAATCTTTGAGCGGATGGTTAGGGTCAGCCTGAGCCTTACGGAATTCTTCTCGAATGGCCAACGCCGCGCGGCAGGCATTCAGCGGCGCTTCTTCGGACGCGATCGGCCAGCCCCAGAATCCGAGAGCCGCATCGCCCTGAAAGTCGCCGGTGACGCCGCCGAAACGCAAAATCTGACTTGTCATCACTTCCAACGCAAGACTGACGCATTCCAGTAACTTAGTCAGGTTATCGGCTTCTTCTTCTGCCCGATGACTGAAGCCACGCAGATCACAGAATAGCACGGTCACATCGCATTCACGTGGTTCCAGCATGGATGTATCAAGATCTTGGCCCAAGGCTTCTAGAATGGGCGGCGAAAAGAACTGACGCAGACCGGACTGCTGACGTTCTAACCGACGTTGTCTTTGCAGTGATCCGACGATATCCGCAATGAACTCCGTAAACTTGATATCCGCATGCAACCGTCGTTCGTGGGAACTCGCGGCTTCTGGCAGACTTCGGCCAGTCACATACAGAGCACGGTCGCCGGTAATGTCGGGGAACGGTGTGCAAAACGCCCAACCGTAGCCGGCAACCTGAGTGTACTGTTGGGTGTTGGTTTCGGCATTGTCCCAGATGTGCAAGATCGTGGTCTGTTGTTCCATGGCGTTGGAAATCAAACGCACACTGGGCTGCATGATGATCCCTGTTTCGAAACGCTGCTCCTGATGAAACACGCGCGGTCGCAACGTGTCAGACAGTCCGACAATCGCCACACCGTCAGCGTTCTGGACTCCGGCCAGCAAAAGGCTGGCCAGCCGAATGTACAGATCGCGTTCAACCCCGGACTCACGGATCACCGCCGGCAGACTTGTCAGCACCTCAATTCGTTTGTCAGCATCGTCATAGCGAACGCGTTGGAGATGTTGGCGATCAATCGTCATTTGCTGGATGGGCTGGCGACCTGGAGAATCACTCTGACGCACCTGCTGGACTTCAAAGCGGGTGGAACCAATCACGAAGGCATCACCCGAGGCTAGATTCGCCTCGGATATGACTTGGCCATCGACGAAGATCGGATTCGATGTTTCGGCCAGTTTGCGGAGTGTCACACGATCCGCCCCAGCATGAAGTTCCACATGCCGACGGGAAATGTGGTCGTCCCAATCCGCGTGCAAATTCGCCTCATCGCCGCGTCCGAGAACGTACGTATCACCGCCCACGAGCACAAACTCGCAATCCAGACGACGTCCGTTATGAAATGTCAGCACGCGAAACATATCGAACAGGCCTTTTGCAACACGTTGCCGAATTATTCCATACCGCCGACTTCCGTCATTTCTAACTGTTTCATTTTACGGTACAGATTGGAGCGATGCAGGCCGAGCATCTTAGCGGCGTCGGTCATATTGTCGGTGACATGCTGAATCGTGCGTCGGATAAAATCCCTTTGAAATTCGCGGGTCGCGGCATCCAATCCTAGATCCAACGCCGGCAGTTTTGCATGGTCAGATTGAGGACTCAGAATGAACGCCAGATCCTCAGGTTCCACACGGTCCGCAGGGCACAGAAACGCGATCCGTTCCATCAGATTGCGTAGTTCACGAACGTTGCCCGGCCATCCATGTGACTGCAAACGCCGGCGGGCTTCAGACGATAGCTGTAACTGCGGGCGTTTAGCCTGCACGGCAAAGCGGCGCAGAAAAAACTCCGCGAGGGGCAGGATGTCTTCCGGTCGTTCGCGCAGGGCCGGCAGATCGAGTGTGACGACTCCCAAGCGATAGTACAGGTCTTCGCGAAACTTCTTGGCCCGGACCGCTTCGCTCAGATTGGAATTCGTTGCGGCGATGATCCGTACGTTGATCGGAATGGTTTGCGAACCACCAACGCGTGTGATCACCTTTTGTTCCAGCACACGCAATAACTTGGCTTGGCCACCGACGCTCATGTCGCCGATTTCATCCAGAAACAACGTGCCTCCGTCTGCGAGCTCAAACTTGCCTTGACGCATATCACGCGCGTCTGTGAAGGCACCGCGTTCATGGCCGAAAAGTTCACTTTCCAACAGCGATTCTGTTAACGCAGCACAGTTGACCGCGACAAAGGGACAGTTCGCGCGATTGCCCGCATAATGCAGTGATTGCGCGACGACTTCTTTACCCGTCCCGCTTTCTCCAAGCACCAGAACCGGCAGATCGGTTGATGCAAGCCGTCGGACAGTGTCACGCAAGGCGGAAATGGCCATGCTGTCGCCCACGATGGCCACACCTTTTGTCACCTGTTCCGCCAACTGGCTGTGACTGCGATGTAGCAGGTTGCGTTCCTGAAGGTTCCTGAGGGCAACCGCGGCTTGGGTTCCCAGTTGTGTTAGGCATTCGATGTCCTCTAGCGTAAACGCGCGATTGTCGTTCTGGTTGATCGCTTCGAACGCACCCAAAATGTTGTTCTGCCCATCGCGCAGCGGCACACAGATCAGATTTCGTGTGCGATAACCATGCTTGCGATCAACCTCCTGATTGAAGCGTGAATCTTCGTAGGCATCATCGACGTTAATCGATTTGCCAGTTCGCAGCGTTTCACCTACAATGCCTTCGCCCGCCGGCAGCCTCAGTGATGAATTCTTTACACCCAACGCAGGACGTGCTTCCACTTCATTGCGGTCGCGGTCCCACAGGAAAATACTGCTGCGATCGCAGTTAAGCAACCGCGTGGCTTCCAACGCAATAAGCTCCAGTAACGGTGCGGCGTCTTCAGCCATCGACAGACGTGAGGCAATATTTAATGTTGACCGCAATCGTTCGATCTGGTTCCGTGTTCGCAAGTCGTGATCAACGAGCCTCAATGCCATCGACAGCGAGCGAGCCGTCATCAAGCCGCAATCAGCCAGATCATCGTCGGCATGGCGTCCGGCGGTGACAAGTAGATGGGCAAATGGGGAATTGGCTGTGAGCGGAAATGCGGCCAAGATTTTCCCTTGTTCAGTACGGCTCACACCAGCCGCATCTCGATCAAGTGCTTCATCCCACAGCGAAATAGGACGGACAGACATCGCCTGCTGGCCATGTTCCGCAATTACATCCCACCCGGGTCCCGGAATACGTTGCGCCAGACCAATCCACTGCACCGACAATTCGGAGGCAATTTCCGACAATGCTGTCCGGATAAATGAGTCGAAAGTCTGAACTTTGAGTGCATCTGATAACAATTTGCCACTCAACTGTAGCAATGTTCCGCTGGCCGAACCCGGCGACAACATCGAAACCTGCGACAACGTTTTCCATGCAATTGCAGCCACACCATGATCCTTCATTAATCTCGCGGTCGTCTGCCGAGCGCTCTGTATTCAATTCCACTATACTTGAACGCGTTTTGCCCATCTAGGTTTCCATTTTTCGCCGACGGCAGCCGTCGATATGACTACCTGTGACTCAACCGCGCCATCGGGATGATGGCAAGGAAGATTAACCGACGAATCAAAACCGTCAATCGGTTTTCGCCGAATTTGAACGTGGTGTCACTGAACGCAGATTAAAAAGCACCGACGCATACCCCTGCAAGAACGGTCTTTGCTGATTTCACTTCGTACCACGATGTCAGGATAAGGTCGCTTGTTGATCTGGATGAGACTTCACATTAATCCACACAGAGAATTCGCAATCCCCGCGCAGTCGATGTGGTTCCCATGCGAACCAGAGATCCAAAAAAAACGGGCGAATCGAGTGGCTCGATTCGCCCGTTGAGATTGATCTTAAATCGACGCAGGACGCGCACGACCCCCGCATTACGCGGCCGCTGAATCGCCTCGAGCAATGACTTTTCGTTTGCCAAGCACGATGTCTTCTGTGATCACAAATTTCTGCCCGCGTTCTAGTTCTGGCAGTTCAAACATCAGGTCAAACATCACCTGTTCCAGAATGCTGCGAAGTCCTCGGGCACCGGTCTTTCGAACCCGAGCGAGCTTAGCGATTTCGCAGAGGGCACCTTCCGTGAACTCCAACTCGCATTCTTCCATTTCAAACAGTTTTTGGTACTGTCGAATCAGGGCGTTGCGTGGTTCGGTCAGTACCTTTACGAGAGCGGATTCATCCAGTTGCGCGAGCGTACCGATGACCGGCAAGCGGCCAAGCAGTTCGGGAATCAGGCCGAATTCCATGACGTCTTCGACCGTGGCATCGTACAGCAGCTGTTCGCGTGCTACTTCTTCATGCTCTTCGTTCTTATTGCCGAAGCCGATAACTTTCTTACCTAATCGGCGAGCGACAATATCTTCTAGTCCGACAAATGTTCCCCCGCAGATGAACAGGATATTCGTGGTGTCAAGCTGAATGTATTGCTGTTCCGGGTGCTTCCGGCCCCCCTGAGGCGGCACGTTGGCGACTGTGCCTTCCAGCATCTTTAACAACGCCTGCTGAACGCCTTCACCGGAAACGTCACGCGTAATACTTACGTTCTGGCTTGTCTTGCCGATCTTATCGATTTCATCGATGAAGATAATCCCGCGTTGAGCGACTTCGACATCAAAGTCGGCTGCATGCAGCAGTTTGAGCAGCAGGTTTTCGACGTCTTCGCCAACGTAGCCAGCTTCGGTCAGCGTCGTTGCATCTCCGATTGCAAACGGAACCTGCAGCGACTTCGCCAGCGTCTTGGCCAACAACGTCTTGCCTGACCCGGTTGGGCCGATCAGCAAAATATTAGATTTTTCAATCTCAACTTCTTCAGACCCAACTTCTAAATTGTGCATCAGTCGTTTGTAGTGACTGTGTACCGCCACCGACAGTAGTTTTTTTGACTTGTCTTGGCCGATCACATACTGATCCAACTCTTTCACGATTTCACGCGGCGTGGGAACTCGATTGAAGAGTTTCTTCGATGAACCGCGACGTCGACGTTCTTGATCGAGGATTGACTGGCACAGTTCAATGCACTCGCCGCAGATATAGACATCCTCTGGTCCTTCAACCAGCGGGCCCACTTCCCGGTAGTTTTTTCGGCAAAATGAACAGTTGGCATTTCGCTTGCCCTGCTGTGCGGTCTTGCCTGTACCAAATTCCTTACCTGATACCATTGTTAGCCCTTTGGATGTTCGTTACGTGTTTTTGGCGGCTCATCTTGACTCTGGAGAACTGAGTCCGGCAAAGTTCGCTTCAAGCAACGTGTGCGATTAGCAGGTCGTGGATGCTCCGGGTTGTCGGCGTCCCTGCCAACCGTTTCTTGGAATTGAATTTCGTCTGAAGTCCCTGTTGCCGGCAATGGCCTTGGCTTGCATCGCCACTTTCCAAGGGCACTAAGGAAAAACTGCGTTCGGTCATCATGGTCACAATAAATTATCTCTGCAGAATCCTTCACCGTTTTCGGCTTTGGGAACCACCAACCCTGGGGGCATGTTGGCGGTATTTTGAAGACGATCAGGAACTTCTGTCAAACTAGAAGTGGTTGTCGATTGGATCGATTCTGACTCGGCAGATTCAGATACTTTCAACTTTTCTAGTTTGCCGAATGGCTTTTGCGAAAGGACTGACAAGGTTGCGGCAGCATCTGCCCCAAGCTTGGCATTCGATCGCGTATCTTTCGGTCTACTCGAAAAAGTGGATCTCATTCGCCCCATTAACTGACTTTTGATGGATCGGTATTCTGCTTCTGTCAGGTCACCCTCACGCCTCAATTCGCTAATTGTGTTGAGCATATCCTCATCGGACTCCGCAGGATCAATATCTTCGTCTACTCTTGAAATGAAACGCGCAATTTGCCAAATCAGCACGACTAGACACGCCGCCGCAAACAGAAACTGCAGCCAAGTGAAGTTCGGCAATTGCAGCAGATCAAGCCAGTCAATTGTACGCTTCGCGGCGATCACAAGTTAACCTCTGGCAAATTGAATGCCAATGCAAAGAGTACAATGCAGAATTCGTTAATTACGGCAATTCTTCGTGGTTTGGTCGCAGAATTGAAGATGCCGCAATTTCCCCCGCAATGTTTGCCGGATCGTAGCGTGGCGAATCACGCACTGAATTGCAATTTCAACACTTGCCTCAAGCGAAAATTCACCAGCATCGCGAAGAACCCTGACGATGAGCAACCAGCGAATTGGGTCGCGGCGATTCATGCGTTGTCAGGTTCAATGAATTTATAGTCCCTGAGTCGGGTGGGCTGTTAGTTCTTAGGTTTTGGGTTTTCAGGTTGTGTTTCACCTTCGAACGGTTCGCTTCCGTAAGCGGATCGTGGTGGTTCGGCAGTTTCCTGAACTTCAACTTTCAGTCGTTCAAGTTCTGCATGAAGGACTTTGACTGTGTTGGAGTAAGCTGGGTCGGTATAGAAATTTGTAACTTCGAGTGGATCTTTTTCGCGGTCTAGGAGTTCCCAATCATCAACGTCAGGTTTGTAGTAGTGCACAAGCTTGTAACGCTCCGTAATGACCCCCACGTGCGGCCGGACACGATGTGGGCTTGGGAATTCATAGTAGTGATAATAGAGTGACTGCCGCCAATCTGACGGTGTTTCTCCTTTCCACAGCGGCAGCAAACTGTGGCCCTGCATTTCGGCATCTGGTTGCAAGCCAGCCGCGTCCAAAAATGTCTCCGCGAAGTCAATCAGGGACACAATATTCTTGTTTGTTGCTCCGGCAGCGATTTTGCTAGGCCAGCGTGCTAACAAAGGTGATCGCAGTGATTCTTCCAGAATCCAGCGTTTGTCGAACCAGCCATGTTCGCCCAGAAAAAATCCCTGATCCGATGAAAATACGACGAGGGTGTTGTCGGTCAGTTTTTCTTCGTCCAGAAAATCGAGGATCCGCCCGACGTTTTCATCGACGGCCTTTACGCACGCCAGATAGTCATGCATGTATCGCTGATATCTCCAACGCACAAGCTCACGGCCCTGCAGATTGGCTTGGCGAAATGCCTCATTCCGTGGCTCGTAGTAAGCGTTCCATTCCTGCAGTTGTGCTTCCGTCATATTTGGTGAGGGTACCAGTTTCACGTCAAGATCCGTAAACGTCCGCTCCAGCCCCATGTCGTGATCCCTGATCGCTAGGCTACGACCTGCATAGTCATCGAAGAGGGTTTCCGGTTCCGCAAAATCCTGATCCTTGTTCCAGCCGAGATGTCGCAATGCCGGAGCCCATTCGCGGTGCGGAGCCTTTTGCTGACTCATCAGCAGAAACGGCTTTGACTTGTCTCGATTCCTGATCCACGCCAGCGATAGATCCGTCACCACATCAGTGACGTAACCGTCCGTTTTCACGCGGCCGTCTTTCGTGATCATTGATGGGTTGTAGTAGAGTCCTTGGCCTGGCAAGATATTCCAGTCGTCAAAGCCGGTTGGATCAGATCCCAGATGCCACTTTCCAATCATCGCCGTCGCATAGCCAGACTTTTGCAACAGCTTTGGAAACGTCACCTGATCGCCGTCAAATTTGCAGTTGGAATTGTTGTAAAAACCATTCAGATGCGAATACTTACCTGTCAGAATTGACGCACGGCTGGGGCCGCAAATCGAATTTGTAACCAGACAACGATCGAACCGCATGCCTTCCCGGGCCAGACGATCGATGTGCGGTGTGTCCAGCAAATGACGATTGTCGCCGTAACAACTCAGCGATTGGCAGGTAAGGTCGTCGCAGAAAATGAACAGGATATTTGGACGAGTCGCTTCCTCCGCCTTGACTGCCGACAATTGTTCCAAAGTGACGATGGCAGCGACGGCAATGTAGAATGCCAGTTGTTTCATGAAGGACTTCTCCTTTCGAAGAGAACCCAGATTATAGCCAATTTCTCAAGAATAGTCCGGTCGTAACGCTCCCATGGTTCTCAACTTTCCACGGGATTGCCTCCGTCCTACCAGACTCGTTTGGACTGAGGCGATATGGCGAGTATCATCTGCCGCTTGATGCGGTTCATCTGAGCCGCGACGTTTTCTTCCGCTCGTTCGACAGCGGTACCTCTTTTCGGGCATTGAATTCGTCGCTATGGACGAACTGCAACACGAATGCGGCGTCGCTGCCGTCTATCATCTGGAAACCGGCATCGTCAGCCCGCTCATTCCTTCGCGTGACAAAAAAACGCTTAACATAGCCGACAAATCAGTGCCGCCGCTGGAGGAGCCGGAAGCATTCGACCAAGCGATTACGCGCACGTCACGCATGATTCCCGGAATGCTGCTGGACATGCAGAATCGCGGCCAATTGGCGGCTGGCTTCACGACCTATAAACCCGGTCGGCTGCAATTGATGAAGACTCACAAAGATGTGGGCGGGGTCGCGGAGGTGTTCCGCATGAATCAGGAGGAACCCTACAAGGAATTGATGGCGGAATACGCAGGCCATGCGGCGATTGGACATGTTCGCTACGCCACTTGTGGCACGGATCATCCGAATCACGCGCAGCCGTTTGAACGCCAACATATCGCCCGTTCAAAATGGTTTAGCTTCGCTTTCAACGGACAATTAGCCAACTATCGTGAACTGTGCAATGACATTCTGCAAAATACAGATTTCCATTTAACTCGCGAAACCGATACCGAAGTTCTGCATCATCTCATCTCCCATGAGATGTCTCTCAATGCCCACATCACACCCGTCGAACTGCTCAGCAAGCTGTCAAAGATTCTCGACGGTTCATGGAACATCGTGTTTCTGAACGCTCGTGGCCAGATGTTTGTCTCGCGCGACCCACTCGGGATGCGCCCGCTTTGCTACGCTCACGAAGGCTCACTTTTCGCAGCTGCCAGTGAAAGCGTAGCGCTGACGCATCTAGGATTTGGAGAAGAGTGTGTGCACAATGTTCCACCCGGGCATGTGGTGATCGTGGATGGTGATTCCGTCACGGTCAAGAAATATGCCGAAAGCCCCCAAAAGGCGCATTGCTTCTTTGAGTGGATCTACTTTGCGAACGCTGGAAGTAAATTTGACGATGCTGGAGTTTACCTGTCGCGGAAACGCCTCGGCGAAGAACTCGCCGCGCGGGAACCGCTCACAATCGACGACGATGTGATCGTGGTACCCGTTCCCGACACTGCCAAAGCTGCGGCGGACGCAATGGCGTATAAATTGGGAGTCCCGTCGCTCGAAGGACTCATTCGCAACCGCTACATCGGCCGCACGTTCATCGAAGGCAATAACCGCGCAGACAAAGTTCGGATGAAATATACGCCGCTGCCGGAAGTCATGGAAGGCAAACGTGTGCTGTTAGTGGATGATTCAATCGTCCGCGCCACTACGCTGCGTGAACTTCTAATTTTATTGAAGACACGGGGGCGGGCGAAAGAAATTCATATTCGGATTGCGTGCCCTCCGATCATCGCCCCATGTTTTTACGGCATCGACATGTCGACTGTTAGCGAACTCTTTGCTTCAAAATTTATGACAGGTAAAGTACCGACAGCCGAAGATGAGCAGGCGATGGCCGATTATATCGGCGCGACCAGCTTGCGGTATCTTCCGGTTGAGGCGTTAGCGGCCTGCGTGGGTTTGCCAGAATCGTCACTCTGCTTGGCCTGCGTCAATACTGTTTATCCCACACTCGCCGGTGAATCGATGTACCAACGCGCGTTGGAAAAGTCGAAACGTGAGAAGGCAGACGGATGCAACCCCGAGTGCACACCAGAACGATCCGAACGAGTTTACACATAGCGCCGGCTGGACGAGTGTCAATCGTTTGTTCCAGGCAACTACAGCAGGAGACTGCCGTCTGCCGCTCGTCTTATTTGACGAACGGCCATCACACCAGCCTTTCAACTTGACGGTAAATTGCCATGGCACGTCGTTCTCCCAATGATCGTTCATCTCGCCCGCCGGGAAACCAGCGAGAGCGCAGCCCCGTGTCTCAAAACGCCCCCCGGCAAGTAGAAACTTACGAGGCATTCGATGAACCGTCACCGCTGGCGCCTGCGTCAAAAGAAATGACGTCGCTCATGGTGCGACAGAGGACGCAATTGGGGCCATCGGCGTCCGCATCGATCCCCGTCATTCATGCCAGAAATCGGACGCGGCATCCAATTCTTTATCGCAAACAGATCGCGCGAATCGAAGATGCAAAGCCCGGGGATCTCGTTGCTGTCTATACCGACGGACAGCAGGACCCCTTGGGGTACGGTGTGTTCAATCCCCGCAGTGAAATGTCGGTGAGGATGTTATGGAATACGCCGGAGTTTCCGACCATCGCGGCATGGTCAGAAAAACTTAGAGCCGCCATCTCGCTGCGGCGTGATACGCTGAAACTGGAGTCGCAGTCCGATGCTTGGCGCGTCGTCCATTCAGAATCAGACGGCCTGTCTGGTATCGTGATTGATCGCTTTGGCGATGTCCTTTCCGCAGAGACGTTCGGGCTGGGCATGTATCAACGTGCCAGCTTGTTGCTGCCGATGCTAGCCGCGCAGATGGGGCTGGGGCACTGGCTGGTTCGCACCAGTCCACAGTTTCTGTCTCAGGAAGGTTGTGATCCGCCACCGCTAATGTCGGAGGGCTGTCCCTCGCAGGTCGTGATTTCAGAACATGGCACGCGTTTTCGCGTTCGCTTTGAAGGCGGACACAAAACCGGATTTTTCTGCGACCAGCGTGAGAACCGCAAGAAGTTAGCCGAGTTCTGCCAAGGAAAGAGTGTTCTCGATTTGTGCTGCTACACGGGTGGATTTTCCGTGCAGGCGAAAGTGCTCGGCAAAGCAGACGACGTGACGGGTGTGGACCTTGATGAAGAACCGCTCAAGTTGGCGCGAGAGAACGCGAACCTGAATCAAGCCCGTGCAAAGTTCGTGCAGTCCGATGCGTTCAGCTACATGCGTGAGATGCTGCGAAATGGAAAGCAGTACGATGTCGTAGTGCTTGATCCGCCGAAACTGATTCGCACACGCGTTGAAATTGAAGAGGGTACACGCAAGCATTTTGCCATGAATCGCCTCGCAATGAGACTTGTCAAACCCGGCGGTTTATTGCTGAGCTGCACGTGCGCCGGGTTGTTGCCTGAATCCGAATTCCTGCAACTCCTTGTGTCAGCATCGAAATCACAAGGCGAGGATCTTGATCCCAATGGTTCCAGTCGGATTATCAGTCAGTCGAGAACACTGCAGATCATCGCCCGCACCGGTGCCGCGCCGGATCATCCTGTGATTTCGACGTGTATGGAAACAGACTATTTGAAGGCCGTCTGGATGATCGTCAATTAGAACTCCTAATCCGGGAGATCCTCGCCCTTAGTTTCTGGTCCCAGCCAGATGATAAACACGCCGACTAGATAGATGGCTGCGAGGGCGGAACCAGCCTTCGGCAGGTCGCCTCCGAAATAGGCTTTCAGATTTGCGGTCTGCAATCCACCGATCGCCGCAATTACGCGCCCAAAGTTGAATGCAAACCCTTGGCCAGTGGCCCGCACGGCGGTGGGAAACAATTCCGGGAAATACAACGGGAAGAATCCATAGAAGCTGGCCGTCACTCCTCCAGCGAGCACTGCCGCAACTAGGAAACTTCCATTGAAGGTCGTGTGTCCCTGATAAAAATACACCGCCGCCGCGATCGAGCCTAGCGACAGAAATGCGTAAGTAATGCGACGCCCAAATTTTCCGGCCGCTAAAGCCGCCAGAATTGTCCCGACAATGGCCCCGATCGCCAAGGCCGCCTGCGTTTTCTCCTTTGCATAGTATTTGATACCCTCAACTAGGGTGCCGTCTGCCAACGTCACGTTGGCTTCGTTAGGCTGCAGTGTATCGGCCCAACTAGGAGCCCATTGAATGGATCCCCATGTTCCGAGTAATGCCACTCCAGCAAGGCTAGCTCCGAAAAGCATTCGACCAATCACTCGTGTTTTTTGCGCGGCGGCAACTTTCCCTGATGCCACTGCACGCGTCAGGAATTGTCGCACGGGGTATAAAAAGCCGAGAAGACACACGAGCAGTCCGACGACCGTGGCTAAAATGGAGAACCAGCTTGGCAGATGTTTTGCCACCGGGGACCAGACATAAATGATCCCAATCGCGGCAAGGCAACCTGTCAGCACACCCAACAGATCAATGTTGTTCCAGTGCGACGTCTTCCCACTGTCGCGTTCTTCCTCCCACTTCGATGATTCGGGAACGAACAGGCGGATGAAGAAAATTAAGAGTGCCGGCACGGCTCCGCTGATCATCAGGAATCGCCATGCAGAATTTGACAACAAATGTTGCGATGTGGCTTCTGAGATCCCAACCGACAACATCACCGACTGCGTCCCACCGATGAAGCCCGTCAGCCCCATACTGAGCAAGGCGACTAGCAGAAAGCCGACGTTCGATGCCGCTCCAATCAGTCCCGCGATGAACGCCCGTGACTTACCAGGCCAGATTTCATTCACTAACGCGACGCCGAGCGACCATTCGCCACCCATGCCGAGTGATGCAATGAATCGCAGCAACGCGATGTGCCATGCTTCAGTCGCAAATCCGCACAGACCTGTAAACACAGCGTAAGTGAAGATGCTGAGCGACATCGCGCGGACGCGCCCCATCTTGTCACCCAGCCAGCCGAACAATACACCTCCGCTCGCTGCACCGACCAGAAAAACTGCAATGATGACACCAAACCAGTCCGCTTCTAATCCTGCCTGATCAGTACCTTTCAGGAGATCCGTCAGAGCTGGCCGGCCGATGAGCGGAAACAGTCCCATTTCAAAACCGTCAAACATCCAGCCGAGCAACGCCGCGATTAGTGTTGCATTGCGGCCGCGACTCGAAAGGGGATTGGATTTATTTTCTTTTGCCATCGGGAACACGATTCCTTGTAAGCTGAGTGGGCGGTTGTTCAGGTTCCTCGATTGCTTTTACAGAATTGCTACCCGTGAGGCAATTCAGCAGCCTCCCCACGCAGCGTGTAGTCGCCAGCCATTGTCAATCTGTGTTGATTGGTCAGTGTAATCCGGAGACGGACGGAGCAACGCAAGTGCCGGGACCGTCGAATTTCCGGAACTCACTCCGTCCAGCCCGGCCTCCCGAAATCCTCGACTGCCCCCACAGTACCGATCACCTCGACGTGGATTCCGTTGCGTCTTACGACTGCTACACTGCGTCCGGTGGTCCGGCGAGGAGTGGAACCAAAATTCGTGGTGGCAGAAACATGGCGATAGGCATCAGTCCGCTGGTGGATTTTGCGTTTAAGCTCATGCGTGAATCGTCATCCGACTTGATTCTGACGAACGATCTGCAAATTCATCTTTTACAATTGAATCATCTTCGCGTGACGGCGGAGAAGGTGTACCATGCCTTGCCCTCTGAGCGTTGGGCTTATTTTTTGCAGAATGCCGACAAGTTGACGTCAGCCGAAGTTTGCCGCTTGTTTCCAGATGACGCAATTGCCGAAGCCGCCGGAGTTTTAGAAATGATTTCCCAAACACCCGAACAACTGATGCTGTACAACGCCCGGCTGAAATTCCAACGCGACGAAGAGGCGCGATTACAGTATGCGATTCAGGTAGGGGAAGCGCGAGGGGAAGCGCGAGGGGAAGCGCGAGGGGAAGCGCGAGGCGCAGCACGAGGTCTAAAAGTGGGTCGCATTACGCTACTTCAAGAACTGCTGGGCATCCCTCTCTCCACGGTGGAAGAATTCGCGGGATACGACGAAGGTCAATTGACTGATATGGCAGATCAGTTGCAGCAGCAACTTCGCACGCGTGGCGAAATGGCCTGAGGTGTCGGCACGTACGATGATCATTCTTGTCGGTCGTGGCTTCCCCACAGGTCCTAGGGGACTGTTGATTGATTCAATTCACCAGCCGCCGGTCGCACGCCCAATGGCACTTGCTTTCTTCGATCAGCCGGCACGCGCTAGCGTCCGGTTCATGCAAGATTACCTTGAAAACCGGGTGCTAGCGCACCGCGGCTGATTCAATTCCCCTGGCCTACTCGACACGCCGTGTCCGGTGTCTTCCGGAGTCGTTATGAAAACTCCTTTGTGGAAGACGGCTGTAGAAATCATCCGTGACGTCACTGGTCCATTCAGAAGGTGCGGCGCGCCTTGACGCTGACCGTGAAGGTCGGAATCGAGAGTCCAGTTATGAGTCGGCTCGCACTGACGTGCAACTGTTCCGGTCATTCCAGTCGTCCCGCGGCCCCGAAATGTTTATCTCAGGGCGATGGTGCGAATGTGAATTCTTATGAGTGTGTTCGTGCGGTAGTGCATTCTCCGTGTTGAAGATTTGAAAAATATTCAAAGACGTTGGGTGAGCCCCGTTCGTTGAGCCCGAGCGGAGGTTGGACGGCGTATTGTGTGTTGTTAGTCCTTTGCAAAAACGTTTGGGTTGAAGGCAGCTTTGCGGTTCCACATCCAGTAGACGGCGCGTCCGAGTTTGATGGTCAGGAGCGTGTTAACGCGTACCTTGTTGTGTTTCTTTTCGATGTGTTCGGCAAAGGCTTTGGCCTGCGGGCACTCGCGTTTCAGTAGTGTGATGGCTTCGCTGAAGGCCCACTTCAGATGCGGATTGCCGATCTTTCTGCCCGTGGGCTTGTAGCTCTTTCCAGCCGAAGAGTTCGTGCCTTTCACCAGTCGCGAGTACGACAGGAAATCGCCTACGGCAGGGAAGCGTTTGATGTCGTGAATCTCGTACAGCATCGTCATGGCCAGAATGCGACCGACACCTGGAATACTTTGCAGACGAAAGAACGTGTCGGGATCGTCGAGCTTTGCGTGCTGTTCGAGAAACAGATCGAGCTGCTGAATCTGTTTGTCGTAGAAGTCGATCAGATCCACGTCGAGACTCACCATTCGCTGCAGACTGTCGCCTTCAAATCGGTCGGCAATCCCGATTCGGTTAGCTTTGTAGCGGATCGCCTTCTCGAACGCGGGCAGGTTCTGTTGATGGTTGATCATCTGTACGTGAGTGATCGTGGCTCCTCGGCGGCGGACGATTATGCAGCGTTTACGCAGCAGATCGCGCGTGTCGCGAAGTTCTGCCGGATAAACGTAGGCCGTGGGAAAATTGCCGCCGCGCAGCATGGCGAGCTTTTCAGAATCGATGCGGTCGGTTTAGGTTTTGCCTCCGTGAATGGCTTTGACATACAGTGCGTGGCCGAGCAGGAATGGCAGTTTCTGTGCGGTACAAAGATCGGCGAGCCAGTACCAATTGAAGGTGGATTCGCAGCCGATGATGAGGTCGCTTTTGCGGAACGGTGCTAGGGCGAGAAGAAACGCTTCGGGGTTTTTGGTGTCAAGTTCTTGTGGAGTGGCTTTTTGCCAGCTTGATCAACGACGCAGACGTGCATTGAGTTGGCGTGGAGATCGATACCGCAGTAGGATTCGTGCTGTTGTTTGTAGAATTTCATCGTGTTCTTTCCTGAGTGAGGCTGAGCCACGAATCAGTCGGCAACTTGCCGACCTTCAGGATTACGGTATCGAACGGATTGGACTGGTTCGCTCGCTCTGGCAAGGACATGATGAGTATCAAAGCCTGGGTTGCCGTGGGAACTGCGCGCCCTAGGAGAGGCGGGCAATTGCGACTGCACCCGCCGCCCTTCTCTTTTTTATTGGCTTGACGTGGTTTGCCGTCTCGTAAATAATGAAAGGGACGTTGGGCGAGCGTGTTGCGTCGCAAAGGATGTTTCGATGGAATCTAGAAGACTTGCAATTCTTGGTCAAATCAGGCGCGGACTGTTGGCTGCAGTTTGCGTGTTTGCTAGCATTTTACCCAGTGACTCATGTTGCTGTGCCGCATTCTCTTGCTGTGCATCGCAGGACGAAACTAGTTGCTGTACAGCCGAATCCGCTCAGGGATGTTGTTGCTGCAAGCAATCCAACCGCAAGAATGATTCTAGATTCTCTTGCAGTTGCGCAGAAGTTGCAGTGAATCCTAGTGCGTTCTTTCTTGGAACGTGCTGCTGTGACGAACACCCGGCTACCAACGGCGTCGCGGCTAACAACCACCGCGACGATCAAAAAAGGGATTGGAACAAGGGGTTCATGGAATTGAGTCCGGGCGTCAATCCGCCGGCACCCCTAACCTGCGACGCAGTTCGATCAGGAACGCAATATGTCCATGATTCCATCGCTCACAATCTGAGGCAGGCCACCCTGTGTGTCTGGAGGAATTAACCACTGTCCGAAACAGTTGACTCCTGTGTCTCTTGTTTTTCGTGAAATTTCAGTGGAGATTCCTTTAATGAAAAAGTCCATCAGTGTCTTTGCTGTCTGTCTGTGTGCTGCTCCCTTGGCGTATGCCGCAATGCATGTGCAAGGAACCAATCAGAGTCGTGCAGCGGCAGCATGTTGCGACTGCTGCACCGCTTGCAAATGCCAAGATTGCGTTTGCAATGAACTCGGCTGTGCCTGTGATGTCGGCGGCGACTGTGCATGCGATGCTGGATGTTGTGCTGCAGGTTCATGCTGTGCGGGCGGTAGTAGCTGCGTCAAGTAACTACAGCCAGATGATTTCGTGCATGTTTCGGCATTCAACGATGTCGGGAGCAAGCTCGTCTTGCTCCCGATTTTTTGGGATGATTACTGTTTGTTGCTTTGGGAAATTGGCGCTTTCTTGACTGCTGGCTCTCCTGCAACTCTATGAGGTGCTGACACTTTCAGGGACAGGCAAAACTCTTATTCTGAGCATCCAAAAGGACAAGGAAGATGGCTCGGAAGAAGATTGCATTGAAGTCAAAAGACACACGTCGTCGTTACACCGACGAGTTCAAGGAGGAAGCGGTTCAGAT
>QWQG01000179.1 GCA_003670925.1 Planctomycetota bacterium | reverse complement strand
TGGCAAGGCGGAGATTGTTGTGCAGGACGCGGTGGCTTACCAGCGGTTGGTGGAACGTGCCGAGCGTGAAGAGGCGGTGGCCGCCATTCGGGAAGGACTTGCGGACGCGGAAGCCGGACGAATTAAACCGGCCCGCAAGGCGCTTAGAACCTTAGCGAAGAAGTATGGCATTCCGGTGACGGAGCAGTGAATTGCGATACGAAGTCCTGTTGACGGACAAAGCCGAGGCTGATGTTGAGGCCATTTAGGACTCAACTGGGGGTTGGCGGCTGGTTTTGCGGATGAAATCCATTTTGGGAATTGATTTGCCTGAATTGAGTTAATACCATATCCGATATACTCGCTTGTGGCGGGGAGATGGAAGTAATGGCAAAAAGGCAACCTGCGAAACCGGAATTCAAGGCCAGGAAGCCGCTGGTTTGGTTGCATGGCGAGATCAAGACACCGCCATTTACGGCGGAAGGGAGACAAGAGGCTGGAATGCTCCTGCGGCTGCTGCAGGAAGGGGAGCGATTGGGAATGCCTCAAGCAGAGGCATTGCCGGATGTCGGCTCCCGATGCGGTGCGTTGCGAATTCGTGACGCGGAGCACAACTGGAGAATCATGTATCGCATCGACTCCGATGCCATCGTGATTCTGGAAGTCTATTCTAAGAAGACTCGGAAGATCCCGGACGAGGTCATGGAGCGGTGCAGCAAGCGGCTCAAACAGTATGACGAGGTCATGAAGGCGGCGAAGAAGCAAACTGGAAAGTGATGACAGACAAATGGATGCTGCAAAACGGAAGTTGATTGAAGCGGCGGGCTGGAAGGTTGGCGATGCTGCTGATTTTCTGGAGATGAGTGACGAAGAGCGGCAGTTGCTTGATACGCGTGTCGAGTTGGCCCTGGCGATCCGGCAGCAGCGTGAAGCCCTCCATCTGTCGCAGAAGCAACTCGGAGCCATGCTTAAGACGAGCCAACCGCGCGTCGCTAAGATTGAACGAGCTGCGTCCGACGTTTCGATGGATCAACTGATTCGTGCATTCACAGTGGCGGGGGGAAAGATCGTGGTGAAGACCACAAAAGCAAAGGCAAAAAAGGGTCAACGCTCACCCGGCTCGAATAAAACCGTGATTCTGGAAGTCATGACGTCGGAATAGCCGTGCAGAGTCACGCGTTCAAACCCGACATTCTTTTTCGCCCCGGCAGTCCCCATTTTCCAATTGTCTCAGTTCCAGTTTGAGCAGGGTTGACGTCACACCACTTAAACCCCGATGTCGAAGTTAATTCGCCCCCGGATTTTTTTCATGCGCCAACGGAGAGACATCGCCAATCAGGCCTGTCAACGGCGGCGAGAAACCGTGGCGTTTGGCGGGTCGTGGCGGGCGGTTGAATCGTGCAGCGCCCAAATGTTCAGTCATGCTGAGCCGCCGGGGTATCAGAAAACGAAACCACGATCATCGATCGTGGATGCGTTTGAGCCGATCATTGAGGAGATCCTCAAGAGCGATCGGCAGGTTCACCGCAAGCAGCGTCACACGGCGCGGCGGATCTTCGAGCGACTGCGTGACGAACACGGATACGACGCCGGTGAACGTGCAGCAACTCTGATGACACTGACTAGCACCGCGCTGCGGAATGATCTCGACGTGTGGGCTTACCTGAAGGGTGGAGTACGGTTACGTTGCAAATGCGAAAGACCGCGACCAGTGAAACTGGTCGCGGTCTTTCTTTGTCTCAGAAGCGACTTGAACTGCGAACGGGGGATACGTTTGCGAATCAGACGAGGATCGAGTCACGTTAAAACGTGCACTCATTCGTGATCCAGGCCTACGCGGTTGGTTTGAGATCTCCGTCGGGGTTACAGAAGTCGATTCTGAAAAACTGCAGCGTCCGAAAACGCAAGCAGTCTTGTCCACGTAAATGATCGGCTGCGGGGCTCGCTGGCTGGAGCTTGAAACTGTGCCTGTCCCATAGAATTTTGAATGGCACAAAAGTAGCTGATGGCGATTCTTAGTTACTGCAATAACTCCGGATGATCTGGTAGCCTACATAGATTGGAGCGTGTCCATTACAACTTGCACGATTGAACTGCCACTATGTCAAAAACTCTGCCTGTCATCGAAACGTCTGCATTGGAAAATTTACTGAGTCCCTCAATGGTGATTTTTCGTGATCGATTATTCGCGAATCTTGACAGCATGCTGGTACTAGCCGGCCATCCGAGTCGATTGCGACCGCACTGCAAGACTCATAAAATGGAGCAGATTATCCGGCTGTGGATAGAAAAAGGTGTCACGAAACACAAGGCCGCAACGATCGCCGAATGCGAAATGCTGGCCGCAGCCGGGGCGACAGATGTTTTGCTGGCCTATAACCCCGTGGGCCCAAATATTGGTCGCGTCATCGCCCTTGCAGCCATGTTTCCAGCCTGCCATTTTTCTGTGACCACTGACCACGAAAAACCATTGCAACTTTTGGCGGCGGCAGCGGCTGGGGCAAAGGTAACCATCGGCGTCATGTTGGACGTCAATGTGGGTATGAATCGTACGGGAGTTCTCCCGGGTGATCCTGCGGCATTCACTTTGTACATGCAGGTATCCAAGTTGCTAGGTTTGCGGGCTGCTGGATTTCATGTTTACGATGGTCATCAGAGACACATGTCTTTGAGTGACCGCAAGGCCGCTGTGGCAATTCACTGGCCCGCCATTCAGGAACTGCGAAAAAAATGCGAAGCTGCGGGTGCAACAGTGCCAGCGCTAGCGTGCGGGGGCACTCCGACGTTTCCATGTTACGCGGAGATGGCAGACCCCGGAATCGAACTTTGCCCGGGAACTTGCGTCCTGCACGACACTGGATACGGGACGAGTTTTCCAGATCTTCCGTTTAAGCCTGCCGCTGCGGTCATCACACGCGTCGTCAGTCGGCCAGCCCGCGACCGAATGACCCTAGATATTGGCAACAAAGCGGTCGCCGCAGATCCCCCGAAGGGTTCCCGTGTATTTTTCCCGGAGTTGCCAGATGCCGTACAGGACAGTCACAATGAAGAACACATGGGGCTGATTACGCCGGCCGCTGAGCGATATCATCCGGGCGATGTCCTGTTCGCGATTCCGATGCATATCTGCCCAACAAGTGCGTTGTATGAGCACGTTGCTATCATCGACAAGGGATTGGTTGTGGATTACTGGAACGTGACCAGTCGCAACCGCAAAATTACAATTTGAATTTCTATTCATTTCCTTGCACAAGAATTGATTTTGACATGACCGCACCTCGACCACTCAGCCATGCCGACCTGCTTCAACTCAAACGTTGGAACACCCCGACCATCTATAACGGTTGGGAACAGATTACAAAACGTGATTTCTGTGCAGATGGTTTTAACCTCGAGGAAACTCGGGATTTTATGCCGCAGATGGGGCCGATGGTCGGCTACGCAGTAACAGTCGTGATTGAGCCCAGCAATGCTAGTCATCGCAAGACGTTACCAAATGCAACGGCGGACTATCGACGTTATCTTGGCAGTGTTGCCGGACCAAAAATCGTAGTAATTCAGGATCTCGACAAACCGCGAGTCATTGGATCGTTCTGGGGTGAAGTCAACGCCAATATTCACAAGGCACTTGGGTGCGTCGGGACAATTACAGACGGAGCGATTCGGGATGTGGACGAAATGACCAACGCCGGTCTAAAATCCATTGCGCGACGCTTGTGTGTCGGACATGCGGCCGTGCAGCCCATTCGATTCAATTGCGACGTGGAAGTTTTCGGACGCAAGGTGAGCCCCGGCGATCTCATTCATGCCGACAAGCACGGGTTTATGGTGATCACTCCGGAGGAACAGCCTCAGCTGCTGGAAGCGTCCAAATTCATGGATACGAACGAGTGTGAAACGGTTATCGCTGCGGCTCGCAATTCCTCAGGGCTGACGACCGAGGAAATTTTGGAAAATCTCAGCAAAGCGTCACGTCAATTTCGAGACAATGCACAGCAAAAGTTTGCCCGAAGCGGAGAATGGTAACAGGCTGCGTTGACGGATACCCAAGCCCAAAACCTCGACGGGGTGTTCGCATTTACGGAAGCAAGTTCACAACTCTGGCCCGGCGGTCCTGACATCGCCGTTGCGAATTGTGAGTTTGTGAGCGTCCCAGTATTCAGCCAATGGCACGACATGTTTGCGTGTCATGCGCAAGGCATCGCGGATTTCGGCAAGTGTGACTTCAGGCTTGATCTGAAAAAGCTCCCGCAATCCGGTGCGGAGAAGTTCGAGGCCGGTCGGTGTCCAAGAAAGATCTTGACTCACGGCAATCAGACTTCCGTCTTCGATACATAGTTTCAGCAACTGCTCGATATCACTGGGATTCATACGATCCGTCGCGGCGTAAAGTTCCCGATGGGTTGGAGGTGTGCGTTCGTTGGCGGCGATCATCGGAAGCAGAAGATCAAGAACTTCGCGCTGGCGTTTCGTTAGCGAAACCTGCTGATCGGCAAGGCCGATCAGATCGCCGCGTTGGATAAGTTCTCCCGATTTGACGAGTGCGTCGATAGCCAGCGGGACGTGGATAGCCCCGTCAAAACTTCGGCACTGAGACGTTACTAAGGCGCGTGGCAAAAGTCTGCGTGGACTTTGTCGTTTTATTTCTTCCCTGAGCATACGCAGCAGACTCATCCCCAGTCGCCGCAGCCAGTGTTTCGAAATCCAATGCCCGGACGCGGGGTCGTGGATCACATTCACCGGTTTCCCGGTAGTCATGGATCGCAGTGTTTCAGTTGCGTCAACAATTGATAATCCGAGACGCTGCACTGCATCACTATCTGAGACCGAGGGTTGCTGCTCGAGTAAGCTGGCAATCCGAGTTTCCTCCAGTGCATCTCCCGCACCAGAACAGCGATATTGTAGATTGCGGACGCGACGGCGTCCCGGCAATCCGTCCACCACTCGTCCGCCACCAACAGTCTGAGACGACGAGGAACGCAGGATGAATCGCTGCCCCCACGCCAGCACAATCGATTCTTTCAAACGAAGATCGGCATAGGTTTTTTCTCCCGGCAGCAGCAGTGTTTGTGTCAACCGCAGACGCACGGTCACAGTCGTGGTTCCTGCGTGTAGCGTCAACACCTGACGATGTCGCAGCGGTTTCTTCGCAGTACTCAAACATGCAATCTCCGCAAGCACACGAGTCGTCGGTGTGAAGACGCCCGGTGTCGCCAATTCGTCGCCTCGTTGAATTTCCGAAACGGCAACACCTGCCAGATTGATGGCCGCTCTACGGTGCGCGTCGGCCTGTGGGACATTTTGTCCATGATGCTGTACACCGCGAACTCGCAGGCGACGCTGTGCGGGCAACAGTTCCACTTCATCACCGGCCGACACACTGCCAGACAGTACGGATCCGGTCACTACAGTGCCACGTCCGGCAAGTGAAAACACCCGATCGACCGGGAGCCGGAACACAGCCACATGGCGGCGATCTGGAATCTCTGCAGCCACCCGACACAATGCCTGTTTTAAGTCTTCGATCCCCGCGCCCGTGAGCCCCGACACGGGCAAAATTGGAGCGGACTCCAGAAACGTCCCTGCGACAACTTCGCGGAGTTCTTCTGCTACGAGTTCCCGCATTTCTGCATCAATCAGATCGCAGCGGGTGATGACGATGACTCCATACTGCACACCCAGTAATTGCAAGATATCCAGATGTTCCTGTGTTTGTGGCATCACACCGTCGTCTCCCGCAACCACCAGCACAGCGATATCAATATTCGCAGCACCGGCAACCATTTGACGAATGAAGCGTTCATGCCCCGGGACATCGACCACTCCAAATCGAAAAGTCGCAGCATCGAAATGCGCGAATCCCAAATCGATCGATATGCCACGTGCCTTTTCTTCCGGAAGGCGGTCGGTATTGGTTCCCGTAAGGCGATACACGAGCGTCGTCTTGCCGTGGTCAATATGCCCTGCCGTCCCGAGTAACAACGGCCGCAGTTGCGTCGATGTCACGCCAGACTCTGAAGCTGATTGCATGATAGAGGGTTTCATTGAGAATCATTCTTGTAGTCACGATTCGGTGTGCGCGTATGCTTATTCTGGTATCGCAAGCAACCGTTTACGGTTTCTTAGCGCTAAAGGCGGTGATTAATAGCCATACAACAACGCCAACACAGAGAGTCGTTGCAGTGCGAATGAGGTCGTGCCAGTCGTGGCGGAGCATCATGGCGATCAGCACCACGGTGCTCAGCACGTAAAACAAGGCTGCCGCCAATGTGATCAATGAAGGTCGCCGCGCCGCAGTTGTGTCAATGGACGCCTTGTTCCGGACCGGAATCAACAAGGTTGCGACCGTGATGGCTGACGACAATGACAACGTCGATCCCAAAAATCCCAGTAAATCATGGAGGTTACTGACGAGTACTAGTGTTGCTGCCAGACTGGCCTGCAGCAACACCGACCTAGGAATAGAATTTGGCCCCGTGCGAAAAGCTGTGAAGAAGACACCATCGTCCGCCATGCGTGAAATCACGCGTGGCCCAACCATGATCATTCCGGCGACGGAAGTCAATGTTCCAAGTCCGATGGCCGTCCGGATCAATAACTCTAGGGACGGGCCACCAATCGCTTCCGCAGCGATCGATGCCACCCTTGGATTTCCCAGAATCTTCGTCGCCGGTGTCGCGGTAACAAACACCAGATTGAGCAGTAGGTACAGAACCGTCACCAGCGCTGTTCCCAGCATGAGCGATCGGGGAATTGTACGATCGGGATGCGACACTTCGGCCGCGACGTAAATTGAAGAGTTAAATCCGGCGTAGCTGAGTGAAATAAACATCACTGACGTAGACATCGTCAGCAACGTAGGCCACGCAAACAGGGGCGGCAGAGTTTCGGCCACTGGTTCCCAGTGCCATGCATGTGTCGGAATCTTTGATGCGGCGCTGATAAGAAAACTAACTAACGCTATCAACTTAATGCCCACAATGGCATTTTGCAGTGAGGCAAACAAGCTCACAAGAAACGCATGTCCGAATCCGAAGATCGCAATTACGGCGATCGCCGGACTACCTGCCGGCAACCATGACGCGCGTATCTCTGCGGGTACGACGTACTCTTCGAACGTCAGAGCGACCAAAGCAATTGAGCCACTGAATCCCACTGTCAGTGAAATCCAGCCTGCCTGAAATCCAACAAATGGATGTACCAGTTTCGAAAGGTAGAGGTACTCGCCACCGGACTGTGGTAATCGCCGAGCCAACTCGCCATAGGCCACGGCACCGCACAACGCGATCAGCCCGCCAATGCACCATGCGAGCAGGACACGCCCTGGTGACTGCAGGTCTGCAAGGGCAAATCCGGAGGTCGTGAAGATCCCCGAACCAATCATGCCGGCAATCACCACACAGGTCATGGTAGTGAGGCCAAAGCGGGCGGTATTTGGTGCGGGTGTGTTCATGAATTCTGAGTACATCCCTGACGTTCCGTCCAGCCGTGGGGTAACCAGAGTGGAAGGAGTTGACGGTAAACATTTCACCGCGTGGGAGATGATGTGCGTGCAATCAGCGTGTGCGACTGTAACGATCGCCTCTCGTTAAATGAAGCGGATCTACTATCCTTCCCTCGTTCTTAAGACTTGCCGCCGACTCTGCGAGCCGTCGGTTATTTTGCTTTCACGATCTGCAGCAGCACGCTTTGACCATCCCGACCGGGCGTCGGCCATTCCGTGATCGACTGCAGCTTTAACCGATTCAACAGTCCCTCAGATTCAGCCTCTTCAACTTCTTCCGTCCACCGCGGTCCTTTAATGAGCAGCATTTGTCCTACAGACTTCCACACTGGTGAGAAACATGTAAGAAGTTTGCTAATCGACCCCACGGCGCGCACGGTGAGAACCTGAAATCGATGTTTTTTGAGAATCGTTTCGGCGCGATCCGCGTGGACCACAATCGGCAAGCGCAATGCCTTGACAATTGCTTGCAAGGCAACCGCCTTTTTGCCAATCGACTCGCAAAGTGCCACCTTCAGATCTGGTCGTAAAATGGCCAGCACGATCCCCGGAACTCCGCCACCAGAACCCACATCCATCACAGTGGAATCTTTGGGAACATGTGCCGATAGTGCAATCGTGTCCAATAGGTCGCGAGTTACAAATAAGTCCCAATCTGTATGACGTGTCAGATTCAGACGGCTGTTCCAATCCCAGAGCAAATGACAATAATGCGCCAGCCTCGCAGCCTGTTCATCGGTCACTGAGAGCTGATGCAGAGCAACGGCCCGCAGGAGTTGCTGCACATCTTCAGGCGACGCGGAAGTACTTGCTGGTGGCATAAAATAGAGCGTATTAGCAATTTCTAGCGATGAATCAGACAAGACCGAACACCATATCCATTTCTGCAGCGATGTGTTTTAATTCCGCAGCGTCACCACCACCGACTTCCGCTGCAACCCAACCGTAAAAATTGATTTCTCGCAACGCTTGGCGGACATCCGCATAGTCGATGTCGCCCTCTGAAATTCGAGCCCACTCGTCGTTCGCGCGCGAGTAGCCTTTAATGTCCAGCTTCATCACACGCTTGCCAAGTTGCCGAATCCAGTCGCCCATGCTGCCATATTTCCAGTGATTGCCAATATCAAATTGCATCCCCACCCATGGTGAGTTCAATTCATCGACATAGCTGACGAACTTTGCGGCAGTCTGAGTATGATCTCCGTCGTGATCGTAAAGAAACTGATTCCAGACGTTCTCGATCACAATTTGCACGCCTAACTGCGCAGCAAGCGGCACAGCAAGGGATATGTTTTCAAGCGAGCGTTTCCGGATTTCAGTCTCGGGCCCATCCGCTCCTTTTCCGACGACGAGCAACACCGAGTGGCCACCAACGGCGTGCGTATCACGAATGGCAGATTGCAGAGACGCCAATGCCTTTGCACGGACTGCGGCATCTGCGTTTGTGTGCCGAATATCCCAGTGTGTTGAGTTCACCGTCCCGTCAACCGGCAACCCACTTTCTGCGATGGCCTTAATTGTTTCGGCCACATTCATTCCCGGAGCATCCATCTCAACTCCGTCAAACCCAGCGGCTTTTACGGCTTTGAACTTTTCAGTCAGCGTGCCTGGAACTTGCACCATCCCAATCTTCAGTGTCTTCCACAAGCGGCCCTTGAGGCCATCGCCTTCCGAAGTCAAAGCCGCCACCGGACCTGCAAGAATAGACTCCGCCCCGGTCAGCATCGCCCCCGCTGCAGCAGACATGGCAGTCGCTTGAAAAAACTCACGGCGTGAAAAATGATTAAACGTCATGGCAAACTTCCCCGGCCTCGAAAAAGTCCAAAATTTAGACAATCCGTAACGCGGAAGTGTACCCGCAACGAGGAAGTTATTCAATCCGCTAGGCTCTCAGCGTCGGATCAAAACCTTGGAACCGACTGTCAATAATGCAAAGACTTCTTCAATATTCTGGTCATCCAGATGGATGCAGCCGCTTGAAACCGCTTGGCCGATAGAATCTGGATCAATCGTGCCGTGGATTCCGATGTGATTACCAAGACCTAACCAGAATTCCCCGAGAGGATTTTCCGGATCATCGGCATCCACAATCCCACCAGCTGGATTGTACCATGTCGGATTTTCCAGTTTTTCTTCAATCTTGAATTCTCCCGTGGGCGTCCCATTGTCTGCTCCAATGCCGATCGGATAACGATGCACATACCAGCCGTGAGCGTGAACCGTCAGGCAAAAATCTCGGAGATCTACAACCGCTGAGAACGGCCCACGGACCACTTTGAGTTGTTGTCCAGCCTGAAGGTCATCCGGATCCACACGATTCAATCGAGCCAGATATTGCCAAGGCACATCATACTTTTTCGCAATCGACCCTAGTGTCTCACCGTAGTCGACGAAATGTGGCTCTGCGAACTGACGCTCCGGTGTCGTGAAAATGAGTGCTGCCGTTTCATCGATCTGTTTTTGGATGACCTGTCTATGCTCCGGGTGTTTCCAGTAGATGTCAGACATTTCCTGATGAGCTTCTAGAATCAGGTCTGCTTCCATAAATTTTTCGATACGTCGCAGTCGTGCGGCTATGCCGGCGCTCAGCACTGTGGGTTGGGGAGTACGCATTGAATTCAAATTTGTACTTTCCGGGGCATCAGGTTCATATTTCGCCTGAGTGACTTGAGAGTTTCGCCGCACATTCGGTGCTGTTCTATTTTCACCGTCTGCATCTCGTGGATCAGACTCGGCGGCACTTTGCACGTCGCGGTGCTGGCCATCGGCGAGCGCATGAACGAGCGGATCTGTGCTGTCAACGGTCTCGCTATCAATTTCCCCAGATGATTCATCACGAATGTCTCCCCAGTCATCGTCGAGGAATGAATCCGTCTTATCGGGGGATGTCTGTATTGTCTTAGCGACCGAACCTGTCGCAGCAGACCGCACGCGCGGGATCAGGTCCAGTTGCCAGACCAAAAATGCAGCTGCGATGCCACTGACAATCCACCAATGGAGTTTCGACTGTCGGATCGGTTTTGTAGCGAACGGTTCCATGTTCGGCGTTACCTCAAGATCATTTTGAAGTGTTCCTTTTGCTTCTGAGAGAGATTATCGCAAACCCCAGAATTTGCGGCTACCCCGGTCTGGGCGGGGCGTAATCGTGAAATAGTGCCTAAATCCCGATTTTCCAGACAAAACGGGGCCTTGCACAGCACTGCTTTTGGAACGGTACAGAGTTGTTTGCGTTGGAGCATTTTCAAGGATGCGAGTCACAGCGTCTCCGGCGTGCAACCGAATAGATTCTGGAACTCCGGGTCCGGCAACAGGCAAGGGTGTTTGTACTGTTCGAGACTGCCACCGCTTCGGGATTGGCGATTTTTTGTAAATGCGTCCCAATGCTCTTGCTGTAATGCCTGCACGTAAAGCGGGGCCAATCTGCCGGATTCTCGCTTGTCTTTATATTCAACGTTGAGGCGAGCAAGATGCTCTTCCACGACCATCGCAAATCGATTCAATCGTGCAGGATTGTGTCCGGCGTCGGCGGAATCACACTGCACGCAGAGTTTATAGCCGGGTGGTTCGCCCCACTGGGGAGTCAAGGTGAATAACTCGAGATTGACGCCACACTCCCGGACAGCAGCGTTCACCGCTTCCACCACTTGCGATTCCGCAAGTTTCTCCCCAGTGATACTTGAGATATGTGCGCCCTTGTGCCGAAATTCGAGGAGCGGAGTTGTTCCATAAAATCCCGTACAACGCACCACGTCGCGAATGTTGTAACGATACAGTCCCGAACTTGTCGTCAGCAAAATATAGTACTCGACGCCTACCTCAAGTTCATGTGCTTCTAGAACGACGGGACTTGCCGATCCAACTTCAGTCATCGGCAGAAATTCAAAAAAATGAGTTTGAATCTCAAGCAACCCCGACGAACATTCATCCATCAAAGGTAACGTCATCCGCCCTTCACTGGCGTGGAGTCCATGATCACGAATCGTGATCCCATCGAAGACTTGCTTAAGTTTTGGAATATAGGCGGCAGCACTTCCGCCACACCACACGCCGAGTGCTTGGAGCATCGGCCAGCATTCGCGAGGACGCAGTCCGCCGTGCCGATCCAAGATTTGCTGCAATTGAGCAGCACGGGGAACGTTTGGCCGCAGGCGATTTTTAAGCTCGCGTCGTTGCAAGTCAGGCAGATCGACACCGTTGATTCCACCGTTGTGAATATCGCGAATCAATGCTTCAGCATGCGTGTTTGCGAATCCCGCGAGCTGCAGCAACGTACTAGGATTGGCGGTGATTGTCATGCCCACCCACGGATCTGCAAGAGCCAAGCGAAGGATTGTGTACCGCTTGGCTTCCGCATCGAGAATTTCTGCCACAACAGCAGGAATGGTGTACAGCGATCGCACAAAACGCTTTTGCATGGCGGCGACCAGACCACTGATGTTGCCGCATGGTGTTCCGTCAGCGGTCCGCGTTTTCTGATGGCTACTGGAAATCTGCACGATATTCAGTTTCTGCAGCAACGCGTGATCGGAGTATGTTCCGATTCCCCATGTTTGCCAACCGCGGCGATAATCATTCAGAAAACGGGTTGTGACAGGGATCAGTTTGGGCGCGGCAGTGGTACCACTGGTTAAGGCAAACATCTGCAACTTGTTCGTTTCCCCTAGGAGCGCTGCATGATTCCCGTGGGCGACCTGATCCACGTAACTGCGGATGAGTTCATAGTCGCCGACAGGCACGCGTTGACGAAATTCACGCAAGGTCGTTCGCCCGGTTAAACCGTAGTCGCGGGAAAATGCGGACGACTGATTCAGCCGCAGGAGATCTGCGAGTAGCGTGCATTGCGTTTCACGACACGCTGATTGCGCGAGGTTGAGGAGTTCATTCCGAGAGTGATTAATACTGCGTCGAAAAAAAGTGGCAGCAAAAGCACGTAGTCGATAAGCAGCAGGAACCTGCGTCATGTCGGCTCACTCTCAGTTGATGAGAACTCGTTTAACTCAAGGCCAACAGTGTTAACGCGCCCGCGTGGCTCATGACAAATTCAGCCCAGACCAGAACACCTAAGTTTTTTAGATCTCGGCTCATACCCAATTCACAGCGCGTAGGCAATAAAAAAAGCATCTTCGAATCGTAGTCGAAGATGCCTAGTTGTGAGACACCCGTGTTTGAATGCGGGTTGCCTTCAGATCCGCGAATTTGGCCAGCCGCTGACTATTTCTTTCCTTTGCCACCAGCAGCCGGAGCTGCTGCGGCAGCTGCAGCTGCGACTTCTTCTGGAGTCTTCTTTTTCTTCTTGCCGGCGATGGCTTTCTGCACGCGAACTTTAGGAAGGCCGAATGGGCTGCGACCCACTGCGAAGCGATCTTCTTCCAGTAGCCGAGCAATCCGTTCACCGCGGCTCAGGACGTTTCGAGAACCTGATAGGCCAAGTCGAATTTTGAGGGTCTTGTCAATTGACACGTCAACGCTCCAATCGCGCTCTGAGTACTAAGTTTGGCAGGTCGCAGGCAATTCCATGCCACGCGAAGCACAAGTCATTCCGGCTGAGCCAATCCCTGCCAGAAAATTGAAGTGCGGAGTGTATCGACTTTCGGAAGTCTTCTCAACCACGTATTCCAGTGTTTTTTCGGTAAATCCGTTCCGGGAATAGCGGATCCCGGATGATGCCATTTAGGCGCTGTCGTTACCGCTCGGATTGGATAATGCACTGATTGTGGCACGCATGATGTTCTTAAAGTTTTAAGTAAAAAAATCGCAATAAAACACGTGATTTGGCAAAGAACTTCAATTTCTCTCAGCGGTGGGATTGATGTCCGTTCCCTTGTCTGCCATCCTTGATGGTCGTGTCTTTTTTGGATTGCGAAGGTCGTCTCACCGGAAATTTTAAAGATGAATACACCATTGAAGGCAGTGGTTCTCGTCAGTGGTGGTCTAGATTCTGCGACAGTCTTAGCGATTGCCCTTGCACAGGGATTTGCAATTCACGCAATTTCGTTCGACTATGGCCAACGGCACCGGTTTGAACTCGAGGCGGCCGTAAAGGTCTGCAAATCGATGGACGTACATGATCACGTTGTGTGCCGAATCGATACAAATATATTTCGTGGCTCGGCCCTGACGAACGATATTCCCGTGCCGCACAATCGACATGAGAGCGATATGTCGACGGGTATCCCGGTGACCTATGTTCCGGCGCGCAACACCATTTTTCTTTCAATCGCGCTGGGCCTTGCGGAATCAGTCGGTGTCAACGATATCTTCATCGGGGTGAATGCCGTGGATTACAGTGGATACCCTGACTGTCGTCGGGAATTTATCGCGGCCTTCGAAGTGATGGCAAATCTCGCCACCAAGGCTGGCGTCGAAGGGCAGCGTTTGACAGTGCATACCCCGCTTATTTCCCTGACAAAGGCGGACATCATCAGGCGTGGACTGAGTCTGGGAGTGAACTATGGACTGACTCACAGTTGCTACGATCCCATAGCCAATGGCATCTCGTGTGGCGAATGTGATTCGTGCCAGATTCGGCTTAAGGGCTTTCGCGAAGCGGACGCTGTGGACCCGATTCAGTATCGATGAAGACCTCGATACACTCACAGTTCAGTTCCTGAACATCTGGGGACTTGACGTGGTGGCACCGCGCTAGGCCGCAATCGGAATCGCACCGATTCGCGTTGCATCCGGGAGTTGAACTAGGTTGTGCACCGAACCGTAAACCGGCACACTTTCTGGAAGGCTGCCACACGGCAGCAGCGTCGCCGGAATTGTGCTGGTCGGGCCAAGCATTGTGGAGATCACGTGCCCGTTGATGGTACTCATCGGCTGAATCTGGAAGTTAAATCGCTTCAGCATAATGGTGAGAGCGGTCCGAATTTCAGCCATCGCAAGCGGCGCCCCGATGCACATTCTCGGGCCAGCTCCAAAAGGCAAATACTCATACGCCGAAGGCGTGATTGTGGCCCAGCGTTCCGGAATAAATCGATCCGCATTGACATATATGTCGGACCGGTGATGAGTGATGTACTGACTGAAAATTACGGGCGTCCCAGGATTCAAGTGAACAGGGCCAAGCGACGTCGGCTCCACGGCTACGCGTTGGGAATAAGAAGACGCCGGGAGGACCCGCATGCTTTCCTTGATCACCGCGTCCAAATAAGCCAACCCGTCCAGTTCTGCAAGCGTTGGAATATCTCCGGCAACTTTCGCCCTCAATTCAGCCTGAAGCTTCTGGAGCACTTCCGGATGCTGCGACAAAAGAAACAGCGTCCAACTGAAGGTATGAGCGGTCGTCAAATGTGCGGCTGCGAAAAGCAACGTCGCATGGCCCGTCAATTGATTGTCCGTAAGTTGACCCTGCGATTGTTGAACCTGAAACAGCAGACTGAGTATATTGAGGCGATCATGCTCTGAGCTACGGTGTGACTGAAACATTTCTTGTACTGACTGTTCCAGTTCTTCGGCCTGTCGCAGCAAGTCGTCGTAACCCTCAGCAAATTGAGGCGACGACACTAACGCGCCCATTCCGATTTCATGATTGCGATGGACCCAACTGTCGATCAACGCGCCCAAGCGATAAGCAAATGCAGCATCGTCCACGCCGAATAAGAGAGCCGCGGTCATCTTAAGCATGAACTGCACCATTTCGGCATTCAGATCACAGGTATCTCCTGCATGCCAGCTGTCCGTCAGCTCACAGGCGATCTGGCAAATAGTCTGGTGATATCCAGGAAGAATCTTTTTGGCAAAGGCATCCTTCATCATCCGGCGGGCATCACGATGTTCGGTGCCGTTCTGGCTGAGCAAACCCGACGTCACGCGGCGTTGGGAAGAGTTGCGATTGCCACGCACAGCAAAGAAACGAGATTCAAACACTTGCGAGTTAGAAAGAACTTCGCGATTGAGTTCCGGCGAAAAGACGAAAACCAGTCGCTGGTCGTTTTCGGCCAGCACGGCAAGATCACCGTGATCACGATTGAGTTGCTTCATGCACCCAATCGGATCATCCGCAAATTGCATCAACCGACCGCGTGTCATAGGCATTTCGAAATCGTGAAGCGTGAGTCGTTGTTGGTGGGACATCTTATGTCTTCCATGACTGTTTGCCAAAGCCAGCAGACTTTCCATGCCTGCCCTGAAATCTAGCAGTTTCCACGACGAGCGGGGCTATCTGCGCAGTTTATCCTAGCAGATCGCGCTAGCGAAGGCGAACAGGATTCGCAGTTTGATCCTTTCCCGGAATCAATCTCACGACACCATCGTTAGATCCAGATCAAGAGGCGCGGTTCTTGGCTGCGTGCGGATGGGCTTTTTCATAAGTTTCCCGAAGTCGACGGGTACTCACATGGGTATAAATCTGTGTCGTCGTCAGACTCTTGTGCCCCAGTAATTCTTGGACGCTCCGCAAGTCAGCACCGCCGTCGAGGAGGTGAGTCGCAAAGCTGTGCCGCAACGTGTGGGGGGTTGTCTGTTGCGACAATCCAGCCGTCAGAATGTGCGTTTCCAGCATACGACCGATGCTCCGCGTGGTGAGCCGCCGACCGAATCGGTTGAGAAAGATTGCCGACCGCTGCTTTTCCGCAGCTTTTGCGTCAGGACTGCGAACTTCCAGCCATCGATCTAGGGCTTTAGTCGCGTAGCTTCCGACGGGAGAAATACGTTCTTTGCGCCCTTTACCAAGAACTCGGAGGATTCCAGCCGCGCGATCCCAATCTTTCAGATCAATTCCGACAACTTCTGAAACACGCAGTCCGGCGGAGTACATTGTTTCGAGAATTGCCCGATCACGCAATCCTGCGTCGGAGTTTCCGGGTGGAGCGATGAGTAAAGCACTGACCTGTTCAGTGGTCAAGAAATGCGGGAGTGTGCGACCACTGCGAGGTGTTCGCAACGGTTTGGCAGGATTAGTTTCGCAAATGCCTTCACGATTACAGTACCGAAAGAAACTGCGGAGGCAAGCCAACCGTCGGGCGACAGTGGTTCTCGCGTAGCCACATTCGTGCAGGTAAGACACGTATGCTCTGAGGATTCCCACCTCGATGTGACGTGGATCTGGGACCGCGCCTGTCTGTTCCTGCAGAAATTCGATGGTATGCGACAAATCATCAGCGTACGATTTGATTGTCAATTCGGAAGCATTGCGTTCAATCTTCAGATAATTCAAAAATGCCTGAATCGCTGCGTGCATAGGAAGGCTCCAAATCCGATCGACAGCACGCCCGCCAGCATAAACTAGAAAAAGGTTGGGAAATCTTCGGTTTCCACATCAACCTCCTCACGCTGCAGATCGCGGACGCGTTCAGACAATGTTGCTGCATCGTACCATGTGAAGTCAAGTTCCGGGTCACCTGCAAAGTCCGTAAGTTGTGACAGAACCTGCTGGACGCTATTGTCGTCGTATAGGAAAATGTATCTCTGACCATCCCTTACGAGTGCTAGAACGTTAACCGCTCGACTCATATCAGGCTCGCTCCATCAAAGCCGCGACAAGAGGATTAATTACTGCCAGTGGTATCGGACGCTGGGGCGATGAGTTTCGCAACAATTCAAGGTAGTGTAAAAGTCCACGACAAGAGATTTAAAGGTGCCGTCAAGAATACCGTAAAGTGAACCGTCTCCGGCAGTTCATGCTCATCTGCCAGTGTTCGCTTGACGTTTGGGGTTTCTGTTTTTGATTTCAAATTGAGGAATTTCATGAGTCCTGCTGAACTAGATCGCACTTCGCGAAAACCATACCCGGACACACCTTCCGGCATTATGCGACTGCCACCTAGCTTCAAAGCAGCGGCCGCCGCCGCGAGATATTTTGATCCAGCCAGTCGCGAAGCCCAGGCGGAGTCAATTACCGTACGAATTCGCTGGTTTGGCCTGTGTGTCGGATATTTGTACGTCAATCTGGTTGAGCGTAGCACCGGACGACCAGAACTGAACGGCATGTTGACATTGGGCGCTATCTACGCATTGCTAGACACGCTCGCCAGTTGGAAAGGGAAGGTTCTACTGAAGGAATATCGCATTGGTATTTCGTTGATGGAGGCGTTGTTTATCGGACTGCTTTGCAATTTTGATCTGGGTGTCAGCAGTCCGTTCCGATTTTATTATTTTCTTTCGGTACTGGTCTGCGCAATTCGCCATTCGTCCCGGCTGACGTTCGCCACTTTCGGCCTCCATTCACTGAGCTATATCATGCTGGGGCTCTATGCGGCACCGCAACAGGAGTCTGATATCGTCACGGTGATTCTCACGCTGGTCTTCCTTGGTTGGGCCGCATGGGCCATTATCTCGCTCACAGGACTCCTGAGATCCGCTGGGCAAAAACTGGTAATTCTGAATGAAGAACTGCAGTCCAATCAACAATTGCTTGAACGCCGAATCGCAGTAAGATCAAAAGAGTTGCAGGAATCACAGGCAATGCTCGTGCAGCAGGAGAAGCAAGCTGCATTTGGATTGCTCGCAGCTGGTATCGCACACGAAGTCGGCAATCCACTGGCTTCAATCAGCTCTATCATTCAAATGCTCAGTCGGAAAAATTCTGACGAATATGTGAAACAGCGTTTGGACCTCGTGGATGGTCAGCTCACCAGAATCCAGCGGACCCTGCGTGAGTTGACAGGATTCAGCCGCCCGACTAACCAACAGCAATCTACCGTCGATGTGCATGCTTCAATCAATGACGCATTGAACATCGCAAAATATTACAAACGCTGGAAAGGGAAGACCATCGTTTCAAGCTATGCACTCAACTTGCCGCATATTCGTACGGTCTACGATCAACTGGTGCAGGTGATGCTCAATCTGATTCTTAACGCGTTGGACGCTACAAATGAAGGTGCGGCGATCGAGATTACAACAGAGTTGATCGCTGAGACGGATTCCGTCCCGGGGCGAATTGGAATTCATGTTCGCGATGAAGGACATGGTATTCCAAAGGAAGCACAGGAACAGATTTTTCAACCATATTATACGACGAAAGATCATGGCACAGGACTGGGGCTCTTTGTGTGTCGGCAACTCACGCGACATGCACTTGGAGGAGAAATCACGCTGGTCAGATCGACCCATCAAGGCACCGAATTCTTTGTCACATTGCCCGCGGTTTTGGATTCCGGATCGGAAACTGGCTCTCATTCATCCATTGTTCATCCAGCAAAATCCCAAGTCCATTGATGACCGGTGCGCAGTTGCCCAAGCGCACTCAGTTTGGTGATCCCCTGTACTCGGACAAGTTCAGGCGATCACCAAACTGAGTTGAATTATGGGAATCCAGTCACACTGCCCCTTGGGTCCGCAAGGGGCAAAAGAATATTTCACGATCACATCACAGTTTTGAGATGCACTCATCGAGATTCATGACCACGCTCATGACCGCCGACCAGGCCGCGAGATCAAGCGGGTTGAGCGTCGTGTCGGTCGGTGCATTTCCGATGCTCAGAAACTCCGCGGAAGCCGTGGAGTGACTTGTAAAGTGGATGCGGGCGTCGTCCAAGATTTCCTGCAGGATCTCCTGTTCTGAATCACTTGGTAGCCGCGACAGTACGATCCGGAATGCCAGTCCAATGCGGGCCTCGTCACTATCGGATGCCAACAGGACACGCTCAGCCACCTTGCGTGCGGCCTCAACATAGGTCGGGTCATTGAGCAGGATGAGCGCCTGCAGCGGTGTATTTGTGCGCGCTCGGCGGACGGTGCAAGTTTCTCGATCAGGAGCGTCAAAAGTCGCCATGCTAGGTGGTGGGCAAGTGCGTTTCCAGAATGTGTACATACTGCGTCGATACAGTCCGTCATCAGTGTCCGCCACATACTTATCGCGACGCTCGACGCTGACGTCTTCCCAAAGTCCTGCGGGTTGATACGGTTTAACACTGGGCCCCCCAAGCTTTTCCTGCAACAGACCACTCACAAACAGGGCATTGTCGCGGACGGTTTCAGCCGGCAACCGATAACGAGGCCCCCGGCCAAGCAACAGGTTTCGTGGATCCCGGTGAAGTTGCTCTGCATTGACATTAGATGACTGTCGATACGTCGCAGACAGGACAATCTGCTGCAGAATGGCTCTCTGGTCCCAGCCCTGACGTACCAGTTCAGTGGCTAGCCAGTCAAGTAGTTCCGGATGACTTGGTAACGCGCCTTGGATTCCAAAATCTTCAGCAGTTTCAACAAGGCCGATCCCAAACAACATTTCCCACTGGCGATTTACGGCGACTCGCGCAGTCAGGGGATGAGCCGGATCAGTCAGCCAACGTGCCAGTTGCAACCGGTTAAGGGGTTCTGGTCCGGTCGCGCTCACCGCACTCTCGAGTGACACCAGTGCATTCGGAAATGCGGCCGTTACTTGTTCCCCACGCTGATCGTATTGACCTCGCTTCAAAACAAAAATGGCGCGTGGTTCCGCAGGTTCAACCATCACCATCGTGGCAGGTATTTCAGATTGTAACGTTGTTCGCTGTTCGGTCAGCGACGTTTTTTCAGCTTGCAAAGAGGTTGGATCGGCACCAGGTTCTCCTGCCAGTTTTGCAAGTTCAGCTTCTACTGCCGCCAGACGTCCTTCGATACGATTCCATGCCACCTGTTGGGTGGGTGTCGGCAACTGGAGCAAAGGTTCCGCCATTCGTGCTTTGTTGTACGACACAACTTTGTCAGGCACGTTATTGAAGAACGCGGCGAATTGATAATATTCCTTTTGTGTCAATGGATCATATTTATGATCATGACACCGCGCGCATTGCAGCGACATTGCCAAAAACACGGTTGCCGTCGTATGGACGCGGTCAGCAACGTACTCGACATGATATTCTTCTTCAAAGATTCCGCCTTCGGTCGTCAACACATGGTTGCGATTGAATCCCGTGGCAACCTTTTGAGACACCGACGCCTCCGGCAGCAGATCTCCTGCCAACTGTTCGGTCAGAAACTGATCGTACGGCATCCCGTCTGTATAGGCCTTAATGACCCAGTCCCGCCACGGCCACATCGTTCGCGTTTCATCGTTATTGTAGCCGTTTGTGTCAGCGTAGCGGGCAGCATCCAGCCACTGCATTGCCATCCGCTCGCCATAGCGGGACGACTTGAGGAGGCGTTCAACCACTTCCGCATAGACACCTTCCTTCTCGGTCGTCTCGAGACAATCTTCAAAATCGCTGAGATCCATCAGAGATGGTGGAAGTCCGGTCAAGTCAAAAGTGACGCGTCGAAGCCAGACGTGTGGAGCGGCTTCTTCTGACGGCAGCAGCTTTTCCTTTTCTAGGTGTTGCAGCACGAAGGCATCAATCGTGTTCTTTGGCCACGAGGCGTTTTGCACGGTCGGAACCGCCGCACGAACAGGCGCCTGATAAGCCCAGTGCGAAGTGAATTCAGCCCCCTCCTCGATCCATCGTTGCAGCACGAGTTTTTGGGCATCGGTGATGGGCTTCTTCGCTGACGCTGGCGGCATCTGCAGAGCCGGATCGTGCGCATGAATGCGAGCGATCAGTTCGCTTTCTGCCGGTTTCCCAGGCACGATAGCGAAGCGACCACTTTCACCTGCGGCCATCGCAGAGTCTTGGCGATCGAGCCGCAGCCCAGCCTGACGGGCAACTTCATCCGGTCCGTGACAGCTCCAGCAATGATTCGATAGAATTGGACGCACATCCTGATCAAACCGCTGCTGCTGCTCCTGCTGCTCCTGCGCATGGGCATCCAGCGGAATCAGCGTGGCAGTGATCGCGAATGAGAGCAGGAGTGGCGACAGGTTGAATTTCATCTTCATAACTCCGGCAAAAGTTCGAGGCAGCCAGATTGTAGGAAGTGCTCAACCTTGATGCCATGCCGGCCAACCTCGCTGTCGCGGCAATCTGGCCCGCTTTGCCGCGACTCCGGATGGGCTCGCAGAGACCAAATCGTGCCGGCAATCTTCACTCGAGTTCCGCCATGACGCACATCGCCGCATTTCGTCCGGGGATGCCGCTCACTGCGCCGCCGCGCAGGGCCGATGCGCCGGCGCGGTAAACGCGAGGATGATGCGTCTCGACGCCCCAACGGCCGACCTCCTCAGGTTCGTCGGTGAAGAACCAGGACAACGTGTTGTGAAAGATATTCCCCTGATCAAGGTCCACTTCACGTTCCAGATCCACGGGCGTTTTAACTTCAATACACGGTTCACCACAAGAATCGCGAGCCAGGCATTCGCTAAAAGATTCGGCGCAGATTCGATCGAGGCCTGCAAGGTACCGTTGTCTCACTTCAATGCGACGCGCGTCGTTGTCGTCTGTAAAAAGGCGATAAGGCATATCAAGACCAAAGAGTGTCAACGTATGATAGCCCTTCAATCGCAGTTCCGGCGACAGAATCGAATTGTCGGTCAACGTGTGGCAGTACATCTCAGCGGGCGCGGGGGACGGCAATTCCATACGGCACGCCTGTTCCCATGACGTATGCAACTGCTGGTAACTTTCATCGAGATGAAATGAGCCTGAAAATGCCTCTTCGGAGGAAACGCCGACCGCTTTGACCTGCGGCAATCTCCGCAAGAGCATGTTCATTTTGACAACGGATCCTTCGTCCGTCGGAATCGGGTTCCATGATTCATTCAGCAGACGAGCAAAGCATTTGGGCCCGGCATTGACAAGGACGCGAACTGCATCCACTGCGTATTCTTCTTGATCGACCGTATAGGAAACCGTGTGGCAGATCGGACCACATGCTACATGTGTGGCTGGCGCGCTGGTAAGAAAATTCACGCCCAATGAACGGCAGCGATTGGTCAATGCATCGACCAGAGACCTCATTCCCCCGACAGGAACTCGCCATTCACCCGTTTCATTGCCTATGACGTGATACAGGAAACAACGATTCTGCAGCAGCGAGGCATCGTGTGACTGCGTAAAGACGCCTATTTTGGCATCGGTCAGCAATAGACCACGAAGGATATCATGCTCGGCGTGTTGTTCGATTACCTCGCCAAGTGGCCGTTCGACAAAGGCGTGCCATGCTGCACGTTCGTCTTGAGTCTGCAATGCCGATTTGAATGAATCACGGCTTCGCAACGGCTGCAATAGCGATGGCCATGCTACGCGGGCGACAGCAGATTCAAGTGCCAGCAGACGCTCGTAGCCTTTCCATGCTTCGTCGTTACCGGTTAACTCCCGCATTGATTCACGAGACCTGTTCTCGTCAACATTGGAAATCACGAGGCCGCGATTCGTTCCAGAGCAATCTGTATATGGTGTAAAAGACGCCGTCCGCCGTCGCCGAGTTTCGAACTGCAGGCCGAGTTCATTCACAATCAGGGGCGGCAGCAGTGACACCAGATAAGCATAGCGTGACAGGAATGCGTCATAGTCCGGAAACACTTGCTGTGATGCCGTCGCTCCACCGATATAGTCGTTCCGTTCTAGAACCAAGACCGACAACCCGGCCTTTGCAAGATACGCTGCAGCCACTAGTCCATTATGACCACTCCCCACAATCACCGCGTCGTAGCGGCACTTGACTTGCGATGGTTTCATCGTCTTCCTTTCAAGGTGGTGAGCCTAATTTTCCCACGTCATGTCGATCCCACCCGTCAAATCAAACACGGCACGGCATTAGCTACGACATTCATGCACAAACCATGATCTGACGTCATTGCGTTACTTCAATCATTCGATTCACACCCCCACCCGGCAGTTCCTGCAATAGTCCATCGGGCCAGTGAATTTTCAGCGATTCATAAGTGTCTGCTTTGCCAAGGCCAAATGTGACAGGCAATTCTACCTGCGACTGATAACTGCGGGTGGGCATCACTGTTCGGATTAGAACCGTGCCGTCGGCCAGCGTCAAATCAACCTGAGCGCCGATCGCATTGTGATTGCTGCTGGTACCATGCAGACGAACTCGAAGCCAATGGTTTCCCGTCTGTTGCTGGTTGCGTAATAAACGCGGATGACCACCCGAAGAAAAGAGCATCAGATCTAGGTCACCGTCCGCGTCGATGTCTGCCATTGAAGCACCTCGTCCCACCATGCGTTTTACAAAATCGACACTGGTTTTATCTTCCGGAAGCATCACAAATTCGCTATCAAAATCAGGGCCACAGTTCCAGAGTAGGTGGGGGAGTTGGGCATAATGCTGACTCGCTTGGACAACCTGAATATCCTCTTCAAGGTGGCCGTTGTTTTCAAACAGATCAATTCTTCCATCAAGATCAGCGTCGAGAAACAACACGCCAAATTTCAAGTCGGTTCGCGTCACCGGCCCAAGTCCATTGGAAACGGCTTCATCGCGGAACACGGGAATCGCCGCACCGGGAGCCTGGCAAACATACAATGCAGTCATCTCGGTAGCAAAGTTGCCAATTACGATCCCCAGTACGTCGGTATTGCGAAAGAACGCGGAGTCAATTCCCATCGCACCGCGAGCGGCACCACTGTTGTCAAACGCAATGCCGGAAGTTGCGGCACTCTCGATAAATGTGCCGCCGGGTTGATTGAGCAACAGCAAATTTTGAACAGTGTCGTTGGCCACCACAATGTCGCAAAGCCCGTCACTGTTCACATCGGCAAATGTCACGCCAAGGGATTTGGATGCTGGCACCCCGGTATTTGGATCACGAACCTGAACACCGGCTGGCTCTGAGACGTCCGTGAATTTTCCGTCGCCGTCGTTCCGGTACAAATACGGAAATGCACCCTTAAAGTCAGTCGGGCGACCATAGGCACGCAGTTTTCCATCGAGCGTGAATTCCATCGATGCATCAATTTCTCGCGACCATTCAATATAATTGCAGACGAACAAATCAAGATCTTGATCAAGGTCGTAGTCAAACCAGCCACAACTGCTGCTCCAAGAAGTTTCACCGCCTGCAACGCCAGCCTCTTCCGTGATATCACGAAACTTGCCGCCGCCTTCGTTGCGAAACAGATGATTTGAACCGACACAACTGATGAACACATCAACCTTGCCATCGTTATTGAAATCGCCGCAACCGACCCCGTTGCCATACAGCGGAACATCGAGGCCCGAGCCGATGGTAACATTGGTAAATCTGCCAGTTCCATCATTCGCGTACAACGCAGACGTCGGTGCTGCGGCAGGCTTTTCTGTCGCCCACGGCCAAACGTTGGAGTTGATGCAGAGTAAGTCTTGATCGCCATCGTTGTCGAAGTCCAGAAACGCGCCGCCACCTCCCATTGTCTCCGGAAGCAACTTCTCGCCCTCCGCCCCGTTCTCATGCACGAAATCAATGCCCGCCAACATGGTAATGTCTTCGAATGGAATTTCAGGGATCACCATTGTCGGTGTCGCACGAGCCACCGGGAGGACTGTCACCCCACCAGAAGTCGCAACTTGCTCTGCCGCAGGACGCATCGCCAACCAAATCGACACGCCTGCGACAGTCAACAACACGATCACTGCGATCGACCATCGTAAAGCAGACCCGACGACATCGTCATTCTGGATTTCATCTGGATCCGCTTGACTGGAATTGGAGTGCATCTTCATATCTTTCAGATTGTCGCGGGAACCTGTTGGTTCAATGCCGGGGCCACGCAAACGACATGCAAAATCCTGATTGAAAACCCTCGACTTTATGGCCGGGGTTCGTACGCCGCCTCTGCTGCAGGTTTGTCCCGCTGCAAGTCGTAAATTACTAGCGCCTCAGAAGCAAAATCTGCTGCGGGATATTTTTGGCGGGCTGCACTCACTGCTTGACCACGAGCCGTATCGTCTGGTTTGTACTTCGCGTGCAGGGCCTGATGTGCGGTGGACCTATCCTTGTCCCCTAACTGAGAATACAGCTGACTTAAGTTATAGTGGGCGTCGACGTTTTCCGCATCGATCGCCAAGGTTTTCTGAAAGACATCTACCGCTTCCTGCAAGCGACCATTGCGTTCATCTACCCTCGATTCAGCACGTATTTGTAGGGCTCTGTCAAAAATTGTCTGCCCCAGCAGATTGATGACTTCGTAGTCCATGCTGAAATCAAACTTCCGAGTCACCGTGTCTTCCGTGCGATACTCCAGTACCTGCCGGAAATTTTTCTCTGCATCTTCCAGACGTCCCTGTTGCCGATTAATCACGCCGCTTAACCACGCCATCGTCCAAGGGGGGGGCGTATTGTCTTTTGCTTTAAACTCAGCGGCACGCGTGATCGCCGCCGCAGCTTCGTCCAACTGTCCTGGCCCGGCTTCGGCCACAAGCACGCGGGCTAAATTGAGCGGACCGTCGAAGCGTTGGAGTTTCTCCAGTTCCGTGAACGCAGCAGCAGCCTGTTTCAGTTCAGCTTTCCCCTTGAGCAGCATACCGATGCCATAATCATTCCAACGCTGCCATTGCGGCACGTCACGCTCAGGGTTCGTTATCTCTGCCGTGACGCCTTCTACCGGAAATGTCACCTCATCCTCAGCTAACAGGATGATGGGCAATTCATTGCGATATTTTTGACCATCTTGGTGGCCGCGAATAGGTCGCCCCAACGCCGCCAATTTTTGGTCGACAAATTCCATGTAGGTTGAGTCAAATTTGCGATACAGCAGCCGTAACCTGACGTTCACTGGCGCAGTGACCTCGTTCGGCATCGTGAAACTGTAGTGCACTGTCTGGCCTGCTCCGGGCGGTATTTGGTGCATATAAAGCGGCGTGAAAATATCCTGAGCATTGCGGCGATCAATGCGATCTCCATTCTTATCCAGCATAAAGTTGTTGACGAAATGTGACCATGGATCAACACTGTTGTCGTCTTGCATCATTCCGCTGCCGCCGATTTTTTGGTCACCCGACGTCACGGAGACCTCCAACCAAATTTCATTGGAATCAGTTGTGCCCTGCGTAAAATGATGTCCCATTTTGACCGTGCGAATTACAGTCTCCAGCAAATATTTCTGCCCGGGCTTCAGTGTCGGCACATCCGGTCTTAACGGTGCTGTAAGTTGTCCTTCAACGCTGCCCCCCGCCCGAACTCCAAAGACATCCACCCGCATGATGCCCTTCATGAATGTTTTGTGGGCTTCGATCGCAGAATCATTATTGGTAAGCCAGTTAATTCCCGTATTCGCGGATGGGAAAAAATGATTGTGTGTCTTGAGTTTTCCAGAATCATCCACGTATTTTGCACCAAAATCGCTTGATTCCTTCAGCGGCATATGGCAACCGTTACACTCCGTTTGGGCTTTCGGAGGATAGTAAAAACTGCGTGCTCCGTGCCCTGACACGCCGCTCAATAGCCAACTGTCGTAGTGGTTCTGTCCGCGGAGCCATTCCTTGTAATGATTGAGCGTGAATGGCAGGTTTACCTTGTGGCATGTACTGCAGAATTCGGCAGTCTTGTGCAGCGGTTTTAGAAACGTCTTTTTGTGGAATGATGGCTTTGCTTTGACTAACTGGTTGTTTACCCATTGCAGGATGTCATTCTTACTGGTCGCAAACGGATAATGAATGGGCTCCTCAATTGTATAGTCTGCGTTACCCTGAGTGCTGTTCACATGCGTGATTGCATGGCACACCGTACATGTGATTCCCGCCTGCGACGTGGGATGTTTCAGCATGTCAAATTTTGGATCGTCGAAGGCTCCACTGAAGAACGGCACGGGGTCATGGCATCCCGCGCAGAACCGCGAACCTTGAACGTTGCCATCGCGTTTCATACCAACTTCGCGAGTTTCTGCCACGCTGGCAAGATACGCTGAATTGTTGAATGAACTGAAGTGGTGGGCGCTTTTTTCCCAATCGTCGTGCGCGTCTTTATGACACTTCAGGCAATAGTCGTTCATGTCCAGAATTTCAGCAGAAATGAAGTTGCCGGTGGCAGTCCGGGCAAGTGATGGCTCGAAATATTTGACCCCCGCTTTCGGTCCGACCGTGTTCCAGTCCCTCGGATCGCGGGCTTGCATCATGATCATACCAATCGCCGTAGCACCCGCGAGACCGGCCCAGACCAATCCCCGCTTCCAGCGCATCTTCGGGCCGACCAAACGGTGCATAAAATAGAGCCACGCACCGATTACAGGGCCACCCACGTGTGCCCAATAAATCACGCTGCGGGAAAGAGGATTCTTCAGATCAATCAGCCCTTCAATTCGCATCAACAAGAAACCGGAAAGCAGGACCAGAATACAGACTGCAAACAACGCATAACCAATCATCACGGTGCGGCGGATTTTGCGGTCTTTTGTGTTCTGCATGTGAATCAGACCGAACACAATGAACGGCAGCACGATCAGTAACCCGACAACAATGTGGACTAAAAACATCCATGCGTAGAATTGATCCTCGTACGTGCGTTTTGTCCACCACTGCAGGCAAGTCACACCCGCGAGGTACGTACTGTTGGCTCCAATCACGGCCAACAAAGCTAGCACAACGTTAAACAGAATTCGGAGTTTTGGCCCGATGGCTTTCCGCACAATCTTCTTTGCGGAACCCGAAATTACGGGACTTGAGAGAACTTCAGACATACGCAACGATCACTTTCTCTATGCGCGATCAATCCCAATGTGACTGATCGAGGAATGCTGGCAGATGCAATAACGGAGACTGAAAAACAGTCGGCAATCCGGGGCGGAAAATAGTCCACTATGGGCCTAACTGCGGAGGCATCTCAATGAGCAGCGGAAATCCTCGCCGCACGCGAACTTGGCCATCGAGGTCTCGATAACGAGACACCTCAGACGGGATCGCAACGGCAAGCCGTCCCAAGATTAGGCGTTCCATCTGTCGGCTTGAGACAGTTTCCGGGGCGGGGACTGGCAGCGACGAAGTCGGGCTTTTCTGACAATTCGGTCCACGACAAGGAATCTGCAACGAGAAAGACGCATCGCGTGCGACTGGATGTTTACTGGCTGAACGGATGAGTTCAGATTTCCAAATGCCTTGCTGGCGCATCGCTCCATCAGGGCGATCTTCGAGGGCTTGATGCGTGGTTCGATGTCGCGAATAAACATACTCGCCGCAAGAAGCGTTGCAGTTGCCGCAGGTCAACAATGACACCACAATTGACACTGCAAGAACCGCAGGGCGCATGAAAAGAGTGCAAATATTGATGTTTTTTCCCATAGATCAAATTTAAAACGGTGAATTGCCGTTGCCAAATAAAGCCTTTTCAGGCGGGGAACAAGTGCGCAGCGTGTTGTGCATTCATGCAACGTATCAACTACTAGTATCTTCCACCTCGACTGATTCAATATTCAATCAGAAAGCCAACTTCTACAACCCCTTGCATGCTACGATGGATGACCCAATTTCCGCCAGTTCCAAATTCCTGCTTCGCTACCATTTTACTCCGAAAGTCCCGATTGGCTATTCTAATGAGATGAACGAATTCCCCGTCATCAGTGTTACTGAACTCATTACCGCTTTCAAGGAGGTTGTCGAGACCGCATTGCCACCGTGCAGTGTCGAGGGTGAGGTCTCGAATTGCCGGATGAGTCCGGCCGGGCATTGGTATCTGACGCTCAAGGATGAGACGTCCGAGATCAGCGCTGTCATCTGGCGAAGTGCGGCAGCTAGGATTAAGTTTGCCCCCAAGGATGGGATGAAAGTTCTGGCGACCGGTGCGCTTCAAGTTTATGTGGCTCGGGGAACTTGCCAGTTTGTGATTACGAGACTGATGCCACAGGGTGTCGGTGCACTTGAAATGGCGTTTCGCCAATTACGCGACAAACTGGCGTCCGAAGGCCTCTTTGAAGAATCTCGAAAACGCCTGATTCCGCGGATTCCCAAACGCATCGCCCTGATTACAAGCCCATCGAGCGCGGCTGTTCGTGACATGATTCAAGTGATTACACGGCGTTGGCCGGCCGCTCGGATCATTGTCGTGCCCGTCCGCGTTCAGGGCGAAGGTGCTGCGGACGAGATTGTGAAGGCCTTGCGAAACGTGCATCGTATTTCAGACGTGGATGTCGTGATTGCCGGGCGCGGTGGTGGAAGTCTGGAAGACATGTGGTGCTTCAATGAAGAAAAAGTGGCCCGTGCAATAGTGGCGTGCCGCGTACCGGTGATCAGCGCTGTCGGACATGAGATTGATGTTTCCATCGCCGATCTTGTCGCCGACCGTCGCGCGCTGACGCCCAGTGAGGCCGGTGAATTTGTGGTGCCCTCCGTTCAGGAACTTAAAGACACACTGCAACAGACGGTGCAACGCATGCGGCAGGTTCTCCGCAACGGAGTTGAGCGCGTTCGCCTCCAGTTGAAAGCGATTGAAGCTCGAGCGGTATTGCAACGGCCCATGACGCTCATTGATCAGCGCCGAATGTCGTGCGACGAACTAGGACAACGGGGCGTCACTGCCATGAAATTGTTTATCGAACGCCGCCAGACAACTGTGGCACGAACGGCAGCGTCACTGCATGCTCTAAGCCCACTCCAGGTACTGTCACGAGGCTTCTCGTTGACGCAGACAGCATCTGGCGATGTCTTGCGTGACGCCGACCAAGTAGCAGCCGGCGAGCTGCTCACCACGCGGCTCGCAAATGGAGTGGTTCATTCCACGGTCACATGAGTCTTGAAGTCTTAAGGCCGTTCCCGCTGTGTGGGAGTCTGAGCAAACCACCGGCTCGATCAAGTTCTCGTCCTTGGGCATGAAATTGAGAGGATACCTGTGTTTTCTGTGACGCCAGGTTATAGTTCCGAACCGGATAATTCGCCAACACGAGGCAACACTCCGACTCCGCTCACGATAGCATTTTTCAGCACGAAAGATTTTTGAAAATGGCCCAGCAGTACATTATGACGATTGAGCACATGACTCGTCTGTATGACGAAAAGGAAGTGCTTTCGGACATTTGGCTGGCATTCTATCCTGGTGCAAAGATCGGTGTGCTCGGAGGCAACGGTTCCGGCAAGAGCACGCTGATGCGCATTATGGCTGGTGAAGACACGGATTACATGGGAACCGTGCGCCCTGCCAAAGGAATTCGCATCGGTTATTTCTCGCAGGAGCCTCGGCTGGATCCCGAGAAGACCGTCGGTGAATGTATCGAAGACGCGGTGTCCGATTCGCGGGCGACTTTGGAACGCTTCAACGAACTTAACATGAAACTGTGTGAAGAGTTGTCGCAGGAGGAGATGGATAAAGTCCTGAATGAACTTGCCAAAGTGCAGGACAAGATCGATCACAACAATCTGTGGGAACTGGAACGCACACTCGAAATCGCTGCCGATGCCATGCAGCTTCCGTCAGCAGACGCCAAGGTCGCAGTCCTGTCCGGGGGTGAAAAACGCCGCGTGGCCCTCTGCCAGTTGCTCCTGATGAATCCAGACTTACTATTGCTCGACGAGCCAACAAATCATCTGGATGCATCGTCGGTCCAGTGGCTGGAAATGTTCCTGAAGAAGTTTGAAGGCACTGTCGTCGCGGTCACCCACGATCGCTACTTTCTGGACAATGTGGCCGGCTGGATTCTGGAATGTGATCGCGGTCGATGTATTCCCTACGAAGGCAACTATACGTCGTGGCTGGAACAGAAGCGGAAACGCTTGGAACTCGAAGAACGGGGTGAAACCCGGCGTCAACGAGATCTGAAACGCGAACTCGAATGGGTTCGCATGTCACCTAAAGCCCGCGCCAGCAAGAATAAAGCGCGTCTGGAACGTTACAACGAAATGGCGGCACAGCAATTCGACGAACGCGACGAAGCCGCTCAGATTCAGATCCCGACGTCGCGCAAACTTGGGCAACTGGTCGTGCAGGCCGACAAGCTGAAAAAGAGTTTCGGAGACCGCGTCCTGTTTGACAATCTGAGCTTCGATCTGCCGCCAGGTGGAATTGTTGGTGTGATTGGTCCGAACGGAGCAGGAAAAACGACGCTCTTCCGGATGATTATGGGACTTGAAAAGCCGGACTCCGGAACATTGAAAATCGGTGAGACCGTACAGGCCTCGTACGTGGATCAGTCGCGAGATTCACTGGATGACAGTAAGACCGTTTATCAGGAAATTTCCGGAGGGCATGAGGTGCTCGAAGTCGGCACATCAAAAATCCACGCGAGATCCTACTGTGGTCGTTTTAACTTCAAGGGGTCAGATCAGCAGAAGTTTGTCGGTCAACTTTCCGGAGGCGAACGAAACCGGGTTCATCTGGCAAAATTGCTGCGGTCAGGTGGAAATCTGATGCTGCTCGACGAACCAACAAACGATTTGGACGTTGATACTTTGCGCGCTCTTGAAGAAGGTTTGTCCAACTTCGGCGGCTGTGCGGTTGTCGTGAGCCATGATCGCTGGTTTCTCGACCGGATCGCAACGCACATTCTTGCGTTTGAACCAGACGGTTCCGTTGTGTGGTGCGAAGGGAATTACCAGATCTACGAGAAGCAGCGAAATGAACGCGCCGGTGCTGATTCCGATCGCGCCCAGCATGGACGTTTTAAGCCGCTCAGCCGCTAGTCATAAATTCGAAATCTTAAATCCGAAATCTCAAATCTCAAATTTCAAATCCGATCAGTTCGCTTCTTTTCACGCAGTGGATTCGTGCATTGTGCGATGCCTGTCGAGGCAACCACGGAACCAGATTGCAAATAAGAGTAGGATTGAAATTAAGAGAAAGAATGTCCCCTGAACTATGGATTTTCTGCAACTCACAGGTAAGACGATTCTTGTCGCCGGTGTCGCGAATCGCAAAAGCGTCGCGTGGCACACGGCGCAACTGCTGCAGGAAGTTGGCGCAAACGTGCTGCTCTCGGTGCGGAGTCAGGTGCGAGCGGATGCGGTAAAGAAACTATTTCCAAATTCCCCTGTTTTTGTTTGTGATGTGGAACACCAAGAGCAGATCGATGCACTTCGTGACGCCGTTGCGAGCACCACAAGTGTGCTGCATGGCATTGTGCATTCGCTTGCCTTTGCAGATTTTTCGGCGGGGTGGCTGCCCTTCCACCAGACTCCGCGTGCGGCATTCCTGCAGGCCGCAAACATTTCGTGTTTTTCACTGTTGGCACTGGCGGATTCCTTCAGGCCGATGTTGGACCCGGAAACCGGCAGCGTGGTCACGATTTCGATTTCGACGACGCGGATGGCCGCTGAAAACTACGGCTATATGGCACCGATTAAAGCCGCGTTGGACTCTTCCGTGTGTTTTCTGGCGAAGTCGTTCTCGCAGTTTTCGAAAATCCGCTTCAATGCCGTCTGTCCCGGTCTCTTGAAAACATCTGCATCCGCTGGAATTCCAGGCTACGTCGATAGCTACCTGTTTGCGGAAAAAGCGACACTCCGAAAGCAAGCTGTGCAGACCGATGAAGTCGCGTCTGCTGTCGCCTTCCTGCTCAGCCCTCGCTCCTCCGGCATCAACGCTCAGGGCCTTGTCATCGACGCCGGCATGGGCATCAACTACTTCGACGACAGGCTCGTTAAAACTGACTGATATGGTTCCACCGATCCTTGATCCACAGTTGTAATGGCAACAGGATAAAGAGCCAGGTCCAGAAGAGATTGACAAACGCACTGAGCAGGAGCGTCGATTCGATATGCTGGCTGCGGGCGATGGCATTGGTGGTGGTGGTGAGGTTAAGGATTGGTGCGGCAAGGCAGAAAAAGGCCGGAGCAGAAAGCAGGACTGTCAATGGTAACGCGGCCCAGCGCGTGTAGAGTGACAGAATAACGGCCATGTGGCTGCTGAAGCCCAGCACGATGAGAACGCTGATGACCATCGTCATCGAGCATTCGCGTGCGATGCCGTCATAACCAGCGAGCACCGTCATGCCCAGCCAAAATATCGACGGGATTAATGCAATCAGACAGCCGCCGGCTTTTTCCAGCAGGATCCGGACACCGGAGAGAGGAATGGCGGCGAGCGTTGATTGCGTCGCTTGACGAATTTCGTAGAACAAACACCCCGATGAATATAGCAGCACTTCGATCGCGAAAAATCCAGCGAATGTCAGAAACGCGGCCCACGCATAGTCGCCTTGCAAAGTCACGAAGCTTTCATCTCCATTGGTTCGTTGCAGCATGATGAATGCTGCAAACACAAGTCCACCACCGATTATCTTCGCGATAAAAAAGCTGCGGCCACCCGTGAAGAACAGAAATTCTTTCCACATCACAGCCATCGGCCAGCTGCGGCCCACTGACCAGCGGCGGATCGTAGGGTTCTCAGATGGCCCCCCTGCCTCCACCGCTGCTGACCAGAAATCAATCGTCAGAGTGCTGATCGCAAACAAGGCGATGGCAATCCCCATACTAATCCAGAACTGCTGGCCGAAAAACACGACAGGGTTGTCTGTCTGCAGGAGCCACCGCAACCGTCCAAAGATACTGATCGTTTCGAACGCAGAGGGAATCCTGTTGAGCGTATCCAATACGACACTCGGAACAACTTGTGGCGGATATGCGGCCAGACCTCGCAGGATGAGATCTGGCAGCACAAACATCAGAACCAGAATCACACCAGCCATGCCAGCCGCGCGACCGGATGTGGCACATCGCACGCTGCAGAACAGCGCGAGATT
>QWQG01000188.1 GCA_003670925.1 Planctomycetota bacterium | reverse complement strand
CATCCACGAATGATGCTCGTGCTGCTGTTGTATTCCTATTGCATTGGCGTGTTTACATCGCGGAGTCTAGCTGGACTCATCTGAATGACGGTATCCAATGCAACTTTGAACCCATCAACGCAACTCCGAATTCCACAGAAATTCCACGTGTCGCCACTCAAATCCGAGAAGAACCCAAAATCCATGTCCCTATGTCGAAATCATGTCATCGGCTCTACGGCAATCCGCAGGCCGAAAAAAACTTTTTCTCAACTCAATTCAGCGACGTTTGATGACAGGTAGCAGGACAAACTCCTAGATGGCTTTCGCTGGGGAGAGTGTTACTTCACGCGGGAAACTCACGGAATCGCTGACCGAATCCGGTCGAAGCTCACATCAATCGACTATAAGCACGACCTTCAGAAAATCTCCGTGGCCGTGTTCTATCGACAGAGGTCGAGTTGAATTTTACGAGTGAAACTGAGCATGCGATACGAACACGTCTGCATCGAAGCTGTCGTACACACTTTGCCACCGCATGTGGTAACGTCCGACGAGATCGAAAATCGGCTCGCGACTGTCTACGAAAGATTGTCGTTACCTGCCGGACGTCTCGAACTCATGACGGGGATTCGCGAGCGACGTTTCTTTGATCCCGGCACATTGCCGAGCACGATTAGCGTGGGAACGGCGCGCGCTGCCCTTGAAAAATCCGGCATTGACCGCCGGCACATCGGCGCGCTGATTCATGGCTCTGTCTGTCGCGATCAGATGGAGCCGGCGACGGCGGCCAGTGTTCACGATGGAGTGCAGCTACCGGCCGAGGCGCTCGTGATGGATGTGAGCAATGCGTGTCTAGGACTGCTCAATGGAATGCTGCTCATTGCCGATCAGATCGAACTTGGGCGGATGCGGGCCGGCATCGTGGTTGGTACGGAAAACGGCCGGGATCTAGTGGAAGGCACGATTGATAGCCTCCTGACCGACAGGACACTGACACGGCAGAGTATTAAATCGGCGTTCGCATCATTGACGATTGGATCAGGATCTGCGGCGATTGTGCTGTGTGATCGAAAACTCAGCCGCACGGGACTCCGTTTACGCGGCGGATCGTTTCTTGCCGATTCCACTGGCCATCGATTGTGTGCTGGCGGAGTAGAGAACGCAAAATATGGTGATGGTCGGCCCCGCATGGAAACTGATTCCGAAGCCTTGCTTCATGCCGGCATCAAGCTCGCCGAACAAACATGGAGCCGCACAAAATCAGTGCTGGGCTGGCGCAATGAAGACGTCACACGCGTCTTTACGCATCAGGTTGGAAGACAACATCGCACACTGCTCATGGAGCGACTGCGGCTGAACCCGGCGCTGGACTTTCCCACCGTGGAACTTCTTGGCAACACCGGAGCCGCCGCTTTGCCAATTGCTTTGTCAATGGGCCTTGAACAGAATCCGCCAGTTCCCGGAGACCGCTTCGCACTCCTCGGTATCGGCAGTGGCTTAAGTTCCGTAATGCTGGGCGTTGCCGATGATAGGCATGGTTCAACGGCAGGCGGAGCAAACCGATAAATTAGCGGAGGCAGCCGAAACTGGTTCAACGACAAGTGAAGTGTGTCGGAGACTGCTCCAGTTGCGACACGCGAAGGCAAAGCCAGAATCCGCTCATCCCCAATGTAAAAGTTCCTGATCCGACTGTTATCGTCAACCATGTCAATTTAAGATGCGCAGCGTGTCCTCGAGCAGGGTTCTTACCGTGGTCGCCCGTTTGCTACAAACAGGGGCACACCGAGCAGCGGTTTTTAACTGCTGTCCGCGATAGTTTAAAAAGCGGAGGAACGTAGTGAGTCGGGTCGCGAAAGACTTCAGATACCCGCAGCATCTGACACGGCGGCGGTGGTTGAAAGCCGGTTCGTTGGTCACAATGGCCATGGGGCTGGGTGAACTGTTGCGGCTGCGCGTGCTGGGCGGAGAATTGCGGGGAAAAAATCAGGACACGGCGGTAATCTTGATTTGGTTGACAGGCGGCCTGTCGCACATGGATACGTACGATATGAAGCCGAATGCGGCGCTCGAATATCGCGGCGATTTCTGGCCCATCAGGACCAACGTCCCGGGAATGGAAGTCTGTGAGCATCTTCCGCTGCATGCGAAGATCGCTGATCGATTTACACTTGTCCGTTCATTGTCACATAGCTTTGGCGATCATGATGGCGCGCATAAGCGAGTTCTGACGGGGCGAATTCCAAAATCGCCGTCGGGTTTCGTAAACGATGCTCCATCGGTAGGCTGCATCGTTGGTAAACTGCGGGAACATCTGCGTCCCGAAGTCTTAAACTTCACTTCGGGCCAACGTGCTGACACTAATGCCGATTCTTACTCGCAGGGGGCTGGTTACCTTGGTCGGGCGTATGCTCCATTTCTGATCCCTGGTGATCCGAGTGACCCGAAATTTTCGATCCCCAATCTTTCGATTGTGCCCCAGCTTACATCGCGTCTGAATGATCGTCGATCGCTCTTGCGGAGCTTCGATCGGATCCGGCATGAAGTGGACCACAGTGGTGTTCTCGAAGCAAGCAGCCGCTTCCAGCAAAAAGCGCTCTCGCTCCTGACGAGCGATGCAGTGCGGAATGCGTTTGACTTGTCCCAAGAGGAATCGACACTGCGAGATCGTTATGGTCGGAATGCGTATGGTCAACAGGCCTTGCTGGCGCGACGCTTAGTGGAAGCGGGAACGAGCTTTGCGAATGTCGTGATGGAACATCCTGGTGGGGCGAGTCCCGCCAACTCGATTTATAACTGGGACTGCCACGCAGTGAACTGCCATGTCTTCGACGATGCTCGTTGGCGGTTGCCGTATTTCGATAAAGCCGTTTCGGCCTTGATTGAAGATATCTACACCCGAGGATTAGACCGCAAGATTATGGTGATTGTCATGGGTGAGTTCGGCCATACTCCGCGCGTGAGTTATCAAAAAGGCACGGGGACTGGAATTCTGCAGCCGGGCCGTGATCACTGGCCGGCCGCAATGTCCCTGTTGGTTTCCGGCGGTGGCATGAGAACTGGCCAAGTGATCGGTTCCACCAATGCGTTGGGCGAACACCCCAAAGACCGACCACTCTCACCAAATGATCTCTGGGCGACTGCGTATCGTCACTTGGGAATCGACACAGAACACTCTTTCCCCGACTATTCAGGCCGCCCCATGCCGATCCTGACGGATGGCACGCCAATCGCCGAACTTTTATAAGGCAAAGTACGAGAAAATAATGGCTGATTGCCAAGCGACATTCGATGCTATCTGCCCTCTGCTCATTTCCCCACCCCGTTATTCTAGGAAGACATCGCAGTGAGATATGACGACCGCAATGCGTTGTCACGCCCACTCCTCCGGCCAATTGTCCGCAGCGATAGTTGCGTCATCGTGTGCGTAATTACCCTGCTTGTCTTGACTACGCATTCTGTGTTTGCCCAGACGCCGCCCGTCTTCAACACGGTTTTCCCTGCAAGTGGTCAAAACGGTACCACTGTGGACGTCACCGTTACTGGCAGCAATCTCGAAAGGGTGACGACGTTGCGTTGCAGTGTTCTTGGAGTGCGCTGCGAGTTACTGGAACCCAATCGTTTTCGCCTCACGATTCCGCCCAATGCCCAGCCCGGCCTGTACGACTTATGGGCCGTGGGGGACAACGGCGTGAGCGCCCCGCGGACATTTGCTGTGGGAAACCGCGTGGAGCATTCCGAAGTAGAGCCGAACGACTCGCAACGAGAGGCGACGATCGTTCCGTTGGACAGTGTGGTCAACGGACAACTGAACAAAGGAGGAGACGTTGATCAGTTTCGGATTGAGGCAAAAAAAGGCCAACGCTTGATAATTGAGGGCTGGGCTGAACGAATTGATTCACCCCTGCGCTTGGTGTTGGAACTTTTTGACAGTACAGGGCGTCGAGTTGCGGTCAATCGCGGATACTTTGGCAGTGATCCGCTGCTGGATTTCCGAGTGCCGGTGGATGGTACGTATGTTGTGGCAGTTCACGATTTAATTTCTACTGGCGGCGTAGAATGTTACTACCGCCTCGACATTGATACAGGGCCACGTGTCGCGTTCTCTGTGCCGTCGGTAATTGAGCGCGGGAAGACGTCACGCGTTCAATTGTATGGCTGGAACCTAAATCGCGACGAAACATCTGCCGCATTAGAAACGGAGATCAACGAGAATTCAGCCAGCGGCGTCCGATCTCAACTGAGTGCCGGTTATGAAAGTATTGAGGTAGAAATTCCTGCAGCACTTGCTGTTGCCACATGGCCCCTCCCCGTGCAGTTGCAACCATCGCAAGCGATTTTGGCAGGAGCGGCATTCTGTTACCATTTTCCCCGGAGCCATGCGCCAATTGTGATTGGGCTCGCGGATGTGCCGGTGAGCATCGATCGCGGTGACAACTCGGCGTCTGAACTAGCGCAGGCGATCACTGTTCCCTGTGACCTAAGTGGACAGTTGGCGGAGGGGGCTGAATGCGACTGGTATGCGATCGAAGCGCGACGCGGTGAAGTGTTCTTTATCGAAGCGTTCGGACAGCGAATTGGTTCTCCCGTTGATCTGCAAATTAGCATCCATGATGGACGCATTCTAGATGCGCTAGCCGACGCACAAACTCTGCAACCACTGGCTGTATTGGCACAATTCGCCGACGAAACTCGGAATCTCGGCGGCGCGTTCCCAACCAACCATCTCGATCCTGCTGGACGCTGGGTATCTCCGGAAGATGGTCGATTTTTGATTGCCGTCCAGAATTTGAGTGGCGGATTGCGAAGCGATCTGCGGCGTCTCTATCGGCTGAGACTTGAACGAGAAGAGCCGGATTTTCAAGTCGTGGCCATCCCCCTCCAAGGGGGACCGGGTGGCTTAAACTTGCAGCGTGGAGGTCGTGCAGTTTTGGAACTGCTCGCGGTCCGGAGGCGTGGCTGGGGTGGATCAATCCGTGTATCAGCCAAAGATCTACCGAGCGGTGTGGAATGTGCGGACGTTTGGCTAGGTCCCGGCGTTGATCGGACGCTGATGGTGGTGTCAGCTGATCAAAATGCGGAAGGCCAATGCGGGGCGTTAAAACTAGAGGCTTCTGCCGAAGTTGGGTTGGAAAGCTTGCATCGCGCGGTTCATGGCGGCACAGTCGTCCGGTCGAGACCAGCAAATGGTTGGGGCCGAATTGTTTCAGAAATTCCCTTGGCGGTTGTCGGTGCGTCGCCGCTGAAGATCACGGCGGATGGCCACGGGACGGTTGAGCATCAATTGTATGGAACTCTGCAGGCAAGGCATTCTCCCGGGGGAGTCGTCGATTTGGCGGTTCAGATCGAACGGCGAGAGCCGCTGCAACAGGCATCCGTGAAATTGATTGGGGTTGGGCTTCCCGAACTTATTCCCAATGAATCGGCCATCATTCCGGCTGGTCAGACCACAGGGTATCTCAGTTTTCTTCTCCCAACGACACTCCCAGTGGGGCGTTATTCGCTTGCGATCCGAGCTGAAACGACTGTCCCCACAGCGGACGCTAAAACGGAAACAATTTTTGGCTACAGTAACTCTGTCACGATTGATGTGCAGCCGGCCGCATTTCATGTCGAAGTGGATCCTTTTTCCGTGAAGCAGGCTCGACGAGGTGAGACAATTCAGATTGCCTATTCGGCAAAACGACTCAACGGATTCATTGGCAAGATGCATACAGAATTAGCCGCTCCTGGATGTGTGACGGATGTTGCCGGCCTGCGAGGTCGTGGGGAAACTTTCGTTGGTCAGACAGACGCTGGCTCCCTCCAGATCGTGATCAACGACGATGCCGCGTTAGGACCGCAACCTTTCCTTCGGCTTTTTACCGTCGGTGTGATTGAAGATGAGCCAAGCTATCACGGGAGCAGTTTTTTTTCGTTGGAGATTTTACCGTAATGGCATTTATTGATCTTAAATACAGGGGTTTATCTTGTCGTCTCATTTTATTCACGACGCTGATCCTTGCTTTTGAATTTCAGGGCACGGTCGAGGGGGCGCCGCAGGAAATCGACAGGGCCGCCGCGTCGCCCAGCGCGGTCTATTTTGGTACCGAGGTCGTACCGATCTTGACGAAGCTCGGATGCAACGGCGGCGGGTGTCACGGGAAGGCAACTGGACAAAATGGATTTCGGCTTTCGTTGTTTGGATTCGAACCAGAATTCGATTACGAAGCGATCGTGAAAGAATCACGAGGACGGCGACTGTCGTTGGCCGCACCGGATCAGAGCCTCCTCTTGGCAAAGGCAACGGCGACGATGCCGCATGGCGGTGGACGACGACTGGCAGTGGATAGTCATGACTATCAAATTCTCCGCCAATGGATCAGTCAAGGCGCGCCAGCACCGAGCGAAGACGACCCGCATCTCGTCCGCGTGGAGATTACCCCGCATCAGCAAATTATGCACAGTGAGTCCTCCCTGCAGTTACATGTGACCGGGGCTTTTTCCGATGGGACGTCACGTGATGTGACGCTTCAGGCGATCTATCAATCAAATGAAGTAGGTATCGCGACCGTGACAAATTCCGGCCTCGTGCAGACGAGTTTGCAGCACGGCTTGTTTTCTGTCATGGCCCGGTTTGGTGAGCAGCTTGCGACGTTTCACGCAGCTGTGCCATTTGCCAGTGAACCGACGCAGTTGGCTGCGATCAACGCAGAATTAGATAAAATCAAAGCCCAACTTCTGCGAGACGCGGAAAGCCCTCGCGAATGGAATAATAATTCCGTAGATAGCCACCTGTTTAATCAGTGGCGACAATTGGGCATTGTGCCGTCTGCTGTAGCCGACGACGCAACATTTCTGCGTCGCGTCACACTTGATATTATCGGAACATTGCCATCGGACAGTGAAGTGACTGAATACCTGACTGCTCCACGCAGCGATAAGCGTCAAGCCTTGATCAATCGTCTGCTGGAACGTCCGGAGTATGCCAGTTACTTCGCTTTGAAATGGGCCGATGTCTTACAGAATCGCGGCGCAGGGTATTCCACTAGCAAACAGCGGGCAGGCACGACATTGTTTGCTGAGTGGATTCGCGATTCGCTCGAAGCGAACAAGCCATATGATCAATTTGTATCAGAAATTTTGACTGCGACTGGAAGTCAGAATGAGAACCCACCTGCGATTTGGTATCGCACTGTGCGGAAACCTGCAGAATATGTGGAATCAGTTGCACAGGCCTTTTTAGGAGTCCGTGTACAGTGTGCCCAGTGTCATCATCATCCCACGGAGCGCTGGAGCCAGTCGGACTACTATGGGCTGGCGGCTGTATTTTCGCGGGTCGGTCGCAAGGGTGGGTTTGCTGATGCGGAAGTTCCGACCGACGAGATGATCTTTCTAAAAGAGTCGGCAGTCGTTTTACATCCGAGGACCGGAAAAATCCTCAAACCGCAGCCTTTGGGTGGGAACGAATTCTCGCTCGGCCTGCACGATGATCCGCGAGTAAGTCTGGCGCGGTGGATGTCTGCTGGCGACAATCCGTTTTTTGCACGCACCATGGTCAATCGCATGTGGGCACATTTTATGGGACGAGGCATCGTGCACCCGATTGACGACGCCCGCAGCACAAATCCGCCAAGCAATCCGGAACTTCTCGACGGGCTCGCACAAGATTTCATTTCCAGTGGTTACGATCTAAAACAGTTAATCCGCGTGATCGCGAATAGTTATGCCTACCGTCTGGAGTCGGCGCCGCATGCGGGCAATGTCGGTGACACGCAGACATTTGCGCGATTTTATCCGCGTCGCATGCCGGCGGAAGTTTTGCTGGATGGCATCAGTCAGGTGCTAGATGTGCCTACAAACTTTGACAGCGTTCCGCCTGGAACTCGCGCGATTGAATTACCGGACGAAAATGTCGCAGCGAATTTCTTGGATGTGTTTGGGCGACCTCTACGAATGTCGGCGTGCGAATGTGAACGCGTTGACGCTCCCGCACTGACACAGGCATTGGAATTAGTCAACTCGTCGGAAATTCAACGGAAGCTAACGGAGAAAACAGGTTACGCTGAACAACTGGCAATCAGCGATAAGTCGCCTGAGATTCTGGCCAGAGAAATTTTTCTGCGTGTGTTCGCACGCCATCCACGTCCGGAGGAACTCAACGCGGCAACCTTATTTTTCGCGGCTGAGCCAGACCGTGGAGAAGCCTGTCGGTCACTCTTGTGGTCACTATTGGCTACCAACGAATTTATGTTCAATCATTAGAAACGAAGTCCGAATTGGAGGAGAAGTTTCATGTTGAAAATTGAAGGTCAAGCGTTTCAGAAATGCTCAGGCGGCACGCGCCGGAATTTCTTGCAGATCGGAGCACCGCTGCTGGGACTGGGGCTCGCCGATCTGCTGCGGCTGGAATGCCAGGCTGCGGAAGCCGGTCGGCCTGCTAGCCGGAAATCGCTCATTGTTTTTTGGACCGATGGTGGTGTGAGTCAGCAAGACACTTGGGACTTGAAGCCCAATGCCCCGTCTGAATATCGCGGCATGTATCAACCTATTGGCACGAAGATTCCCGGCATTCAGCTCAGTGAGGGACTCCCATGTCAGGCTCAGGTCATGGATCGGCTCTCGATTGTCCGCTCGGTGCATCATGAGAATGGAATTCATGCACCATCCGCGCACTGGATGCAGACGGGCTACTTCGGTCCGACACTGGCCCGCAATGCGGCTCAAAAACCCTCATTTGGATCGGTGATTTCTCGCTCATTGGGTTCCCGTCTACCACCACTTCCTGCGTACGTCACGATTCCTAAGTCAGAAGCTTTTGGATATCAGGGAGGCGTGTACTTGGGCAAAGCATTCAATCCGTTTGAAGTTGGAGCAGACCCGAATGCGGCAGATTTCAAGTTGCCTAGTCTCTCGCTGCCGACGGGATTGACCACACGTACGATTGATTCACGCCGGGCGTTATTAAAAACGTTCGACACACTCCGCCGCGATATCGATGATAACGGGGTCATGGAAGGGCTAGACACATTTAAGAGTCAAGCGTTGGAGATGGTTTCCGGTGATCAGGTTCGCACCGCGTTTGATCTTAACGCAGAAGACGCGACGCTGCGTGATAAATATGGGCGGCATCGCTATGGGCAGAGTGCATTGCTAGCGCGTCGGTTGGTGGAATCGGGCGTGCGTTGCGTCAACATTAATACGGGGAATTGGGATCATCACAATGACATCGCCAAGGGGCTAGAGGAGCATCTTCCACCTCTCGACAAAGCAATTGCCGCACTGGTGGACGATCTCACAATACGCGGGATGCTGAACGATGTGATCATTTACTGCGTGGGGGAATTTGGTCGCACACCACGCATGAACGGGCACGCGGGCCGGGATCACTGGGCCGACTGTTTCAGTGTTTTACTGGCGGGCGGCGGGATCCCCGGCGGGCGGGTGATTGGGGCGAGTGAAAAGTGGGGTGGTGGTGTTCAGGAGCGACCGGTCACTCCGCTTGATCTCTTGGCTACGATTTATCATACGCTCGGCATTTCACTCGACACCCATTTCGAGGACGCTAGCGGCCGGCCAGTCAGTATTGTGGGAGGTGGTCGCCCGATCGCCGAACTGACATAAGTCCGCCAGCTTGTCGACAACGAATTGAGCAGCGCGTTGAATCAGGCCGCCGATCGTCATCTTCTGAGTCATGCTGACAAGGAATCAACCGGCGAAGTCGTGAATAGCCAACTGGCACACCGAGCGTTGCATGCCCCTGTGGTGTAAGTTTTCAGCAGTGCACGATGCACAGTTTTTCGGGAGTAGGGCTGGTGTCTATCCGTTTGGTTTGAGCGTTGGGCCTTTATTTTTCTGGAAATCGCCACCCATCAGGCACACGGGCATTCTTACGAACACAGGGGATGCCGTCGCGGACGAGGACTTCACCGAAGTCGCAGTCCGCCGCAGGTGACTCACTGGCCACAATTCTGACGTTACGCCCGATGCAGACGTTCTTATCGAGCATGGCACCATCAATATACGCACCATCACCGATGCCCCAAACGGCTGCTGAGTCACCGAAGGAGTACAAATGGTCGTCGGTTGTTGGATAAAAATCGGCTCCCATGACGACGGAATTCTTGACGATCACATTTTTCCCAATGTGCGTCCTCATCCCGATCACAGATTTCTCGATAATCGTACTGGTGCCGATAAAGCAACCGTCTGCAATCAAACTGTCACGGACGGTGCAGGACGCCATGCGTGTCGAGGGCAGAAAGCGTGGTCGCGTGAAAATGGGCGCGCGGCGATCCGCAAACAAGAACGGAGGATTGGCATCAGTCAACGCCAAATTGCAGTCATAGAAGGCTTTGATCGTTCCGATGTCTTCCCAATAGCCATCGAAAAGATGCGTTTGCACATGATGGTTTTTAATCGCCATCGGAAAAATGTGCTGGCCGAAATCGTCATGGCTTGTAGATTCCAGTAAATCGACTAGGAGGTCACGGTTCCACAAGTAAATCCCCATGCTGGCAAGGTACTCGCGACCATTGGCTTCGATGCCTTTGCTCTCAATCCATGCCGCCGGTGTCCGCACCTTTTCAAGCGAAGCATCGTCCTTTGGTTTTTCGACGAAATCGACGACTTTTCCGGAATCATTGAGCTGCATAATTCCGAAGCTGCGGGCGGCATCAGCGTGGACTGGAACCGTAGAAATTGTGACATCCGCGTCCGCGTTGATGTGCGTTGCTAACATCTCATTGAAATTCATCCGGTACAATTGATCGCCGGAAAGAATCAGCACGTACTTAATGCCATATTCCTTAAGAAATCGCACCTGTTTGCGGACGGCATCGGCTGTGCCCTGATACCAGTCTGCACCTTCCAGCGTCTGCTGGGCTGCCAGAATTTCCACGAATCCGTTGTGGAACAGATCGAAATTGTACGTCTGGCGAATATGCCGGTGCAAACTGACGGAATTAAACTGAGTCAGCACGTACATGCGGTTGATGTTGCTGTTAATGCAGTTCGAAATTGGAACGTCGATCAGTCGGTACTTTCCTCCTAACGGCACGGCTGGTTTCGAGCGATATTCGGTCAGCGGCATCAGACGCGTTCCCTTACCGCCCCCAAGAATCAAGCCGACTGTGTGACGCATGGTGTCATCCCTGTTATAACTGACTGCCGCTGGCTGAGTGTTCTTATCTCAAATCACAATGGAGTTTAAGGGATTCACTTTCGATTCGAAAAGAGAGCAACCCGCCAAGTTTCAACAAGCAATGAACTTTGCCTCGAAAATGTTTTCACTTCGGACTGTACGGCACAACGCAAATACTGAACAAAACATCATATTCGCACAAACGGCAACTCATGCCGATTAAGTCTTTACGAAGAATCTGACCAGCATGACACACACACAATCGCCATCGGCCATGCTAGACCAGCGACGAACGTTTCTGACGAATTCTGCACTCGGCCTTGGGAGTGTCGCGCTCTCCACATTGCTCAATTCCGAAGCTGCTGCCGGTGAACGAGCGATGGCCTTGCGTGATTCACATTTTCCGCCACGCGCCAAGAATGTCATTTTTTTGTTCATGGCGGGAGGCCCCAGTCAACTTGAATTGTTTACTCCCAAGCCTGTGCTGAATCAGTATCATGGGCAAACGCCGCCCGCGAGTATGACAGAGGGCCGGCGGTTTGCATTTCTTCCGGCGGATGCCAAATTGCTGGGATCAAACCGGCATTTCGGACGGTGGGGCGACTGTGGCATGGATCTGAGCGAACTGCTGCCGCATCATCGAGCGATCGTCGATGATGTCTGTTGGGTGCGCAGTGTGGCGACAGACGTTTTCAATCACGGACCGGCTAAACTATTCATGAATAGCGGGTTTCAGGCACCGGGGCGTCCCAGTCTCGGATCGTGGGTCACGTACGGTCTCGGCAGCGAATCAAATAGCCTACCTGGTTTTGTGGTATTGCAATCAGGTCCTCGAGGGCCTCGCGCGGGCAACACCTTGTGGTCGAGTGGATTTCTACCGACCAGTCTGCAGGGTGTTCCATTCCGGAGCAAAGGAAATCCTATTTTGAACCTGTCCAATCCGCCCGGTATTACGCGGGAGGCTCAGCGTGATTTCACAGACACCGTCGGACAACTCAATCGGCTGCGGCTAGCAGAAGTCAGAGATCCAGAAATTGAAACGCGGATCAGTGCGTACGAAACAGCATTTTCAATGCAGATGGCGGCCCCTGAGCTGACTCAATTGGAAGCCGAATCCAAATTGACGCTGGACATGTACGGCGCGGTCCCCGGTAAGGCGTCTTTCGCAAACAATTGCCTGCTAGCGCGAAGACTTGTCGAACGCGGCGTGCGTTTCGTCCAATTGTACCATACGGATTGGGATCATCATGGGGGTAAGGGTGCCGATCTCGATGTGGCATTGGATGGTGTCTGCCGCGAGGTGGACCAAGCGGCTGCCGCGTTGGTGCTCGATTTGAAAGCAAGAGGCCTGCTGGAAGACACGCTAGTTATTTGGGGCGGAGAATTTGGTCGGACGCCGATGGGCGAGCCGCGGGAATCTATTGGTCGTGACCATCACGTCGATGCGTTTACCATGTGGCTGGCGGGTGGCGGCGTCAAACGCGGTCAGATTTTTGGGGCGACGGATGAAATGGGTTTCGGGCCCGTAGAAAATCGCGTTCATGTGCACGATCTGCATGCCACTATTCTGCATTTGCTGGGACTGAATCATAAGCAGCTGACGTACCGGTCGCAGGGACGCGACTTTCGCCTCACAGACGTGCATGGAGAAGTCGTCCATGGAATTCTTGGATGACCCTAAACTCGCCCCAATCCATGCTAAGCCCCAATCCATGCTAAGCCCATCGACCCTTTCCGCGCAGGACTTTGCGGAACTCAAATATTCCCTGCCCGAAGCTGGGCGTTGGCATGAATTGCATGATGGTCAGACCGTGTTATTGTCGGCTCCCGATGACTTACATGGCACGATCGTGCTCAACATTTCCCGGGCGTTAGCGGAGTGGTTCAGGACGCAGCCACCGCAGACGCGAGGCTATGCATGCCACGATTTGGGACTGCATGTGCATTCAGAACCAGATACGGTCTACGTTCCGGCGATGAGTATTTTCCGGGAGGGCAAGCCGTTTAGCCAGTTTGACAACGTCATCGCTACGGAAATTCCTCGCATCGTCATTGATGTGGCTTCGTCGCATGATCGCCGTTCCGACATGCGCCTCCGGACAACGGCGTATTTGAAACACGGCGTCGAATGCGTGTGGGTGCCAGACCCGTTCAAAAAAGAGATCCAAGTCATTCGCCGCGCCAGCCATACCCTGTCGCTGGGGAAGTGGCAGACTCTGGAAATCGGCGACCTCCTTCCCGGTTTCACCATGGTTGTCGAAAATATCTTCGTGCAACCAAAATGGTGGGTCGAGAAACTGCCGGACGTTTAGCCTGATAAATCGTTGGCAACCTATTCTGTGACAGGGATTCGCTGCCGTTCAGAATGCGCCGCAGCGTAGCTAATTCGATTTGGTCACGGTAACATCCTAGTCCAGTTTTCATCATTTTGATGTGAGGTTGCTGTGATGGGAAAGTCGTTTGTATGGTTTTTTCTAACGATGTTGTGCTGTGCTTCAGCGATTGCTACTGATGCTCGGCGGAATGTGCTGTTCATCATTTCCGATGACCTTAATAACCTGCTGGGCTGTTATGGTGATCCGCAGGTTAAGACACCCAATATTGACCGACTGGCAGCGCGGGGCGTGCGCTTTAACAAAGCGTACTGCTCGTTTCCACTGTGTGGCCCTAGCCGCAATTCGTTACTCACGGGGTTGTATCCCAATAGTACGGGAATCCACGAAAACAGTCAGGTATTCCGCCAGACCATTCCCCATCAACTGAGTATGCCGCAGGCGTTTCGCCAGCAGGGATACTTTGCCGCACGAATCGGGAAGCTCTATCACTACAACGTTCCGAATTCGATCGGCACCAACGGACACGATGATCCGGGATCGTGGGAGTTGGAGCTCAATCCTGCTGGGGTCGATCGGCTGGAAGAACATTCATCGATCTTCAGTCTGACCAAAAATCAGTTTGGCGGAACGCTCAGTTGGTATGCTTCGCCGCAGAGTGACGAACATCATACCGACGCATTGATGGCAAACGATGCGAACTGGGTGCTGGAACGCTGTGCCCGAGAAAAACACCGTCCGTTCTTTCTGGCGGTTGGCTTCTTTCGTCCGCACACGCCTTATGTTGCTCCTAAGTCGCCATACTTTGATATGTACCAAGAAGCCGAAATGCCAGTGGTCCAGGGCATTGAAGAAGATCAAGCCGATATTCCAATGGCGGGTCTTGCTAGTCAGAAAAAGGAGCAGGAACAATTAACAGATGCACTCCGTCGACAATGTCGCCAAGCATATTATGCCAGTATCAGCTTTATGGACACTCAGGTTGGCGTAGTTGTGAACTCCCTTGAACGTCAAGGACTAGCGGAAAATACTGTCATCGTGTTTACGAGTGACCACGGTTATCACATGGGCGAACATGGACTTTGGCAAAAAATGAGTCTCTTCGAGGAAAGTGCCCGCGTTCCGCTGCTGATCGTGGCACCGGGAATGTCCCTAGGGACGATCTCGGAGACGCCAGTGTCACAGATCGATTTGTTTCCAACCCTAGCAGAGCTTTGCGATGTTAGAATTCCGGACAATCTTCAAGGGCAGAGTCTGGTTCCAATGCTCAAGGATCCATCACACACTGGACGCGGGTGGGCGTTAACTCAGGTCACCCGTGGCGGCAAGCTAAGGAAGGCTAAAAATGGCAATGAAGCAGACGGTCCGTTCTTTGGTTATTCTCTTCGAACCCCACGTTGGCGCTACACGGAATGGGATAGAGGGGCTGCCGGAAGAGAACTTTATAATCATGACAATGACCCGCGCGAGTTGACAAACCTTGTTGAAAATGACGAACATAAGGCCGCAAGGGAAGAATTAGCGGTGGCCTTAAAGGACGCCGTGGCATCTACACTGCCACCTGACGGAAAGATTCCGAGGTTACAGCTAGGCACATGGGCCCCTCTGTTGGCGGATCCATGATTATCCGGTGATGCATCGTCTCTTCAACAATAACTTTTGAAAACACAAACCATAAGGAACCACGCATGACCCAAGCTAGACTTCCACGACGTCGGTTTTTGACTCGGTCCGCCGTTGCAGCTACGGGCATGTTTGCGATGCCTTCCATCCTGCGCGCAGCTCCGGCGCGGCAAGAGTTACACGTCGCGGCAATAGGCGTCAACGGGATGGGATGGTCGGACCTATCCAATGTCGGATCACATGCCAGTGTGAAATTTGTCGGTTTCTGCGACATTGATGCAGCTCGATTTGACAAAGCGGACGCAGCGTTTGTGGGTGTACCGCACTTTGCCGATTACCGCCAGCTTTTAGCTGATCTGGGCGCCAAAGTGGATGCCGTCATCGTTTCCACGCCAGACCATATGCACGCCCCAATTGCGATGGCGGCCATGAAGCTTGGGAAGCATGTCTACTGTCAAAAACCACTCACGCATACCGTCTGGGAATCACGCCAAATGCGACTGCTGGCGACACAGAAAAAACTGACGACTCAAATGGGAAATCAAATTCATTCCAACGCCGAATACCGTCAGGGAGTGCGACTCATTCAAGAGGGAGTAATCGGTAAAGTACGTGAAGTGCATTCGTGGGTCGGGGTTCAAGGGCGACAACACTGTAATCGCACGGATCGACCTGCTGATGCTCCGATTCCGAAAGGAGTCAACTGGGACCTTTGGCTAGGCGCGGCTCCCGTACGTGAGTTTGCCGCGGACGTCTATCACCCGTTTAAATGGCGTGATTGGCAGGATTTCGGATCCGGAGCGTTGGGGGATTTTGGCTGTCATATTCTAGATCCGGTCTTCACTGCATTGGAAATTCAGGCACCGATTTCGATCGAAGCAGCGAATGGTGGAACAACATCTGAAGTCTGGCCAGGCCCGGAGACTGTGACGTTTGAATTTCCGGGGACGAAATACACTTTGGGAAGCACCATCAAAGTGATTTGGCGTGACGGGGGCCTCAAGCCGCCAGCCGAACTGGCACAATTGCCGGCTGGCGTTGATTTGCCGGGCGCTGGGTCGTTGTTTATTGGTGAAGGTGGCGTGATGGTGCTGCCGCATGTTGCGAGCCCGTTGTTGTATCCACAGGAAAAGTATGCCGACATGAAGCTGCCGGATGTCAAAGGGACCAGTCACTGGCACGATTGGGTTGATGCTGTGATTTCAGGACAGAAAACCACCGACGGTTTCGAATACGCGGGACCACTTTCTGAAACCGTGCAACTCGGCAACATCGCAGCAAGATTGCCCGGCACGAAACTTCAATGGAATACAGAAACGATGGCAATCACTGGGCACGACAGCGCAGCGGCGATGCTGACAAAAAGTTATCGACCGGGCTTTGAAGTTGAAGCGGTGGTGTAGCGTCTTTTTGATCCGACGTCTAGGATGTATGAGACGGACGTGTTTGTGGGTGAAGTGAACAGCCATTCCTTAGGAAGCGACTGACGTGGATCGTCAAAAGTGGTACTTGGCACTGGCGTATGTGCTGCTGAAATCATGGGCGGTCTCTGCCAATGACGATCTTGGGATCGTTTGTCAGGAATTCATCTACGAAACAGCACCGTATCCTGAATGTCATGCATCGACGATTGCAGAGACTCCCGGAGGGATGGTGGCAGCATGGTTTGGCGGTACGGAAGAAAAACATCAGGATGTCGGTATTTGGGTATCACGCCACATTCACGGTCACTGGTCAGAGGCTGTCGAAGTGGCCAATGGAATTCAGCATTCCCTACCTGACGGGACCATGCATCGGCACCCCACGTGGAACCCGGTGTTGTTTCAATCTCCTGATGGTCCTTTATTGTTGTTTTGGAAATGCGGTCCAGCGCCCGACAACTGGTGGGGCGTCATGAGTGAGTCCGGCGACAACGGGACAACATGGTCCATGGCGCGACGCTTGCCTGAACACATTGACGGGCCTGTCCGCAACAAACCGATTCTGCTTCAGGACGGTGCTTTACTTTGTGGGAGCAGTACAGAATTTGATGGCTGGCGCGTGCACTTTGAACGCACTTATGATCATGGCAGAACATGGCAGAGAACTCCTGCGATCCATGACGGGAAAAAAATTGGCGCGATTCAGCCAACATTCTTGCAGCATCCGGATGGCTCAATTCAGGCACTCTGCCGAAACCGTGACGGCGATGGTCAGTTGCTTTCGACAACGTCCTCGGATCAAGGGCTTACGTGGAGTCATCTGGAGGCCATTAATCTGCCAAATCCCAATAGCGGAATCGATGCCGTGACGCTTGAGGATGGCCGTCACTTGCTAGTCTATAATCATACGCATCGAAACAGCGGAACGCCGCGAGGCCGCGAAATGATCAACGTATCCGTCAGTGAGAATGGCTACGACTGGAAACCTGCCTTGACGCTTGATCGTGAAGCACAGGCCGAGTTTTCCTATCCCGCAGTGATCCAAGCAGCGGACGGAAACGTCCACATCACGTACACATGGAAACGGAAAAAAGTCCGACATTTTGTCGTGAATGCCGCGAGCCTAACGCTCCAAGATTGGGATGGTGGCGCGTGGCCTGAGTAACCTTTCTCGCAAGCGGAAGGCCCTCCGCTGACCTCGATTCATTCTGTGAGACCGCAGAATTCAAGTCGACGGTTTCCAATTCAGGAGCTACACTTTGCCCGAGGTTGCACTTCGGCAACACAACTACTGCTACCGATTCACCAAATATTCTGCGGCAATGGACGCAGGCAGGGATTATAAAGTCGTACCGATGGGAATTGAAAACAGACAATATCTGCGTGATGAGTACGATGATACGGCTGGTAGGTTCCGCGGACCTTCGTCAAAACCAATGACCGTAATTCTGGTGGTGGTGACGGTTGCCGTCTTTATCCTGCAACTCATGACCAAAACCTCCATTGCCCAACCGGGAGCTGCGCCGTCTCTTGTACAGGGTTGGCTAGCACTCAACTTCGAAGACGTCATGACTCGCGGGCAAATTTGGCGACTGTTGACTTACGCGTTTTGTCACGACCAAAGTAATTTGCTGCACATCGTCTTCAATATGATGGTGCTCTATTCCATCGGGGGCGTGCTAAGGCAGTTGTTGGGTGATCGAGAGTTCCTGTGGTTCTATCTGGTGGCCGCAGTCTTCGCAGGTATGTGCTCCCTAGCATTTTACCGCCTCGTCGGTATCAGTGCGCAGGTGATCGGAGCGTCTGGTGCCACAATGGCCGTCTTTTGTGTGGTTGCCCTTCACTATCCGCGGCAAAAAGTTTTGCTGATGGGCGTGATCCCGATTGAGTTCCGGTGGTTGCTCGCCGGATTTGTGGCGATCGATACTTATCCGATGATTCAGCAAGTGGCGGAAGCACTTCAGAATCGTCAGACAGCGTCTCAAGTTGCGAATTCTGCGCACATTGGCGGACTGATTTTTGGTTTCCTGTACTTTCGCTGGAACATGGGCATCACGCGTTGGTGGGACCAATTTGCCAGACGAATTGCGTTACGCCGGCGCCGTGGACATTTGCGAGTCTTTACAGCAGCAGCTGAACCTGAATCAAATTTGACGTCACAAGTTGATGATATCTTGGAAAAGATCAGCCGTGAGGGCGAAGCCAGTCTAACCTCGCGTGAACGGAATTTTCTGGCGCAGGCCAGTAAGCAGTATCGCAAGGGTAAGAGTTAGTTCCATTCACGCAGTGTGGCACGCGTCGGAAGTCGCACATCGGCGCATGCCGGGGAATGTCCACAACAATCGCCTTGCAGTTCCTGAAAGAAAAGTGGTCACTCAAAAAGTGTGTTAGAGTCGTTTGAGCTCCCACACAGCTATCGATCCCAGAAATCTTGTGGGAACTTTTCTTAGAGCCGCATTCCGATCTGGTACGACAGAAACGCGCCGATGTAGGCCAGAACCGTCATATATACGAAGGAAAACACTGGCCAACGCCAACTGTTTGTTTCACGGCGGATGACCATCAACGTGGAGACACACTGCGCACAAAGTGCAAAGAAGACCATAATTGAGATCGCGACGGGAATCGAAAATACGGGCGTTCCATCAGGCCATGTGGCGTCCTTGAGCGTGTCGCGGAGTCCGTTATTTTCTGCGTCCACATCGCCGCCGAGACTGTAAATTGTCCCCATCGTCGCGATCACCACTTCGCGCGCCGGAAATGAAGCAATGACTCCTACCCCGATCCGCCAATCCCAACCGAGCGGTTTGACAAGTGGCTCGATCGCGACCCCCGTTTGTCCCAACAGGCTTTGTTCCAGAAGCTGTGAATTTTGCAGATTCAACTTTGCCGAAAGTGCTGCCATCTCGGCCTCGTTGATTTCTTCGTCTTTTGCCTGCAATGTTTCAATTTGAGAGGTCAACGCATATTGTTGCGCATGATTGCCAGGAAACGAACCCGCGGCCCACACCAAGACGCTTGTGGCAAAGATCAATGTTCCAGCGCGGACAACAAACGACATGCCACTCTCCCAGACCCGCAGCAACACGACGCGGATCGACGGCAGGTGGTAATCCGGTAACTCCAGTAAGAACGGAGACGCTTCGCCACTTAGCAACGTATTTCGCAAAATTAGGGCAACAGGAATCGCGACGAACAATCCCAAGGTGCTCATGGCAAATAAGACAACTGCCCGCAGTGGAAGCCAACCGCCGAGCAAATGCGTGTCCGGAATGAACGCACCAATCATCAGCACATACACTGGCAGACGAGCCGAACAGCTCATTAGCGGCGCAATTAAAATTGTCACGAATCGGTCTCGCCGATCATCGATCACCCGCGTGGCCATAACTCCTGGAACCGCGCAAGCAAACGAAGACATGAGTGGCAGAAAAGAGCGACCGCTCAGCCCAAGTAGTCCCATCAGCCGGTCCATCATAAACGCCGCCCGGGCCATATAGCCGCAGTCTTCTAGGAGGCCGATAAACAGGAACAGGAGACAGATTTGCGGCAGGAAGACAAGCACTGATCCCACGCCTGCCACGATTCCCTCTGTCAGGAGGCTCCGCAGTGGTCCCGGTGCCATGGAGTGCGTGATCTGCGAACTGATCCAGCCTAATATCCCTTCCACGCCTTCGCTGACCGGCTGTGAAAACCAGTAGATCGTCGAAAAGACAAACATCAGAATTGCCAGACAGATCAGAGATCCAAAGACGCGATGCGTTAAAACGGCGTCAATGCGGTCAGTGAGCGACGCTGATGGTGCCCGAGATCGCGTCTGCACACGTGACAATAAATGGCTAATGTATCGGTAGCGTTGTCGCGCTTCGACGCCAGGGATCTCATCACCTCCTGCGGCAAGGAGTTTTCGCGACTCTTCAAGCGCTTCGCGGTATGCTGGTCCCGCCTCGTGTGTCAGCAGGCATTCCACCGAGCCGGCAGGATCAAGCAGACTTCGAGTCACGAGGAATGGAGAACGCCTCGCCGCTGGGATTCCGAGGGTAGACAGCAATTCTTCGAGTCGGTCGATCTCTGTTGACACTGGGCCCGAGAGAATCCGCGTGGGATTGGGATGAGTTTGCAGCGACGTACTTTCGGCAACCGCCTCTGACGCAGCCAGCGATTCCACAACGGCCGCCTTCAGTTCGCTCATCCCTGCTCGCAGAGTGGCCGATGTTGCCACGACACGCACGCCTAGTTCGCGACTTAGAGATTCTGTATCAATCTGAATTCCAGCATGAACGGCTGCGTCCCACATGTTCAGGCAGAGAATCACGGGACAATCAACTTCCAGCACCTGACTTGCCAGATACAGATTCCGCTCCAAGGCTGATGCATTACAGATACATACGATCAGATCCGGTTTCGGCTCATCACAACATCCCGTCAACACCTGAACGGCGACCATTTCATCGGGCGACTTCGGAGATAAGCTATAGGTTCCCGGCAGATCAATGAGCTCGATGTTGCGCCCGGACCATTGGGTGCGGCCGACTCGTTTTTCAACGGTGACGCCAGGGTAATTTCCGGTCCGGACACGCATGCCAGACAAGGCGTTAAAGAGCGTACTTTTTCCCGTATTGGGATTGCCGATTAGGGCGACTCTTGCCGGACGCAAACTAGCGCCGCGAATTGATGCTGAAGATCCGGTCACGGTGATACCGCGAAGCGCAAATGCAGGTAGGCGTCCTCGATAATACAAAACGTCGAAAATGGGAGGTGATTTCGATTAACCTGAAGATTCACGTCGCTCGACTCCGTCGATCAAATGGAGGCTACCTGAAGCGTAGGGACAGCTGCCGTCGCCAAAGGTTCAGACAAAGCCGCATCGCTCGTCACGGAAATGCACGCCGCCTCAGCAACGCGCATCGAGATGGACACACTGTGTAAACGATACTGAATCGGCCCTCCAAATGGAGCCCTCCGCAATACGTGCACAACAGCCCCCGGTACGAATCCCATTTCCATAAGCCGTGAAGCAACCCGACTTGCCCCCGAAATTGCTGTCACAATCGCAGATGCGCCAGGAGTCAAATCAGCCAATCGCATTGTATTCACAAGACCACCGCCAGCTCAAAAAACGGGAGAAACAAGGTCCGCAAACGAACCAATGCACTCAAACCCAGATCATTGATGGTACGCCAAAGGCATGTCGCAAGTGAGACTCAATCTCACCTAGTATCACAGGATATCCCAGTTCGGCCTCGTAAGGCCACAGGCTTTGCCCTGAATTCCCCTAGATTTTACCGAATTTTTGTTGTTGAAAAACGCGGCTCGTCTTTTGTTGCTTTCGGGCCAGATTGCTAAATTACTTTCTCGGCTGATGTCTTGCCAATAATTCAGCGATCTGAACCGCATTGGTCGCGGCACCTTTACGGAGGTTGTCTGACACGCACCAGAACGTAATGCAGTTCGGGTGCGAGATATCCTTGCGGATTCGACCAATGAACACTTGATCACTTCCATCGCAATTGGAAGGCATGGGGTAATGCCCCAATTCAATGTTGTCTAGCACTGTGATCCCACGCGTTGCGGTAAAGAGGGTGCGTGCTTCTTCGGGGGAGATTGGTCGTTCGGTTTCCACATTCACGGTTTCGCTGTGGCAATTGGTAACCGGGATGCGAATGCATGTGGCACAAACCTGAATCGACTGGTCGCCGAGAATTTTACGAGTCTCATAGACCATTTTCAATTCTTCGCTGGTGTAGCCATTTGCCTTGAAACTGCCGATCTGAGGAATGGCGTTGAAGGCGATCGGATGCTTAAAGACTTTGTACTGATAGTCGGTGTTCTCCAGCACAGCGCGACTACCAGCGAGCAGATCAGCTGTACCTTGTAATCCTGCTCCACTGGGGGCTTGGTAGGTACTTACGACGACGCGGCGAACTCTGGCAGCATCATGGAGAGGTTTGAGAGCAAGGACCATTTGTGTGGTGGAACAGTTGGGACTGGAGATGATTCCTTTCGCATTCAGTGCTGCCTGCGGATTAATTTCTGGCACAACAAGAGCGACTTCTGGATTCATCCGCCAGTAGCCGGATTCGTCAATCACCTTGCAACCGGCTTTGATGGCGGCCGGGAAAAATTCGGCGGCCGTTTCATCCGGAGTGCTGCCAATGAGCAGATCGATACCCTGAAAGCAGTCATGGGTTAACTCCTCCACTATTACCGGTTTACCAGCGAAATCGATCATCTGTCCGGCGCTCCGGGCGGAGGCAAGGAAGCGAAAATGCTTTGCAGGGAACTTACGTTCAACCAGCAATTGCAGGATAATTCGCCCGACGGCACCAGTCGCGCCAGCCACGGCCACGGTGTTAAACACAGAGAATTCCTTTCAATTAAGTGAATTGATCATTGCGAACCGCCCGCCACTTGCAGTTTTAAAGTCCACAATGCCCATTTGGAGCTCGGAAAAATATCGTTCTCACTGAGAATTTCCAGATCCGGCAGACAAACTTACGGCTAGAACGACTTTTGGTAATAACGTGAGCTTAAACCAAACAACTGACTTTCAGGCAAACTTTCAGTCCTGCGTCAACCGGCTGACGCAGCAACCCGAGCGTGCGCTGACGGAGATATTTGACTTGGTCGCTCAGCGATTAGTGCGGTTTGCCATCACAATTACGGGAAACCAGTTTGATGCGGAGGATGCGTTGCAAGGGGCTTTCGCACGGATTGCATTTAAGCCACGGCTGTTGGCTAAAGCCAACGCTCCGTGGCCGTATCTGATCCGATCCGTGCGGAATGAAGCATTGCGGATTATTCAGAAGCGGAAAGGGACAGGGCTGGAAGTTACCGAACGCGGTTCCGGCGAACAAAGTGTGGCATCACAAATTGTCCACGAAGAAACAGCTGACATCGTACGGCGAATGCTGAAGACTCTTCCCAAGAATCAATATCAAGTTGTCATTCTTAAGCACTGGGAAGAATTGACGTTTGCAGAAATTGCCGAAGCCCTTGGATTGTCTCAGAACACCGTAGCCAGCCGATATCGATATGCTATGGAAAAACTTCAAAGAAGCCTTGAACCACTTGTTCGATAGTGCGCCCGAAAAAAATCCTACCTCCGATTGGTCTTGCCGTTTTTTGAACTGGAAGTATGACAACTATGAGTGATTCCTTTCTGGAGATTCCGGAACCATCTCTACCAGAGCACAATCTATTGCAAGCTGCAGGAACGTTGCCGGAATTGACGTCCGGCTTCCGTGAACGTGTGGTGCTGAATGTGCATCAACAGGTGAGGTACGGGCGTTGGGTGGAGCGGGCGTGGGTCACAGGCAACATCGTGGCAGCCTGCTTCGTGGTATTGCTAGTCTGGAACTTCCGCTGGACTAATCAGCAAAAACCTCAGCCACAAGGACAACGGCAGGACACCGTACAAGACGACGCGTCGCCTACATATCCTACCTACATAAGTCCCGGCAAGAATTCTGACGATGATGCTGCTCCGGCCCAACCGGATGCCCACGGGAATTCACTCCCACAAGGTGGCCCATCCATTCGCCGTGAATTCATTCCGGAAATGCTGGAACTCAATGAATTGATCGAGAAACTACAGAGCCGAAAACATGTGCTGTGCGGATTTCTGCCCTATTTATAAATGAGTCACCGCATTCCGTAGTCACTCAATTGTCATTTCATCAATGTCGAATTCTGGCTGATCTTCGGGAGAATCAGGTTCGCCACTGAGAGAATTTAGCCATTCACTTGAAGGCCAGTTGAACGGGCGAAAACGATCGGCGGTTCCGGTTTGATCACGATACAAAATCGCGCGTCCGGGGCTAAGAGCGGCCGCCGCCGGCGTATCAATGAGACTGGCGGAATCCGTCTGATTTAGACGAAATGCAATGCGGTTATCGAATTCACGCAACAGGGACGTGGACAACCAACGCATAGCGTTGCTGAAGGTGTCGGACCAAATGATAACATGAATTCCCACCAACGGGCCCTTGCGAATTAGATCACCCAACATTGTGGCAGGGGTCGCTTCCTTGGCCGCCCCGAACCCCGACATGCCATAGTCGTCCTCATCCCGCCGTAGCGAACGAAATTGTCCGATGTTCCGGATCGCTAAAATCAGTTCCGGACTGTCAGGGGGAGCACCACCGCTTTCCCGCGTTGTGATCTGCTGCCAGAGATCGCACACGACGGCATCAGCTTCTTTGGCTTCGGCAAGTCGAAATCGGCGTGCGATGTTTGGCGTAAACGTTTCGGCAAAGCGTGAAACGGAAGCTCGATCTCGGCCATCGTGCAGTAATATGAACTGCGAAGTTCTGTCGTGCGATGGCGTGGCAGAATCAACCGACCAACTCACGATGGTGGATGCCAAAATTGTGTCGGCCAGATCTCCTTCTTGCCCGACAATCAAGATGTTTTGACCACCCGATCGCCGAAACTCGAGGCAGATCGGCGCGGCGATTGCTACGGGTTCGCCGACCCATGCAGGCAGCGTATCGACAAAGTGTCGCGTGGCATCCGGTGTTCGGGAAAGCCATGCGTTGAGCGGGCTGCAGAGTTCTAGGCAGGGGGCTACGTTACCTTCAAAGACGATCATGCGGCTCTGGGAATTTCGCTGATAGTCAGGCCGCTGAAGCATGGCGAAGATCATCGATTCGCGTTGCGCTTCATCCAACCACGCGATCTGAAACGGATGATTACCTTCGACCATGCCATTGGCGTCGTTATAGATGGCCTCACCGGGGCGTGTCAGCAGACGCGCCGCCGGATTTTCCTCGCTTAGGATTAAATGTGCATCGCTTTCGCTGCACTGCAACGCTATTCTCACGCCCACTTGGCCCATCGTACTGCGGGCCAGTGAATACGCTCCCCCCAGCGTCTGCGAACCAAGTATGACGTGGATTCCGAAGGCTCGGCCTTGCCGAACTAAACGGTCTAGCAATAACGCGGCCCGAGCGGAAACACGATCTTCCGTTGTGAAGAATTCTTGAAATTCATCGATCAGCAACAGGAGGCGGGGCATGTGTTCTGCGGGAAACATCCGACGAAATGAAGGAACATCTTGTGCGCCGCGAATGCGAAACAACTCACCGCGTTCTTGCAGGATTTCATCGAGACGTTCCAGCACGCTCAAGCCGAACTCGCGATCACTCTCAATCGCGACGACGCGGGCATGAGGCAACTTATGGGCGGCATAGCTGCGAAATTCAACGCCTTTCTTAAAGTCGATCAGATAGAACTGAATTTCATCAGGACTATAGTACAGAGCCAGATTGGTGATCAAAATATGCAGTAACGTGGATTTTCCGGAACCCGTCTTTCCAGCAACGAGGACATGTTGGCTAGTGCCACGTCCCAGTCGCATAAACTGGAGCCGCGCTGCCCCTGCCCGCCCGATCGGGAAATCGAGTCCATCGGCGGAACATTGACTCCAGATCGCGTCCGATTTTGGAGCAATACGCCTAAACGACACTTCGACGCGTCTTGCGTCTCGTGACTGTTCCCCGACAGCGCGGACAAGGCTGACATAGTCAGCGGCGTCGGGTGGTGCAAGTGGTTCGAATTCGGTTGAACTTGGAGCCGCAAGATGCGGAACGACATGTCCATCTGTGACGCGAAATTCTGTGCAGCACTCGTGCAGATGGTTGATGTCAAACGAACGTGGAATCGGTTGATGCGGAGACCAAGTCACAATCGCATGCACTCCACACCGCGGACCACTTGTCAGAATGCTAGTCAGATGCCGAGCAGCCTCTTCTGTAAATGCCGCGGGAAATCCAGCCACAACTACAAAATGATATGGTTCCGCGACCTCGCCGGCGGCAGCGTTGTAGTCTTCGATCGATTCAAATTCACTGCGAAGATATGTCTGAAAAACACTCTCCATGTGTTCAGTCACTTTTTGAAGTCGGTCACGAATCTGAGTTGCATCGGTCCAGATGCGGTTACTGATCAACAGTTCGTCAAAGTCTGCAAGGTGCATCAGGGCGGCAAAGCTTTGACCCAATCCTACGGGATCGATGAGCGTAAATTGAACGCGGCCCGGCATGATGCTGGTCAGGAGCCGCAACAGAATCGAACGCACAAATTCCAGAGCTGGTTCACGACCTGCCGCGTCGTGTTCAATCACAATCGAAGTGTCGCGGGGAAAATTTAGAAGAGCGGGCAATTCAACGCACAAATTTGCATCGGCTGCCTGGCTGTCTCCCTGTGGAGGAACAGGCAGCGTTACCAGTAAATCGCCGATCGGAAGTGCTGCGGGTAGCGACGTCGGTACGTTCCAATTGGAACCTCGCATCTGCGACCACCGCGGAAATGCGGCGACCAGATCGCGGCAATTACGTGCCAACTCGCGGGCAATGGTGATCTCAGCCTTCCATTGCAATATTGCCGAAGCCTGGGCGCCGTACAATGATTTGCGCGTTGTGGCAGTCCGCGTCGCCAAGGCAGCAAGGGACTGATCATGCTCGGACTTCAGTGACGTCTGAATGCGGCTGATCTCATGTCCTCGCCAGTTCTCGACAGCCGATTGCTGCCGTGACGATTCCGCGTCGTGCGCTGCAAATTGCGTCTGCGATAGAATTTCATCACGCGCGATCTGATCGTGATAAGCAGTCGTGCGTTCGTGGAGTTGTGCGTCAGCTACTGTTTTGAGTTGTGCCGAATGTTGTTCCCGATGTTGCACCATGGCAGCCCTCCATGCATTCGCTGCTGCATCTCCACGCTTCAATTCTTGGAGACTTTTTTGCGACCAGTACTCAACGGCACCCCGCCCATTTGTGACATGCTGCAGCATTTCTTCATAGCCCGTTCGCAGCCGGGACTGCACCAAAACGAACAGCACCGTTGCCAACAACACGGCAGTCGCTGCCCCGATCAGGCAGGACACGCCAAACCATTGCCAATCCAATTGTCGCAGTTCAGGATTCAGAAATTCCCGCAGATCGACGCGAAGATGAGTCGCAACGATAGCGACGACGACAAAAATCAGCAGCGTCAGTCCCCAGATTCGCAGTCCACAAATCCATTGCGGCAGACTCTGGCGATCAATCGCACCGGCTGATGCCATGGCCAGATCGCACTGTTCCATTGCCAGCGTATGGCTGGCTTCGCGGCCCTTGATGGACACATTGACTGGCGGGAAAGTGGAATCTGTGCCAGCATGGCAATGCTCAAGATATTGGTGCGTGAATTGAAGTCTGCTGTCTAGATCGCGGAGGTTCTGGGCCGCGAAAGCCTGTTGTGTCTGGAAAATTTCATGCGCACGTTCAGCTTCCCGCACCGGAGTATCTTCATTTGATTCGTCGCACACCGACTGCAACACCCAGAGTTCGCTCTGCAGTTTTTGGCGGATAATGGCACTATCCTCTTTAAACGCCGCTGCGAGTTCACTCAATTTACGCTCGCGAGATCTACTGATGGCCTCGCGTCCGCTGTTGAGGTCATGTTCACTCTGGATCATACGATCACGAACAGTTAGGGAGACGCGCTCCATCTGCATCCGGATTTCTGATTCATGACGGCTGTGAATTGCCGCCGTCAAGTCTGATTCCTGATCAGTCACCTCGGCTAGTCGCTGCCGTACAGAATTTACCGCATCTCGCGCTGATACACACCGGGCGCGAATTCGTTCAAGTTCCAAAGTCTGCGATTCAAGATTGATTGCTGCAGGAGCCATGAGGGCAATCTCACCGAGCCTAGTGTCCAAAATTTCCTTGACGATTGTAGTCCGACAGCGTCAGATTTTGTCAGCCAAACGACAATTCAAGACTGAAGTCCCCGGCTCAGTCCCACGCACGACTCCCTCCCGAAAGTAACGCCAACGCTGCCACACGCACCGCCGATTTTTTTCGTTTTTTTTAAGAACGCGACGCGACTTATCACTAATTTGTAGCTTCTGATGATTCAACAATCCCGTGGGCAGAACACTATTTGGGCAAAATAATTCTGGCTGCCGCTGTTTTTCCATGCTTGCGATTGCCGTCATCGACTTGCCGCAAAGAGGCAAGTCACTGGCGGCTCACCCGACGGTTTTCATCGTGATAGGGAACGGCATTTCATCGGACATACCGGCAAGTCGCAGGCGCCGCGACAATGGCATCTCACCTGGATGACACACTTTTAGAAGATCGATCACGTTCGTCAGTCGCGTGGCAACATCTTTGCATCCGTCGAGCAGGTTTTTGTGCCATTCGTCCGAGTTGAGACAGTTGATGTCATGGCTATTCATTCCTAGGAAGGCTTTCGTCGGCTAATAGGTAAGGGTGCGACATGGATAGAATCGACGACCTAGTCGCTGAATCTTCAGCAGTTTGTCTCGTTTGACCATTCGGAGATCATCACTGTAAACCCGTACCTGCCGCAAGCTGTGCCGGTGAAACAAATGGAAAAGTTGTTATCATCGGTACAGAATATGGTTGGGGAACGCGGCTCAAAGCAGGTGACACGATGCGGCTTGGAATCTTGGGAGGCACATTTGACCCGGTGCATTACGGACATTTACTGTTGGCCGAAGTTTGTCGAACACAGCTGAAACTTGATGAGGTGCGATTTGTGCCAGCTGCGACACCGCCTCATAAACTGCACCACCAGATCTCCGCTGGTCATCTGCGGGCTGATATGCTGAGCCTTGCGGTCTCGGGGTATCCGGAGTTTGTGGTTGATCGCCGGGAACTCAAACGTCAGGGCTCATCGTACACAGTGGATACGCTTACGGAATTTTCCGCTGATTTTCTAGGGGCGGAATTATATTTTCTGGTCGGAGCGGATTCCTTACGGAATTTTCTTTCATGGCGGGAACCGGAACGCATCACGAGGCTCGCCACATTGGTTGCTTGCAATCGACCGGGGTTACCGGAACTGAAAGCCGAGCAAGTTATGGAATGGGTCGGAGCTGAGATGACAGAGCGCATCCTGACCCTGCACATGCCGGGTACAGATATTTCCGGATCAGAAATGCGAGACCATGTTCGCGCTGGTGGAAGTCTGCGTTTTCGCACCCCACGCGCAGTGGAAGCGTTTATCATCGAGCATGGTTTGTATCGTCAGTCAGATGCATAACACTTGCCGCTGCAGCATTAAAGTTGACATCCAATTTTTACGCCTATTCGCCGTCGATCTGAGGCAAAATTTGCCTGAGTTGTGCGACGATGTTGGGTTCTGCCGGATGACTTCAGGGCTCTCGAGCATGAAATCTCGATCCGAAGGCAGATCCTGCCACTGCTGAATTATTTTCTGCACTGGACGTTGACGCTCGTGCCACACCGGGGATACCACTCGTCCGCGGCATCGAATCTGTTGATTCGCAACCAGCATGTGGCGGACAAGAAATTTGCGTGCGTTCGCACCGAAATTATCGACTGCAATTTTGATTTGTCGTGGTTCATCAAGGAAATTGGGCAGTGCCTAAGACTCTAAATTATTCATCTTGGCTAGCGTTGTTTGTGATCCTCCTGAATTGGCCGGCAACAGCGACCGCTCAGATGGCGGGTTATGGTCAAGAGTTGGGCATCACGGGGGGGCCGATGTGTGGTTCCTGTGCGCCGAGTCAGGCGTCGTATGGTGAGCCGGAATGGTACGGTGCTCGGGCTGAAACGTATGGGTCAGAGCTATTTGTACGCCAATGTGGCTGCGACGCTGCGAGCCCCAGTCTTGGTGGCAATGGTGGCATGCAAATGCCATATTCGGAGCAAACCGGCATGCAGCCGTCTGGATATTCCGATAGTGGCATGACGTGCGGCTCCTGCGACTATGCAGCACCGTTCGAATTTCAATCAGGATGCGGTGAATTCAACAGTTGCGGCCCCGGCGGAAGTTGTGACCCTGGCGCATGTTGTGTGCAACAGTTTTGTCCCAACGGAAACGCTGCGCCTTGGTGGTTTGGAGCGGAAGCGTTACTCTGGAAAACGAGTTCATCAGGCGTGCCGTCATTGGTAACCACAAGCGAATCTGGCACTCAACAACTTGATGCCGGTGTCCTTGGACGACCAACGACTCAGACACTCTACAACGGCGCCGACATCTTCGGCGGAACTCACGGCGGCTATCGTCTGCGTGGCGGTCACTATACTGACCCATGTGGTCTGAGTGGCGTTGATGCGGAATTCTTGATGCTTGGTACGCGAAGTTCGACTTATCATGGTGACTCAAGCGGAGACCCGATCCTTGCTCGACCATTTCTGAATGCTCAAACAGGCCTCAATGATGCGCAATTAATCGCGTTTCCGGATCTGACGAGTGGCGTGATCGATATCAATGCCACGTCGAATCTCTATTCGGGAGCCATCCATTATCGAGAGGTTTTGTGGCAGGACAGTGACGTTGACAACATGTGCGCTCAGAATTGCAGCAACGGTCCCCGCAGGACGACGTTGGGATTTCAGCTTGGTTCACGTTTTGTGAGTCTGCAAGAATCGTTTGGTATTAACCAGAGTTCGACGAGTGTCGAAACGGGGTCACAGTTCCAGATTCAAGACTCATTTCGAGCGCACAATTTTTTCCGTGGCTGCGAACTCGGACTGTTTGGGTCTCACGAACGTCGCCGTTGGAGTCTGGACGGAGGCGTACGTTTAGGAATTGGTGCAACCAAGCAGGAGTTGGATGTTTCGGGGCAGACGGCAGTGACACAAGCGGGGATGACGACAACAAATCCCGGAGGCTTCTTGGCGCAGCGGACGAATTCAGGCTCATGGCGCCGCAATCGTTTTTCGCTGATTCCCCAATTTGACATCTCATTGGGCTACAAGATGACAGACACATGGACTGCCTCTGTCGGTTACAGTCTGCTCTACTGGAGTCAGGCACTGCGTGCCACGGATCAAATCGATCCGGTGTTGAATCCAGGGTTGCTTCCGCCCGCACAAGTTCCCTTGACGGGCGATTTGCGTCCGCAAGTCTTGCTGCATGAGTCCGACTACGTTGCGCAAGGGATCACCATTGGCTTAGAAAAACGTTGGTAGATTAGGAAAACGCAAGTTGTTTTAGACGTATGAAAAATTCAATGAGACGAATCAAGGCTCTTTGTCTTCCGCTGTCATCTCGATTCTCAGCGGGGGCGTTAGTCGGGGGCAGTCGGATTCGTAAGAATTCGGATGTGTGCTTTCTTCATGGTCAAATTTTGACGAAGCCAGCCTCTACAAAACATCGCAACTCTCCGTTCAGGATCGTTCGTCCGGCGGACCACATGTTGGCGACCATCGTCGCGACGCTCAAGCCGCTGGCGACACCACCAATGTATCGCCAAGTCTCACGCCCCCATCAATAATCTTCAGGCTGCGTGATTGAAATCAAGAAGTTCTCGAAAGGAAAGATTCACATGACACAGTATCCATGGCTCGCCGGAATCGAACGTATTCTCGATCGAAACCGTCGCCGCCGCCGAAGTCATGGCGACCTGCGTGTGGCGGCAGCGGAACTACTGGAAACAAAAGTGCTGCTCACGGCTAATACGCTTGGATTGATCCAAGGCATTGCCTTCGACGACGTGTCGGGGAATGGACTATCGGTCGACGATCCGATGCTGAACGCTGCCAGTGTGCAGTTGTATCGTGACGGTGGCAACCTCTTGTTTGACGATGGTAACGTGGATGACACGCTGATTGGGTCGATGACCACTGGACCTGCGGGAACGTTTGCGTTCAGCGATCTGACTGCAGGCCGCTATTTCGTGCGGCAGCAGTCGCTCGTCGGCTACCTGCAGCCGGTCGGTGAAAATGTGATCACGGTCGACATTTCAGCGGTACAAGCCCTAGGGACATCAGGGATTCTGATTGACGATTTTTCTTTGCCCGCTGATCCGGGGCAAAAATTGTCTTCCACCGTGGCAAATGTCCCAATCTCTTCTTTTCTGCCAATAGCGGCGGCGATCGGCGGCGAACGGGATATGGTTCTGACCGCGACAGCCGGGTCGATAACCTTGGAGGCTAACGGTGCAGCTTTCCCGGGATTCCTCAATTACAACGCTAATTTTGGTGCGACCGGACGATCTCGCGTTGTGTGGGATGGTGCCGACAACAACGCGACGACATTGAGCCCGTCTGGCCTCGCGAGTAAGGATCTCACGGCTTTGGGGGAAACGGGATTCCAGTTTTCCATCGGAAGCAATCAGGCAGTGACGCTCACCCTGATCGTACACACCGGTCCCGCAAATTCATCGACCGCAACTCTGAATCTGGTGGCAACTGACGTAGATTCCTTTTTCGTGCCGTATGCGACTTTCGTGACAACTACTGGCACTGGCGCAAATTTTTCAAACGTAGGGGCGATTGAGTTACTCACAGAAGCACCGACGGCAGGGACAGCGACGGTGATTGACGGAGTTCAGGGGCAGTCTCCTACGCGTTTCACTGCCAACTTTGCCAACTTCCTGCCAATCACGCTGGGAAATTTGGTCTTCAACGACGCCAATAATAACGGGCAGTTCGATTCATCTACCGAAGACGGGATTAACGATGTCGGGCTGACGCTGTTTGAAGACACCAATGGCAACAACACCTTTGACAGTAGTACCGATCTCCAGTTAGCGACCACGACGACTGCGGGTGGCGGGCTGTATGAGTTCACAAATCTGCGCGCGGGAACCTATCTCGTTCGTATCGATGCAAGCAACTTTGACGTCGGGGGCGTGTTAGAGGGCTTTCAGTCCAGCACCGGCGTTCCGAACGATCCGGATCTCGTTTCTGCGAACGACGATGACAACGGTGAAGCACTCGGCGACGCGATTGTATCGTTGGCAATTACGCTCGCAAATGGGCAAGAACCAATCAATGACGGTGACAGCGATGCGAACTCAAATCAGAGTCTCGATTTTGGCCTGTTTAGCAGTGTCGATATTGTCGTTACAAAGACAGATAATGCCAATCCTGTGATCGCAGGCAGCGGCGTTGGCAATCTTGTCTATACACTGACGACGACAAATTTGAGTCTTAGTTTGGCAACCGACGTGACTATCAACGATCAGGGTGTGATCGCGGCTAATCTTCCGACAGGTGTCACGTTTGTCTCAGCCGTCGGCAGCGACGGCAGTACGTTCAATACGACGTCCGGAGTGTGGACGATCGGAGCACTGCCTCCTGGCGACTCAAGGACATTGGTTTTGACGCTGACGGTAGATGCATCGGCGGCGGATTCGCTGGTCATCACAAACACGGCGATGCTGGCGACAGTCAATGAGATTGAAGTCGATGCCGTTCAGGGCAATGATATTGCAACCAAAACAACCAACGTGGATCGCAGCGTCGACATCTTGGTGACGAAGACTGGCAACGAAAATCCAGTCATTGCGGGAAGCAGCGTTGGGAATCTTGTCTACACGGTGACCGCGACGAACGCAGGGTTTTCGAATGCGTCGGGCGTCACCATGAGCGACTTTGATCTTCAAGCGGCCAATCTACCTGCCGGTGTCACGTTTGTTTCGGCAGTT
>QWQG01000174.1 GCA_003670925.1 Planctomycetota bacterium | reverse complement strand
TTATTCATAAAATGGCGTGTTGCTCGTCCCCAATTCCTCTGTCCTGCATTTTTCTATGGACCCGTGTCATTTGCCTGCCGGGGTTTCTGCCATGAGCAAGTAAATTTCCACTGCGACGTCTTCGCTGCGGACTTCAAGCGCCGCATTCGGCTCAAACTTACCCGTGGCAAACAGTTGCACTCCCTTGACGTCAACCGGTGTCATGTTCGCAGGAAATTTGATTTCAAGTTCGAAGTCTGTCTGATCGGCTTTGACGATTGCTGTGGGGACGGCGATTCCGGCAGGCAGACCAACCAGCGAGACCGTGACATCCTGATTCATTCCAGCCAGTCGCGCAACGTTGCCAGTGAGCTTGACGGTTGCTCCCGCCGTAGGATCGATTTTGCCTTCCAGCCGATTTGAACCCTTGAGTGACAAAATAATCGGATTCAACGTGTTGATGCGGCGAACGCGAGTGTAACTCCGAGCAACAACGGTACTCCGATCGCGGCTGAGAAGTTCGGTTAGAAACGCAACTTCGTAGCCACCCTTATCGAGGTTCGCTGGCACAAGGATATTGAACTGTCCGTCGTTCTTCGCAAGCATGGCTGCTGCGACTGCGTCTTGCTCGGCAGCCTGAAGTTTGGCAGTTACGTCCAGAACTTTCGCGGCAGCGTCCGCATCGGCGGTTGCAGCGGCTGCTGTTGCGGCATTGAGCAAGGCCTCGGCCTCTGTCACGACGTTTTGTGCCACGGTCATGGCGGCGGTGGCCACCTGCACTTTCGCGGCAGCTTCCTTCGCGGTCTTTTCCGCGGCGACCTGCCTGCTGACGGCATCCAAGACATGAGTCGCAGCTTCACTGGCGGCAGTCGCCATCGCGACAACAGCAGCGGCGTTTGATTTTTCAGTTTTTGCGACAGTCTCCGTGAGCTGAGCCACCGCGTTCGTCACACCTTGCACTTCTTTCTCATTCGCATCAGCAGCGGCTTTGGCCTGCGATGCCGCAGTTGTCACCGTCTCTGTGGCAGTCGTCACTTGCGCCATCGCAGTCTTTAGACCTGCGTCGGCTTCGGCTTTGGCCTTCGCTCCAGTCTGAGCGACTATCGTCTGGCTCTGCGTCGCTTCAGCGAGAACTTTCGCGGCCGCAACCTGCGCGTCGGATGTTTGCTGCGCTTTCACATCTCCGGGGAGTTCAACAGTTGGGCCAGTTTCCAAACGCATCGTGCGATTTGGATCTGGTGTGCCGTTGACGAGCGGTGCCACTTGGCTAGTGACCAGCGTCAGTCGCACTGGGCCATCGAATCCCACCGGCCGTTTGCTGCGAATCGGCGCCGCGAATTTTGCCCCCAAAACTAGCTTGACGTCTTCCGGGAATTGTTCCCAGTCAGTAGCAAAGTCAATGCCAGATGGCTGCGCAAGTGCGACAGCCACTTCGCTGCTCAGCCACGGCTGGATCGCATTGAGCGGATGTGTCGCATCGCTTGCGTAACGCACCAGCGGTTGTTCCGCTTCGGCCCCAATCCCACGCAATGAGGTGAGAGCGTGCGCGACGTCGGTACCGGCACCGTGCAGCGTCAGCAATGTTGAAGCAGCACCAGACGGAATTATATTTCCCTGCACCTGAATCCCATCCGGCAACTGATCGAACGCGAGTTCAATTGGACCCATATAGCCGCTTCGCTCGGCAATGACACGCACAACCTGCCGATCACCAGCCGAAATGCTCTGTCGCTGTTGTTCGAGCTTGAGTTGAAAGTCACGCGTGTCGGATGTTGACGTCTGTGACCTAACGATGATGCGATAGATACAGCGATGACCGCCCCCTCCGTTCGCGTCGCGCAAAATAACGACGACGGCATTCAAATCTGCCGGAACGGTATAATCGATCAGGGCGTCGGACGAACCGTTCGCGTCGTCGTTGAGTGCCAGTTGACCCTTTTGTTCGTTTTGCAATTCAAGAATCGCATCCATGGCCGAACCAAGCCGATCCGCATAGACTTCGAAACGTAGTTTTTGGCCGGGCTGTACCGCTAGGCGATAGCGATCTTCTTCACCCGGTTCAAGCAACCGACCACTCACAGCACTCGGTACACTGGGGAATTGTTGCAGGCCTTCCGATGGGTGAATTTCAAGGAGTTCCGGAATGTCGCTAATGAGCACGCTCGGACGAAAACCACTCGACAATTTTTTGTCGAGCCAAGGGGCGGCAGCAGTCTGGCGGTCGTGGGTGTCTGTGAATGTCAGTGGCATGTCTGCCGGCAAGTTTCCAATCAGGTGTACTGTGGCGGTCTTGCTGCGTTCCACCGCTGGCGGATAGACCAAGTCAGCGTACTGCCACGTGCCGATCTTCAGCCGAAAGAAATTTGCCGCAGGTGCTGCGTACTGCAGATCGTGCAGTTCGAGCGTGTACTGTCCATCCGCTGGCAATACCGTTTCGAGGCGCGTGTCACCATGCAGCATCGGACTTGGCATCGACCATGCTAGATGTTTGTTACCAGCGTCGTAGAGATGCAGGACAGAACGTAGCTTGCCACCCAATCGCTGAGCTTCGACTTCGCACACAATTGGCTGACCTGCTTTGCCACTGAACGACGTCCGCAATTTCGCACTGCCGCCAACCGCTCCATGCAACGCCACTGGCAGCGATTCTGCGTTCAACGTAAATGCCCGTTCGGGCAATCCATCTACCGCAATCACCACAGGGTTTGACATACCCTGAGCACTGGCAAGCCACAGATTGTAAAGTCCCGGCTGGGTTTCAGCATCGAGCGTCACTTCGATTTCAAGACGAGTTGCCGTTGAACTGGGCAGAGCATGCTGATGTGCAATCGGAATCGCCATGACGAGGCGGGGACTCGGCCATAAATCGGTGCCGTCGATCACGATGGTCGTCGTGGCGCCGGTTTGCAGTCCACGGAGGCTGACGTTGCGAATTTCCGGCACAGCTGCTTCAGCTGACGAGACATTCACCGCCAGCATCGCAGCCATGATCCATCGTGGGATGATTCGGAACTCCCTTGCGTCTGTCGGATTGTGAGAAGCATTCATAGTTGATGACTCAAAATAGCTCAGGAATGGGTTCGGCTTCCACAAATCGGATCGGCCGACCTCCAGGGCCAGGCATCATGGTGGTCTCAAGGTCGATGCCCATACCGTGATAAATTGAAGCGAGGATTCGTGGCGGCAGAATTGGATAGTCATGCGGTGCAGCACCAATTTTGTCCGTTGAGCCAATAGCCTGTCCGCCCTTGATGTTGCCGCCGCAGAAAAAATTGGTCCATGCGGACGGATAATGATCGCGGCCTCCACGTGCGTTCAGCTTTGGCGTACGGCCAAATTCGCTGAGCACAGCGATCACGGTTTCCTGCAGTAGCCCACGCCCCTCTAGATCCTCCACCAAAGCCGTAAATGCCTGATCAAACTGCGGACAGAGCAGGTTTTCGTAGTCCTTGTGCGTGTTGTTCAGGCCGCCGCCGTCGGCGTGCATGTCCCAGCAGGCAATGTTAAAGACCGTGTCAAAGTGGTTGACCGTCACAAAACGCGAACCATGCTCGATCATTCGACGTGCCATCAGACAGCTCTGTCCGAATGTGTTGCGTCCATAGCGGTCTCGCAGTTTTTCCGTTTCCTCAGTCAGATCGAAGGCCCTCTTAGTTTCAGGCGATGTCAGCAGGTTGAACGCGCGGCTGTAGGCCGTGTCGCGCTGGATTGTCGTCGACGATTCCGTCCGGCGTTGCAACTGATCGAGTTCTGCGAGCACGCGCCGGCGTGAATTGATGCGGAATTCAGTCTGCCCAGCCGGTGGTTGCAAATCCGCGACTTTGAAGTCGCCGCGTGACGGGTCGCCGCCCAGAAAGAATGGCTGATGACCGCTGCCCAGCCATGCGGGATCCTGTCCGTGCGGTGTTGATGTTCCCGTATTGCCGATCTTATCGGGCAGAATCACTGATGCCGGAAGATTACTCCGACCGCCAAACATGCGGGAAATCACCGACCCAATATAAGGCTGCATGTTGTCCGCGCTGAAATCGTGACCGGTCATCATCCAACGCTGACCGTTTTCATGCGATGCCCCGGTGTTGTGATGAAGACTGCGGATCAACGCCACTTTATCCATCATCCGTGCCATTCGAGGAAAGTGCTCACAAATCTGGATGCCCGGCACGTTGGTGTCGATCGGCTTGAACGCGCCTCGAATGTCGTCTGGTGCCTCAGGCTTCATATCCCACGTATCAAGATGCCCGGGCGATCCGACAAGAAACAAGGTGATACAGTTCTTAATCTTTGCCTTGGAGTCATCGACTGCTCCGGCAGCCTCCAGCTTTATCAGCGTCGGCAACGTCAGACCTGCCATTCCAGCCGCACCGACCTGGAGAAAACTGCGGCGGTTGACGCCGCTGCAAAGAGACACCTTTTCGTTACCAATATGCAGCATGGAATGATCCCTTGAGAGGCTTGCAGCTTGCGCGCGATATTTGCCGTTGGCCGCCAAGTAAAGCATGGGCGTGGCAGACTGGCCAGTGCCCGCGTACTGTCATGTCGTGTAGCTCACAACATTCGAAACATCGACGAACTTGCTGTCCGTGTATTCACCCTGGGCGTTTTTTGTGTAGTTAACGTACTTAAACAACTGCAGCACGATTTCGTACATACCGGCTGCTGTGTCGGCGTACTCAAATGTCATCGCCATTCGTGCTGGAGCGGTAGCAATTTCCTTGCCGTCGCGGCGAATCTGCCATTGCAACTTCGAACCCCAATCAGGAGACACATCACCGCGTGTAACCCTGCGACCATCGAGGGTGATCTCTGCTTTCGGAGTGCCTTCAAGAACCTGTTCCATTTCTGCGATGCCTCATTATGCGGGTTGCTGAAAACGACCAAGCCTTTGTCGGGCATGAACCCCCGTTCCATATGCCCCATGCGTGATTATATTCTTGGCCGGGACCAATCGCCATAGTTGAACGACAGTAATCCTGCTAAACGGCAGTGAGAAACCTTGGCGGGCAGGCGGATAAATTTCAGACGTTGACTAACCATGACAGCACTAACTGAAGCCATGGTGACCGTGTGCGGTAGCGAATCACGATCACCGCTTTTAGGTTTAAAACCGCCTCGTTGCGAAGCTGGTGATTGCGCTTCTCCGCAGTTCGAAGTGCCATGGTTTTGGAGCGGGATGCGTGCGTGCAGGTGCCGCCCCGCTTGGCTCGCAGCAACGGAGCAGTCGAAGTTTTTAATGCCGAGGCCTCATTGGCCTCATTCGTGACGTTTACGGCAACCAGCGAGGATGATCCGCGCCTTTTTCGTCGACTCCGCGGGTGACAAGATGAGCATTGCTGCCGTCGGCATTCATCACCCAAATGGCAGGTGATTCTCCGGTCGCCGCGCGACAGAAGGCGATAAATTTGCCATCCGGCGACTCTGAGCTACGAAAATCCCATTGCCCCTCTTTCGGTTCCGTGAGATCAGTGATTGCTCCGCTGTCGGGATCTAGACAGCTGAGACAAACTCCCCCGCGCGCCTGCTCCGGCTGGAAATCTCGATTAAAGTGATCGAGGTCTGGTTGTCCGGCGCGGTATTGCCATGGCACCAACGCTTCCGGGGAGCGGTGAGGAAACAGGATCTTGCCAGCATGAGTCCATGCAGGCAGATTCGAACCACCACCGTGTTTCTCTTTTGGTCCGTACGTCGCGGCAAACCACATCGCGTTGCCGCTGGTCAGAACCTGATGTGCGGCTCCATCTGGATTTGCTACACAAACGTCGGCCCAGTCGTGCCCGGGATCATGGCCCGGCTGACAATCGACATAGAGAACCTTGTCGCCTTTGGGTGACCAGCTAGTACCAAAATACAGGTGCCCCGGTCCACTCGCTAAAATCGTCCGATTGTTACCGTCCACATCACTCGTCATCACTTGATATCCGGCGCCTCCGGCCAAATGAAAGGCAACACGTTTTCCATCTGGACTCAGACTGAATCCGTAAGGCAATCCTTCTCCTGCTTTGGTGAAATCCTGTGGATCGCTCCCGTCGAGACGCATGCTCACAATCCGGCCGACTTGGTCCTTAACAACCTGCACTAGCAGTCGGTCTTCACTCAGTAACAGGGCCGGTGTTTCGAACGGAGCGATTCGATCGCGGACGCAGAGTTCGTTCAGGGACCCATCCTTGAGATCGTGAACCCAGATGTGCGTGGGTGTCTGAGTGTAGAATTCATTAAACGGCCGCCCGGGGCCGTCGCGTCGCGGTTCCATGCTCAAGAAAATAACGCGGCGGCCGTCAGGAAATGACGGTCCAGGTTGCCACGTTGCCTGCCCGGATACCGAAAAATCAAAATACCGCAGCCCGGAGCCATCAATGCCTGTGATGCCAGTTTTTCCCTCGGACGTAAAAAAGAAACGTGGAACCACCGTGATCGTCGCTGGCTTCGCAGAACCGTCCGCGTCGCTGGCCATGAGGCGACTCTGCATCAACAACCCAAAGAGTAATCCGCGCAGGATCAACTTCACATGGAAAGTTGAGTCGCGCAAAGCAGCGGCGACTGTGTCGTCGTGATCTTTGTTTGTGGATGCGTTTGCAGAGTCCATCGTCAAGTTTTGCATTTGGGATTCCTAGGATCCAGTGTGAACAACGCCGAGTCACGCGCCAGTCAATCCGTTCAGGTCGACATCAGCAGACATTCGCGTTTGAAAAAATCGAAGCGACGTTCGGGATCACCACAACGTTTTGGGGCATCTGGTGCGCGACGGGCCGAGATCCATTCAACACCATTGTCGGATATTCAATTGTCGGATATTCAATTCAGCAGGCTCATCTGGTTTTCCTGTGACATGGGAATCGCCGCGAGTCGGCGGGGAGTATAATGTTGACAGAGCTATAGCCCACGAGATGTATCAACATACCTGCCCTGTCCATCGGGCGTCAATCGGATCTCCCATGTTTCGAAGTCACGCGTGTCTGAGACACCCACTTGCGGCTGTCACCTATCCTCCGTATACTCACGACGCGACTCCACCAAACCCACAATTTCATTGGGAGCTTACGATGCCTCAACAGACTCGACGCAGTTTTCTCCAGACAACTTCCCTGATTGCAGCCGGAGTCGCGTGCAGTTCTCTGCCAGGCGCGGCACGGGCGGCGGAACCGAATGCGCCCAAGCTTGGAATACAGCTCTACTCGTTACGCGGGTACAAGCTTGACGATGCGCTGAAGCATGCCAGCGACATGGGTTTTGAACAGGTGGAGTTCTACGGGGGAATGCTTGCCACGAACGCGTCGGACGAGGAGATCGCCGCAACAAAGAAGAAAGTCGCCGATCTAGGGATGTCTGTTTCGAGCCATGGTGTGAACCGCTTGACAAAAGATACTGCCGCGAATCGAGCAATCTTTGAGTTCGCGAAGAAGCTTGGGACACCATGCATTACGGCCGATCCGGACCTTGATTCCTTCGACAACCTGAATGATCTGGTCAAGGAATTCGACATCCGAATCGCGATTCATAACCACGGGCCAGGCCACCGTTACAACAAAGCGATCGATGTGTTGCGTGTCATCGAAGGCCACGACGAGCGAATTGGAGCCTGTGCGGATTTGGGGCATTACATTCGATCCGGGCAGAATGCTCCCGAAGTCATACGCTTGCTCAAGGGACGGTTGTATGGAATTCACCTGAAGGATTTTGCCGAAATGAAAGACCAGACGAAAGGCGTGATCCTTGGTAAAGGGCATCTGAACGTCGAAGATGTCTTTAACGAGTTGCAGTTAGCCGGCTTTCCGTCCAACGGCGCATTGTCACTGGAATACGAAGAGAACGAGAAGGATCCCTTGGCAGACATTCGCCAGTGCGTGGCTGTGGCAAAAGCAGGGATGAAGGCGGCGCAAAAGAGGAATTGATCGAAGCACGGGACCAACTCCACCGCTTCCCACCGCAGCTGCATGGCACAGCACAGGTCTGGGTGGAGTTGCGGATCAGATTTCCGACGTCACAAAAAGATTACCAACGCAGGCAGTCGATAAGGCTGCGCGAAACCTTGGCTTGGCTAGTGGTTTTATCTGGCAATGGCCACGTGCTCAGTTGTGGATTTCGTGATGCGTAGCCACGAAAACATGCGATTGACACAAGCGGGACTGGTGAAACGTGATAAACACACATCTCGCCGCCGTTCACATTCGATATTGCCCAAGCGAAACGGCAGGCATAATTTGATGAAATGTCCGGCGATGAATCACATCCCGGTGGCTACACTTTGGACACTTGCGACACGCCGCCGGGGCTTCCATTTAGATTTGAAATCTTCCATCTTTTCGCCAACAGCCCTGATGCTCGCAGCCTGAGACGCCTCTTGGACTGTACAATTCGGGGGCCTGTCGGATTGCCGGATAAGACGGTTTTAGACACCTCCTCGTCAGATTGACTTGTGCTGTTTCTGCACAGACCTACCCAGACATAATCCGACGACGCGCACGTCATTTATCGTTGAATCGACAACATCACGGTTATCGCCGCCACATGTGTTCTTTTAAAGGCATTGATCCCCAACGCTCCTCCATAATTACGCGGGACAACGGCACCAAATCTCACGTGGCTAGGTCGTTTCTGGTCTACTGGTAACGCTCACAGGAAGGCTCTCATGCCCGTCAAGATCATCGATCCGCCCCAGTTTTTCGCCAACACGCCCGGTGTCTCTAATACGACGCTGGGATTCAGCGAAGGAGCGGCAGTTTCGATTAAATCGCAGAGATGGCGGAGATCAGAATTCAGGATGACCGTCAATGGCCAGCCTGCCATTCTTTGGCTGTGCCTAGTTGCGTTTGCCATCGGTGCGTCGCACAATTCTGCTGACGACTGGCCTCAGTGGCGAGGCTCAAATCGTAACGCTGTCTCAGGTGATACTGGTCTGGTTAAAACGTGGTCCGACGATGGGCCTCCCCTAGAATGGCGGGCTTCCGAAATCGGCGAAGGGTACTCAAGCGTTGTCGTGTTCCAAGGACTTGTCTTTACAACAGGCCGGATTGACGGCGAGGTATCCTGCTTTGCCATCAACCTGAAAACTGGCGACAAGGTATGGTCTACTAAAATCGGGGTGACTCAGCGCAACGTGATGGCAACACCAACCGTTGACCATGAATTTGTTTATGTTTTAGATCCGGACGGCGAGCTCATCTGCCTGAAAATCTTGGACGGTGAAATCGTCTGGCAGCGGAATCTCGTCAAAGACTTCGGGGGCGTGCTGATGTCGAGCCGTGGTTATGGTGAATCACCACTGATTGATGGTGATCGCCTGATCTGCACTCCCGGCGGTTCCGACGCAATGCTGGTGGCGCTCGATCGACGGACAGGTGACGTGATCTGGAAGTCTGCGATTCCGGACATTGGTGAGAAAGGTGCCGCTGGTGCGGCGTTTTCTTCGATCGTGATTGCGGAGGCAGCTGATGTTCGGCAGTACGTGCAGCTGGTCGGACGCGGGCTGATCGGAATTGATGCAGAAACTGGACGTTTTCTTTGGGGATACAACGACATTTGCAATAACACCGTAAACATTCCGACGCCGCTCGTGAGAGGCGACTATGTCTTTTCCGCCAACGGATATCACGCAGGCAGTGTGCTGTTGAAAATTGAGCGTGACGCTTCGGAAAACGGCTTGACAGCGCGCGAAGTGTACCGCTTAAAAGGCAATGTGTTTCAAAATCACCATGGAGGTTTCGTGCTGATCGGAGACCATGTCTTCGGTGGTCACGGCAGCAACAACGGCCTGCCAACCTGCATCGATTTTGAAACCGGAAAAATTGCCTGGAAGCAGCGAGGTCCAGGGACTGGTTCCGCATCGATCGTTGCCGCCGACGGACATCTGTATTTTCATTATCAGGACGGCGTGATCGCGTTGATTGAGGCAAACCCAGAGGAATATCGTTTGAAGGCAACTTTTCAATTGCCCAATGCTGGCGGTGACAGTTGGTCGCATCCTGTGATTGCGCATGGCAGGCTATTTCTCCGCGAGAAAGATCAGTTGTTGATGTACAACTTACGCAGTCATGTTCCGGGAGCTCATCATTCACCCGACACAACAGTCCCGCCGGAGTTCGCAGAACTGATTCGGCTTGACGCATCGGTCGAATTCACCGACCGGAAAGACGTCGATCGCTACCGTATTTACCGCTTTGCAGCAGACGATGGTATCGCTGAAGTACCCGTCATTAAGCTGTCGAATCAGCATCTCGAGGCCGACGGTTCTCTGATTGCGACGATTGTTGACAAGCTGCACCAACTAAAATCCGAGTTTGTCTTAGACGTAGCCGGGACCCCAATCAGCGTGTCGGGCATCCGGCAGGCGGCCAGACTCAAGCAACTGGTCGGACTGAACCTAGCGTTATGCCGCAAGGTCGATGACGCTGCCTTCGAACCGCTGAAAGAAGCGACAAACCTGCGGATTCTGATCGCGACTGGCACTGACATCGGGGCTGTAGGCCTTGCCTATGTCACGGAACTACCGGACCTCGCCGCTCTGGATGTTGAAGTCTGCGACAACGTGTCGGACGAGTCCTGTCAGACGATTGCGAAAATAAAACAACTCCGAGCACTCGTGCTTAAGAAGACAGG
>QWQG01000113.1 GCA_003670925.1 Planctomycetota bacterium | reverse complement strand
TCGAAGCTGATTTTGACTGTTCTTCGAAGTCAGGTCAGTGATCGGAGTTTCATCTTGCAACACTGATTGCTGCAGAATTCTGCGACTGGAAACAAGGCGACACACGGTCCATGCCCAAGATTAAGTCTAAAGTTGGACTCAAGACTTTTCTCCTCACGTCGCGACTGCTGTCGATCGCAGATTGGAATTCTGTCGATGGGCAGTTTGAGGAATTAGACAGTCTCGAATCGATGCTGCAAAAGTTGGAACGTCGGCAATTGCTTACGCCACTTCAAACAGGTCGCATCATGAAAGGCGAGACGGAAGGGCTTGTGCTGGGACAGTACAAGTTGCTTTACCGCAATGCATCCGGCAGCTTTGCCCGAGTATTTCGCGCAGTCACGCTGGATGGACAGCGTGTCGTGGCGCTGAAACTGCTCCGCGAACGTTGGGCCGACGACCCTCGAACCGTCGCCAACTTCGGCCGGGAGGCCCGTCTTTGCCAAAAATTTGTGCACCCGAATATTGTGCCGATCCTTGACATCGGCAACGAAGGACGATTCCATTTCTTCACGATGGAATTCGTCGAGGGCGGCAACCTGCGCGACTTCATGAAAATCCGCCACACGCTGTCACCGTCTGAAGCGACCTGGTGTATGCTAGAAATCTGTCAGGGATTGGAATACGCGTTAAAGATGGGTGTGTCGCATCGCGATTTAAAACTGACAAATGTGTTGATGAGCAGCACTGGCATCGCCAAGCTCGTAGATTTCGGCTTAGCCGGAGCCGAATCGGCTAGCCAAGCCGGGACCAGCGACGATGTGCAGCGGGCGTTGGAATACGCATCGCTCGAGCGAGGCACAAATGCGCCGCGCAATGATCCTCGCAGCGATTTGTTCTTTGCCGGTGCGATCTATTACGAACTGCTCACGGGCGAAGGACCGTGGGCACGCACGAAGGACCGCGAAGAAAAGATGATGTTGAGTCGATATACGAATCCTCGGCCAGTCGAATCGCTGCGTCCGGACTTGCCTCAATCGATTGCGAGGATCTGTGGTCGTCTGCTGGAAGTCAGCCCTTCCGCGCGGTATCAGACGGCGACCGAAGTGCTGGAGGACCTGCGTCGCGTCATGTCGGACCTTGGTCAGACGAAAGAGGAAGCGACCCGCGAAAAAGAACCAATCACGATCGCGCTGAAACCCGATTTCAGGATGCTTGTCGTAGATACACAGAAAAAGCGTTGCGATAAGGTCAAAGAATATTTCATCAACAAGGGTTTTGACATCGCGTTTGTGACGTCGCCCGAAAAAGCTCTCGCGCTTCTCAAATCCAAACCACCGGACGGCATTCTGTTTTTGGCCGATTATAACATTGCTGAAGTGCTGCAGGTTTTCCCTCATGTTCAAGCATACGCGAGGTCACAGAAAGTCCCCTGTCTGGCTGTTTTTGCGGCGGAAGACGAAGAATCCGTGAAAAAGAAAATCGTATCCACGCGTTTCGGAACCACCATGTTTCAACCTGCCACGTTGCGGGACATTCGCATGCATTTCGAAGGCATCGGTGCGGTCACCAAGTAGCCAGTGAACTGCGAGGAGTTTGCTGCCAAGGATCCCGTGGTGCGGGTTGACGTCGCAGGCCGGCAGACCGGATGAATCCTGCGCCGAGTGCTGTGTCAAGGCTTGAGATTGGGGTACGATGGGCATTCTTGCCCGTCTACACGCAGTCGGACAAGAATCTAGGTTGGATTCTTGACTAAGCCTCCCGTGGAGCCTCAGACGACTTTTTCGCCGCCCTTGAGTTTCAGAAACACGGCTTCGCAGTCTGGCAATTTTCAGAGCAGAGTTTCGCGTGGTCCGTTCTACCCGAAAAGCCAGCGTAGTCGTCATACAAGTATTTCTGGAGTGCGATGACTCGCCACCGCAGCGAAACAGCGACGAAGTTGGCCCGCTTGCCTTGACCTAGAGCCTTTCTCAGGTCACTCTGTGGGCGTTGTTTGCTGTTGCTGGATCTGAAACACGCTCACCCGGTGACAATCTTGTCCCAAGCCGCGACTTCCTGCCGTCAATAACTTCTGCCTCTTTCTTCAAGGTGGCTTACGATGCAATCTCCGCAGTTACATCACGAACCCTCTCGCCGTCATTTTATGGCGGCAACCGCAGCAAGTGCGGCCACGCTGGCTGCCATCTCGCAACCGCTCCATGCCGGAGCTTTTGCCGCCGGTAGTGATTTGCTGAAAGTGGGACTTGTCGGGTGTGGTGGCCGCGGCACGGGGGCTGCTGAACAAGCGTTGAATGCTGATCCTAGCACCGAACTTGTCGCTATTGGTGACATTTTTGAAGATGCTACTGAACGTGCCCGGCGAACTCTGACTCGCATGTTCAATCAAGCGGGCGGAGCGCCACGCGTGACAGTTTCTGATGACACATGCTACTCAGGCTTCGACAACTATTTGCGCGTGATCGAAAAATCTGACGTAGTCCTGCTGGCCACCACGCCTCATTTTCGCCCTCAGCATCTGCGTGCGGCCGTCGAAGCCGGGAAGCATGTCTTTTGCGAAAAACCAGTCGCTGTCGATGCGCCTGGTGTGCGGTCTGTGATGGAGTCGTCTGAGATGGCCAAAGCGAAAGGACTGGCGCTCGTGTCGGGACTGTGCTGGAGATATCACCCGGGCAAACTGGCTACGTTTGCGCAGATTAAAAACGGGGCGATCGGTGAGATTGTCTCGATGCAGTGCAGTTACCTGACAGGTGGCGTCTGGGATCCGCGACGCACGCGGGACAAATGCGACAGCGAAATGGAATATCAGATTCGTAACTGGTACTACTATACATGGCTGTCGGGTGACTTCAATGTCGAACAGCACATCCACAGCCTCGACAAGATGATGTGGGCGATGAACGATCAGGCACCAGAAACTATCAGCGGTTCCGGTGGTCGTCAGGTTCGTACCGATGCCAAGTATGGCAATATTTTTGACCACTTTGATGTAGTCTATACATGGCCAAACGGCGTGAAAGCCTTTGCGCGTTGCCGGCATTGGCCAAACTGCGAAAGTGAAGTTGAAGACTATATCATTGGCACCAAGGGACGCGTCAATGTGATGAGTCACAAGATAGAGGATCATGCCGGCAACTTGATTTGGATGTACGACGGTCCGGATGGTGATATGTATCAGATTGAACACAACGAACTGTTTGCCAGCATTCGCCGTGGTGAGCCGATCAACAACGGCGACTACATGTGCAAGAGCACCATGCTGGCGATTGCCGGACGCATGGCGGGCTACACCGGCCAACGCCTGACATGGGACGCGGTCCTAAATTCTAAGGAAGATCTCAGCCCAAAAGTCTACGACTGGACCGACAATCCGGTGCCGCCGGTGGCAATCCCGGGAAAAACGCCGTTTGTCTGACTCGTTCCCACCTAGCATCGTCGAACAAAGACTGAATAGGTTCTGATTATGCATTGTTGCTTCATCTGCCGCTGGCACGTAATAGCCATCGCTCTAGTTGCGCTTCATTCGAGTGTGGTCCAACGTGCTGCGAATGCCCAAGATGCTGCACCCCCGGTCGTCAATCCCGAAAATCCGACGGACGCCAAATCAGGCGCATCGACGCCAGCTGATGAGTCACGGAAGGAAGGACATTCCACCCATGGCGAAGTCTTTAATGAAGGCCCGCGGCAGTCGGCCTATTTAATGGGCGGCTGTGGCATCGTGAAATTCCCCGTTACAACGTTACACCCCGAGGCGGGAAAGTTCATAGAGCAGGGTGTGGCACAATTGCACGGGTTCTGGTACTTCGAATCAGAGCGCTCATTTCGCCAAGCCGCCATGTTAGACCCAGACTGCGCAACGGCCTATTGGGGCATGGCAATGTCAAACCGCAGTAATGACAAGCGTGCCAAAGGATTCATTGCGGAAGCCGTCAAACGTAAGGACAAAGTAGGAAAACGCGAACGGATGCTGATCGAGGCATTTGATCTGTTTATCAATGCCAAGACCGAAAACGACGAACAGAAAAAGCAACGCGCCGACAAGTATGTCCTTGATCTTGAAGATATTCTGCTCGAGTTCCCAGATGACCTCGAAACGAAAGCCTTTCTGTGTGAATTCTTCTGGTCTGGAAAACGTGACGGGCTACAGATGGCATCCAATCTAAGTATTGATGCCATGATCCAGCAAGTGCTGGATGTTGAACCGTTGCATCCCGTGCATCACTATCGGATTCATTTGTGGGACAGCAAGAAGGCTGAACTGGCATTAAAGTCATCTGCTCTCGGGGGGTTAGCGTCCCCTTCAATCGCTCACATGTGGCATATGCCCGGACATATTTATTCGAAAATGCACCGCTATCACGACGCCGTATATCAGCAGGAAGCGGCGGCCCGCGTTGATCATTTCCATATGATGCATGATCGAGTCCTTCCGGATCAGATCCACAACTTTGCGCACAACAATGAATGGTGCATTCGCAACATGATCTCGATCGGGCGTGCCCACGATGCGGAGGCATTCGCGCGAAACATGCTCAGCCTGCCGCGTCATCCGAAATACAATTCGCTCGCTCAATCAGGCAGCTTCAAGTATGGACGTGACCGCCTGATCAACGTGCTCCAAAGTTACGAAATGTATGAAACGCTGGCGGCACTGAGCGGCACGATTTGGCTGGAAGACACCGGCGATGCCGATGAAGATTTGCGCCGAGATCGAGCCCTTGGTGCTGCGTTAGCGGCAACTGGCAACGCTACCGATGCCGCTGTTTACCGGGATCGGTTGCAGAAAAAGCTGGACGAAGAGAAACAAAAACAAACGGTCGCTGTCACAGAAGCGGAAGCGAAAGCACGGGAAGCAAAGTCTGACGAAAGTGCTCTGACAAAGGCGAAGCAGGATGCTGAAAACACGTTTAAAGGAAAGATCGAGGGACTTGAAAAAGCCACGCTGGAAATCGACGCCCGCACTGCAGCGAACAAGGGAGAGCAGGAGCAAGCATTGGACTTATTTACGAAAGCCTCAGTCTCCAACGATGTCCTGATTGCCGCGATGATCCGTGCCGGTAAGACTGAAGACGCAGCAACGAAAGCGGCTGAGAATGTGAAATCCAATCCCGGCGAAGTTCGCGCACTCGGCAGTCAGATTGAGGCCTTGTTTGCCGCGAACAAAAAAGAAGAGTCAAAGGCCGCGTTTGAACAGCTTCGGAAAATTTCCTCCACGATCGATCTCGATGTGGCGCCGATGATTCGGTTGGCTCCGATCGCGGCCGAATTGGGATATGCAGCGGATTGGCGACTGCCCCACGAAGTGCCGGCAGACATTGGTACTCGGCCAAATCTGGATTCCTTGGGACCCTTTCGCTGGTCGCCACGTGATGCTCCCGGATGGACGTTGCCGGATCCAGATGGAAAATCTCGTTCACTCCGCGATTATCATGGTCGTCCGGTGATTGTGGTATTTTATTTGGGTTACGGATGTCTGCATTGTGCGGAGCAGTTGCAGATGATCGCAAAGAAGCATGACGCCATCCGCGCAGCAGGTTTTGATGTGATTGCGGTAAGCACTGATCAGCAGGAAAATCTGAAACGCGCCTGTGAAAATCTGGAAACGGTATTTCCGTTTCCATTGGTAGCCGATCCCAACATGACAGTTTTTCGCGAGTATCGTTGCTATGACGACTTCGAAAAAGCTGCTCTGCATGGTACATTTGTGATTGATGCTCGCGGCAAAATTCGTTGGCAGGACATCAGCTATGAACCTTTTATGGACACAGACTTCCTGATTAAGGAAGGCCAACGTTTGATGTCGTTCGATCATTTGTATCCCCCATCGAACCTCTTGGACGCGACCACTGCGGCGAATAATTAGCTAAACCAGTGTCAAATCTCGCGCGTCGCAATTCAGAAATTACCCAAGACGTTGTGCTTCTAGGAGCAAGCAATCTCGTCCTCGGCTGGCAGGCACTGACCGAAGCGCTGCGCCAAATGACAATGGCACCCCTCAATCTGAACGTGGCGATCGGGATGGGCCGGTCTTATCTGAAAACCAGCACTTTCTGGTTTCGCAAGTTACCCGGCATTCGGGACTGCGGGCTGTGGGACCAGTTGCCGCGTGATGCGGCGAATCCACCGCTGGTTCTGATCACAGATCTTGGCAACGACATTGTCTATCTGTTTGACCCCGACCAGATTGCAGCCACTGTGCGTCAATGTATCAAGCAGATTCTTGCCTGGCGCTCGGACGCGAAAATCGTCATAACGGGACTGCCGCTGGGGTCGCTGACAAAGACACCCAAGCTGCTCTTCAAGCTCAACAAGACGATCTTATTTCCCAGATGCCCATTGTCGCGAGCAGAGATTCTTGAACGCGCGCTGGCCCTTGATCATCTGATGAGGCAGATGGCTGGCGAATTGGGCATTCCTCTCGTCGATCCTGAATCGGATTGGTACGGTTTTGATCCGATCCACGTCGTCCCAAAGTTTCGCGGAGCAGCATTTCAGAAATATTTTGCCGCGTTTGAATTGGCGAACCTCGCAAAGAATTTCTCCGCATCTGCGAAAGTCCGGATCGGCCTCCCCACAGTTGCAGCGCAAACAATTTTTGGGTGGAACAGGATCAAGCAACAGCCAGTTTTTAGTTCGTCGGAGATTGTGGTCTCGGCATGGTGATTGTGGCAGAAGCATCTGAATAGCATTTGATGTTCGCGAATAAAGAGATCGCTTAACAGCGGGCTCCGATTGTTCTATTTTGAAATTTCATATTTAAAATCTCCTCTTTCAAATTTGAAATACCAAACGCGGGGCAATGCCCACGCGGTTAAACCACTGGATTCTTCGAGTACCCGGGATTTCGCCACACCCGATGCAAGACTGGATGCCTTGCATATTTGTGCGGCCAACATTCATCAGGTAGAGTCCCGCTTGAGAAACCCATGTCACTACTGGAAGTCGACAATTTGTCCGTAAACTATGGCGCGATCGAAGCGATCCGGGGGTGTTCGCTGCGCGTTGAGCAAGGTGAGATTGTCACGCTAATTGGCGGCAATGGGGCCGGGAAATCGACGACGCTGCGGACCATTTCGGGACTCCTGACTCCAAAAAATGGAACGATTCGGTTTGATGGTCAGACCATCCACGGTCGGCCTCCGCATGCGATCACGCAAAGCGGGCTGATTCATGTGCCTGAGGGGCGTGGGATTTTTGCCAACCTGACGGTTGAGGAAAACCTGATGCTCGGTGCGTATTCGCGAAATAATCTGCGGGACATTCTTGAAGATCGCGAAATGGCCCTGAGTTTATTTCCTCGAGTCCGTGAACGCCTGAAACAGGCGGCTGGAACCTTGTCTGGCGGCGAACAACAAATGCTGGCGATCGCGCGAGCCCTGTTGGCCCGTCCGAAACTTTTGATGCTGGATGAACCGTCGCTGGGACTGGCACCTCAGATCGTGCAGACGATTTTTCAGGTGATCCGGCAAATCAACCGCACGGGAGCGACAATTCTGCTGGTGGAGCAGAATGCCGCGATGGCGTTGCAGGTGGCGCATCGGGCCTACGTGATCGAAGTCGGTTCGATCGAAATGGAAGGCCCTGCTGCGGAACTCGCCGCCAGCGACGAAGTCCGCAAGGCGTATTTGGGTGCTCATTGAGGTCTGAACTGTGACTGTTGCTTCAAATTGTCGAGTGTTCTCATGGTGCTTGTCCCGGCGGAGCATTCCGCGGACGCGATTGCCTGCATTGATGGGAATCCTGAACGTCACGCCAGACAGTTTTTCAGACGGCGGCAGATTCAACTCGGTCGAAGCTGCCGTGAGTCGCGCGCTGCAGATGAACGAAGACGGCGCTGACATTATCGACATCGGCGGTGAATCTACGCGGCCCGGCGCGGAGCGTGTATCGCAGGAAGAAGAACTTCGCCGCACGATCCCTGTGATTCAGAAGTTGGCTGGTCAACTCCGTGTGCCCATGTCGATCGACACCACCAGAGCTGAAGTGGCGCGTCGGGCCTTGGATGCCGGAGCCGAAATCGTCAACGACATATCCGGCCTGACGTTTGATCGCGACATGCTGGAGGTTTGTCGCAAGGCCGACGCGGGAATCTGTGTGATGCACATTCAGGGTACTCCGCAGACTATGCAGCAGAATCCGCAGTACGGAAATGTGGTGAGCGAAGTGATTGAGTTCCTGCAGCAGCAGGTCGATCGGTGTTTGATGGCCGGGATCCCAGCAGAGCGCATGTGCGTCGATCCGGGCATTGGTTTTGGCAAGACGGCCGATCACAATCTGGAACTGATGTCAGCCGTGCCAAGGATGCAGCAGGCCCTGCAACGCCCGGTCCTGATCGGCCATTCACGCAAACGCTTTCTTTCAAAAATTCTTGGCCGTACTGTGGAAGAACAATCGGCAGGCACGATCGGGGTGGCTGTGGCATTAGCCGAACTCGGCACCGATGTCCTCCGCATTCACGACGTCCGCGCTGTGCGCGACGCCCTTGTGGCATGGGATACAATTCGGCAAGTTGAATCATGACGCCCTTGAAATTGAATGCTGTGTCGCTCGATATTCTTCGCCAATGGGACAACGACCATGTCTGGCATCCATTTACGCCGATGTCAGCGTGGATCGACGAATGCGCGCCGATCATTGTGCGGGGCGAAGGATTTGAGCTGATTGCTGCAGATGGTCGCCGCTATCTGGATGGTATTTCATCGTTGTGGTGCAATGTGCATGGGTATGCGGTTCCGGCGATTGACCGGGCGGTCACGGAACAATTGCAGAAGGTCGCTCACAGCACTTTGCTCGGCCTCGCGAGTGAACCGTCGATTCGTCTGGCCCGTGCGTTGGTGGAACAGGCTCCGGTGGGGTTGACGAAAGTCTTCTTTTCGGACAGCGGAGCAACATCGGTCGAAGTCGCCTTGAAGATGGCGTACCAGTATCATCGGCAGAAACCCGAGGGTTCGGAAGATCGTGACACATTCCTGTGCATTGGCCACGCCTATCACGGCGATACGCTGGGAACCGTCAGTGTCGGTGGCATAGATCTGTTTCACCGCTGCTACAAACATCTGCTGTTTGCGACGCTCACGACACCGGCGCCGATAGCGACGCGGGTGCCGACAGGATACACCACCGAGTCATGGCTAGCGTTTTGTTTTGCAGAAGTCGGGCGTTTGATTCGCGAAAATCAATCTCGGATCGCCGGAGTTATCATGGAACCGATCGTCCAAGGAGCAGCCGGAATTCTAGTGCATCCACCGGGGTTTCTGCGACATGTGCGACAGTTGTGTACGGAATTTGACATCCCGTTGATTGCCGATGAAGTGGCTGTTGGTTTTGGACGCACGGGGACGCTATTTGCCTGTGAGCAGGAAAGTGTGAGTCCTGATTTTCTGTGTCTGGCGAAGGGCATTTCCGGAGGCTATCTGCCCATCGCCGCGACGCTGACGACGGATCGGATCTATACGGCTTTCCTGGGCCATCCGTCCGCAGGTCGCACGTTCTTTCATGGACATACATACACAGGCAATCCCTTGGGCTGCGCGGCGGGACTAGCATCGCTCCAGCTGTTTGAAGATAACCAAGTGCTAGAAAACGTCAAAGCGACCTCTACGAGGATCACCGAGCGGCTTGCGGTTCTGCGAGACCACCCGCATGTCGGTGAAGTTCGTCAGAAGGGACTTATGATTGGTATCGAGTTGGTCCGCGATCGTGACGGGATGGTTCCGTTTGACGCCAAATTGCGACTCGGACACGAGGTAACGCTCGCCGCCCGCAGACGCGGCGTGATCCTGCGACCTTTGGGCGACGTCGTTGTGCTCATGCCAGCCCCGGCGATGCCGTTGAACCTAGTCAATCGGCTCTGTGACGTGGCGTTTGAATGTCTGAATGAAGTGACCAAATCGTAGTGTGATTCCAACGAGCTCTGCGCACGCTGAACTACCGTGAATCTTCGCTGATTCGTCAAATCGGCCGCACCCCAAAAGATAGCATGCGACACAAAACGCACCAGCGACGAATGGTACCTTTTTCCCTAGGAGTTCAGCCCGCCAATACCCCACTCCTCGAAATACGCCGCGAGTAACTTCTCATTGGTCGCGAGCGGCTGCGCCAGTGTCGCTGTCGCTTTTGCCGCTATCGGTGTGCCGACGAGCGTGAGGTTTCTGAGGACTGCAGCAGCGCCCCCGGGGTTCGCTGAGAATCCAAACGTGGCTGAAGCCCCCACGGCAAGTGCCCCGTTCCAGCTTTCGTTCCGCACCGTGTAGAGCGATCCAGATCGACTCACCAGAACGCCATTCCAGAGGCTCGAGATCTGGCCATCAAAGTTAAACGTGACGGTCCAATTCGCCATCGCCGCTGTGGTGATATTTTTGATCGTAACGTCGCCGTTAAAGCCACTGCCCCAGTCAGATGTGACGACGAACTTCACCGCATCAGTTGCTGCAACCACTGGTGCTGCAACCACTGGTGCTGCAACCACTGGTGCTGCAACCACTGGTGCTGTGCCGACGAGCGTGAGGTTTCTGAGGACTGCAGCAGCGCCCCCGGGGTTCGCTGAGAATCCAAACGTAGCTGAAGCCCCCACCGCAAGTGCCCCGTTCCAGCTTTCGTTCCGCACCGTGTAGAGCGATCCAGATCG
>QWQG01000002.1 GCA_003670925.1 Planctomycetota bacterium | reverse complement strand
GCAAATTGAAGATGACTACGGAATTCAAGTGGAACTCGACAGCAGAGCCCTTGAAGATGCTGGTCTGCATCCGGAAAGTCCTGTCACGAGAAGTCTTGCTGGCATCTCGCTGCGATCAGCCTTGCGCCTGATTTTAGGGGGCATGGATTTGACGTATCTGATCAAAGACGATGTGATGCTCATCACCACAAAAGACGCGGCTTCTGAAAATCTGACTATTGTTTCCTACCCCGTTGTGTGGATGAACGGTGATTTTATGAGTATTATTGATGTGATTCAACAAACTATCGCTCCGCAGTCGTGGATAACGGTTGGGGGAAATGGCTCTATCCAACCCTATGCGCTCAACAACGAGATTATTATTTCGCAAACAGAAGAAGTGCACGAAGAGATTTTGGGTTTGTTTCGCAATATTATCGACAAAGATGCCTCTTCTACGGATGGTTCAGTCATCACAAGAATGTATCAAATTGAGGATGCAAGCCCGCTGCCAGATGTCGAGAAAAAAGTGATCGAGATTTGTAGTGCGGCTTTAGGTGAACAGAGCGATCCGAAGGCCAAGATTACGAGAATCGGAAATACACTCGTTGTTCAATCGGCGGTGCGCGCCTTCCAGGTGTATGCTGCAGAAGTGATTCGATCGCTTCAAGGAATCAAAAATCCACAGACAGACTTTTCCGGGGCAAACTTGCCCTAGCTTAACCCAGCAGCGGGCAGCATGGGTGGTGGTATGTTCTCGCAACGCTTCAGGATGCTTTCAGAACGTTTTCTTCTTCAGATCGACAGGGTTTTTCCAACTTCAAGACAATAGCGCTCGATCGGCTTTAATCAAGCGGCTCTGAGTGATACGCCAGCGACAACAGAGTAAAGGCACGCGATGTGGCGTGTGAAAGCGTGCGGATTTCGCTAGGGTCGACTTTGTCTTGGATGGCATGTTCCAGTTGCTCCAGCCGATTTTGCAACAGTCGCGACTTCATCAGGTGGTAGTCGCTTACCTTGAAGCGACGCAGATAAGTGCCGACAATAAGTCTTCGGTTCCAGCTCTCGCAGACAGGGATCCAGTCGAGGGCATGCTTGTGATTGCCGCTGAACGCCGCGGATACCACTTCGGTGCGTGCGATCGATAGCTCCTCCAGCGTTTCGTTCGGCTCAGGATAGTACGTGAAGCACCCCACGACGCTCATGATCACGATGCCGGCGAGACCCACAATCGCGAGCACTGGCCCCGGCACAATCACGTCGTACCGTGGAGACATTCGGCCACTCTCCTCCGGAATCCGACGAACCAGCCACGCCTGAAACTTTCGGGAGGGATCGAAGACGCGCAGAACACCGCCAACGGTAGCCAGTACAATAAGCACTGCAGCGCCAAACCATTCGTGTGGCTGAGTTCCATTCCGTATCCGCCGGCCTATCTCGACAAGAAATCCTTCTGTCGGCGGGCTGTTGTGAAAAAATGGTGCACAGTAGCCGTCGAAAGCATGGGTATGGTTGGCAGGCTCGATGTCGGGGGGATAGAGCGGACGCTCAATGCCATACGAAAGTCCGACCACAATCAGCAGCATGAGTCCGAACCAGACAGCGAGTTTGCGCCATCCATAGTTCAACCACATCCAGGCAACAAGTCCCAAGTTCATGCCCGCACCAAACGTCAGGAGGATAAACGCAGCCCCAATCGAATTCCCGTGCTGAAACATCGATCCCAACTGTCCCATGGCCGTCATCGGCGTCGCATACGCTGGGATCGCAATCCCAGTCATGATCATTGGGGACCACGGATTGTCGTGAGCCATGGTGCGTTGCAACGATCCTGCCGGCAGGATTATTGCCAGCAGGCCGACCCCCAAAATGCCGATGCCAATCAGGGCTGCCGAGCCGCCAACCGTCTCGTACGCCATTTCAACACCGATAGCAAGGATACGTTTGATTCCATACGGAACAGCAGCCGGCTCTGGCACCTGCACTTCTGTGTTGGGGTAGAGCCAGTCGAAGATCGCCCCTGAGAGTGTCACGACCACCAGCGAACAGGTGGCAAAAGCAAGAATCGTAAACGGCTTGGACAACGTAAGGCCATAAAGCAGTGACAGCGGATCGAAGAGCGGACTTGAAAGAGCGAATGCGAAGATCGTTCCAATCGCAATACCGCTGGCACGCATTTGCCGACAGATCGGAATCACGCCCAGCGAGCAGCCCGGCAGCAGCATGCCGATAAACCATGATTGCACGAGTGACGATACAGAATTGGAGCCGAAAAGTCGTTTCGTATCGGCATGCCCCATGAGTCGGCTCAGCATTCCAGCGATGCAAAGACCGGTAAAGATGAACGGCGATCCTTGCAGAAACGACTGAAGCATCCGCAGTAGTGCACCCCAGACAAGTCCACTCATGGCTGCTCCTCCAGTGAATGAGTCGGCAATATGTCGGCCGGCAGTAAAGCATCTATTTCCACCAGATTTTTCATGGCGTTGACCATGACCGCCGACAGAGCCGCATCATCAACGGTAGATCGCTGTCCGGCGCTCGCAGACAGGTTCAGCTCGCGGGCAAGGCTTTGCGCCGTGTCGTTCAATCGTTCCCAATCGCGGCGACCAAGGTCGGTTTCGGCAGCAAGTTCCGGCAACCATCGAACGATATCGAGCAACTGACGTAGCTGAATTTTGAGGCTCGCGTCATCGAGCATGCCCGACGTCAGAGCGTCGCCGCGCTGGCCGATGTCAACAACCGCTCTACGAAACGTTTGCGGATGATGATCCGGTAACGAATGCGATTTTTCCTCGTCAGCGTCGACATAATCAGGATTGGGCGTAACGCAGCCGCTGACACACATCACTGCGAGCAACAGCAGCGTCGCACCCACCTGCTCGAAGCCCCGGTGTGTTTTTATGACCATGTTGGTGCTTTCACGACTTGCAACAGCTGACTGATAAGTCCATGCGTATCACCTCGCTCCGCGCCAAGCCTCACCGAAAGAACGGGAACCGCTACTTGCTGAACATCGTCCGGCGTCACAAACTGTCGCCCGGCGAGGAAGGCCCATGCCTGCGCCGCTCGCTGCCATGTCAGTAGTCCGCGAGGACTAACACCGAGGGTTATGTCGTGGTGACTCCTCGTCGCTGCCGCCAAACTGACTAAGTATTCCTGCACCGGTTGCGTGACCGGTATGGCTGCCACGGCTGTCTGCATTGAGTTCAGTTCACCGGGCTCGAGTATCGGACGTTCGTCTTCACGACGAACATCACCTGCCTTCGTCACTGCAGCGGCAAGTATTGCCCGTTCGTCATCGCGATGCGGATAGCCGATTTCGAGCTTCATGGCGAAGCGATCTAACTGCGCTTCAGGGAGGGGGTAAGTTCCATGCTGTTCGTGCGGATTTTGCGTAGCGATTACAAAGAAACTATCCGTCAGCGCAAACCGTTCGGCATCGACAGTGACCTGTCGCTCCGCCATGGCCTCCAGTAGCGCACTTTGGGTGCGGGGCGTGGCCCGGTTGATTTCGTCAGCCAAGAGAATGTCGGAGAAAACAGGTCCGCGACGAAATTCAAATTCGCGATCCTTCTGATTGTAAATATTGAAGCCAGTGATATCACTCGGCAGCAGGTCGGGCGTGCACTGGATACGGGCAAACCTGCCCCCGACAGCTTTCGCAAGCGCTTTCGCGAGAGTCGTTTTGCCTAGGCCGGGTCGATCTTCGAGGAGAAGATGCCCGCGAGCTAGAAGACAAACCAGTACAAAGTGGACGATTTCTTGCTTTCCTTTGAGGACATCATTGAGCCGTTCACGAACAGTCTCGATTCGTTGGAGAGCGGCAGTCTTGTCATCGCATACGGGAACCGTCACGGAAACTCCTTAGTTATGGCGTGCACTTAAATGAGAATTCGCAGGTCGTGCTTCCCGGGAGACCAAATCCGTGACGTGTTTCCACGACCAAATCTGTTGCGCTAACCGACACGACTCTTCTGTTTTTTGGTCGACGAAGACCGATGAGTAAAGAGCCTGATCGGCGAGCCTTGCAAAGGCAATGATTTCGTCGGGAAGCGTTCGGATTGCCGGTGTGGCTACGGCCATCCGCTGCGACAACTCTGTCAACCAGCGAGCGTGGGTCGTATGACAAGGACGGGGCAGGCCGGCCCGTCTACAGCGACGATCGAGCAGGACCAGCGTCCGAACCACCGATTTCCGTCCATCGCCTTGACCCAGTAGTCGCCATCCGACTTCATCGATTGCGTCTACGATCACCCTTCTGCGGTGCACAAACAGCGCAATCCCTAAACAAACCGCCAATACTGTTAATGGAAAACGCACGATGATCTCACCGATGGCAACCAGCAGTTTCAAAGTTTTCTCAGCGAGGCTCAGGGGCGGGGCCAGAACAACGTAACCAGGGGTGGGATCAAGCGTGATCCAGTGGCCAAGACCGACGTGCGCTTCCACCCAAAAGTGCACATCGGTGCCCATCACGGGTGTATGATCCAATCGGGCCTCATACCGTCGCGGGTCGGCGTAGAAGCCACTCGCCAATCGGGCTGTGTACCCCAGAGACCGCAATGCCCAAACCGCAGCGCTGGCGAATAGGTAGTCAGGACCCCGGCGAGTGCCCAGCAGAAATTCGGCGACACTATGAGTACTGTCACTCGAAGCGGGTGCGGTACTGTTGAGAGTGTGCTCCGAGCGGATGCGATCGATGACCCGCTCGATTTGTCCCCAGCCGGCCGGGACGCCTGTCACCCATGATTCGGCAAGCGTCCGAATCTGCTGTGAATGCGGGTCATCGCTGAATTGCCGACAGCCTTCCGGACCGCTCTGAAAATAGGGTTGAGTGCGGCGAAACAGTCTTGGGTCCACAAGCCGCGATTGCAACTGGACGGTCAGCAAATCAGGAAGTTTGGGTTGATCGATGCCAATGACTCCCGGCCGCTCCCAACGGTAGAAATCGATCTGTGCGACCTGGTCGATGTGGACGCCCGTTAGTTCGTTGGGCGTAGGAATGCAAGACGTATCGAGGTCTACTACCTTGATGGCGTGCGATTCTGGAACCGCAAAGAAATCGAAGGCACTCACGACAGCCGTTCGCAACCACGGCCGTTTGTGAACCATCTCGATGGAGAGCCGCGGACGAACCGTCGGCAACTCCTCTGCACGCCAGTCGACGCCGTCATAGCGGTCGAAGCTCTCCAGTTTTAGATGGAGCGGCACACGCCCCTTGACGTAGAACAAAGCTCTCGAATCCAAGTCGTGAATCTTATTGTTATTCGGTTTCCCGGCCTTCCGCACGGTGGAAAAATCACGGCTTGGGCGACTCGATTTCGCAATTGAGTGATTCTCCGGACGCGTGCTCGTTTGTGGCGGCAAGCTGATCGCTCGTTGGTGTTTCTTTTGTAACACGGGCTCGTTGTACATGTCGTCGTAGACATCATAGAGCGTCGGCTCGTGTGAATTTACAAAAGGGGCATTCTCGATCGGAGCGAAACTGCGAATGTTGTCCATCCCGGCGACCAAGGCGTCTCCGTCGCCGATGCCGCTTCGAGCCATAGACGACGAATCTTGCTGGCCGCCTGATGTCGGCATAAATCCATCGAGAGCATGGATGTGACGACTCGCTACCGGCACGCTCACAAGGACGCCAAGCAGGACCAACGGAACGAACAGCAGCCATTTGCGTGGCAGCGTGTGGTCTGAAGTCGCCGCGAGATTTTGCTGCAGCGACTCCCAGTGTGTGCCCATCAGCCACCAAACACCAATCAATGCGAAAACAACGACCAGTCCCTGAATCCAAAAAGCGTGAAGGCTCGCAGAGGCAAAAACAATGAGGAACGTGGCAAAGGCATTACATGTCCGCTGTGCCTCTTCGTGATGTGAAAGCATTGCTAGGGCAATCACAATGTCGCGAAAAATGACAAGCAGTAGGATGTCAAGGAGCATTGGCGACTGCAGACACTCTCCGATGAGAGCCTCGATCGCGACGCCTGGTATCACAATTCCGCTGACCCACGACAGACGCGATGAGCCCGTCGCGCCAAACTGAGGAAACCGTCGGCGGAGCACCTCGCCCAACCCCATTGCAATCAGTCCGCAGGCGAGCACCAAGGCGACGTACCATCCCGCGTGTGATGGCCGATCCATACCATGCATTGCCACTTCCACTGCGGCGCATGCCAACAGTGCAAGCACCATGGTCAGCCAGCCAGTAGTCGATCGAGAATGCTGATGGATCAATATGTCATCCCGCACGACAGATGGTCCTCCAGTTCTGACGAAACGCTTCCTCAAGACCAGATTTCCATCCCAGCTTCATGAATCGCCCCGGCAGAGCAACGGGCGCCTTCAACGGATCATGGACAGTCTGCTGCGAATCCAGAACAATCCACAACTGATCGCCATGCACATGCCGATGCTCGGTACGGTTCACGGTGCCGCAATCGGTCGTGATCGTAATCTGAAACACTCCGCAGTTGTGGTGGTGGATCCGACGGCATTCATGCGCGTCATGCTCGTGTTTACGTGGCTGAAATCGCGATAATTGATCAAGAAACCGGCGCAGTCCCTCGGTACCGGCTGCCACGAGGATCGTCTCGTGGCCAAAGCAGCATTCAACGCGCGCATTGTGCCGCTGATAGGCGGCGCAGATGCTGGCCGCGATTCGAATCGACCATTCAAGAGTGCTCGTCGCACCAGTCCCTTCGTGGATGGCGGGATCGGAATCGAAGACCACCCGTACCGAGGCGAGTACGGGCGATTCCCTCTCGCAGACGATCATCGCTCCGGTGCGGGCAGTCTGGGCCCAATGGACGCGACGAAGTGAATCACCGTTGCGAAATGGTCGCGTTCCTGCCATGTCGCCAGAATCGCCGATTCGTTGCTCGGAGAAGGTGTCATTCATGGGTCTGGTTTCCGCAGCATCCAACAGCGTGTCGAGCGGTAGAATTTTTGGCCACACGATGAGCGAACGTTCGACTTCAACGCCGCGGCTCGCTTTCTGAAGCCCGAAGGGAAACGCGGTGGCCAATCGCACGGGGGCGTGGGGATATTCACCGCGGCAGTACGGAACGAATTCCCAAGAGAAATCGGTTACCGACCAGCCCGCGACTCGAGCCAGCGAGATCGTCGACTCCGATCCAAAATCCCCTGTGAGACAAATGCCCCAGACCGGCCAAGGCCACGTATTGCGAACCGACACCGTTGCGCGGGCCGAATCTCCTGCAGTGACACGACGATCATGGAACCTGAGCCGGGCCGTTAAACCGTGGATCGAAATTGCAGGCCAGCCATAGCCAAGTGAGATCACCCCGAGGATCGCCACGGCAGAAATCAACGCCACCGGGTTGACGAAAACCGCGCAAACAACTGCCGCCACAAAAGCAACTGAGAGCGTCGCGATTGGCTTCTTCACCCAGTACAACCAGATGTTGGCCCACGGGCAGAAATCATACGTCGCCACCCAGCTGGCGAATTTCCAGAGTGATTGCATGTTCCCATCCCGCATTCACGACTTCTTCCTGCAACTATATTGCATATAGGAATATTTGCACAATCATTATGAGTCTGCAAGTGCTCGTGCCTATTTATCGAGCAGCAGTGCTCCGCAGCACCGCAGGCGCTTGGCCCTCGGTGTGTTTCACATTCGAGCTACACCCGTGCACTAAATTGGTATTCGCCTTGCCTGCTAACCGGGGGCTGATACCGATGACGTTACTCGAAGAGTTGCAGAGATTTACGGGGTATTCGAGAAAATCGATGCCGGCCTTTTATTCAACGCTTTAGGATACTTTAAAAACATTTTCTTCTTCGCTTCGAGAAAAATTTGAATCGAAAAATTAGTTTGCAACATCAGTTTGATACCGGATGACGATCTTGCTAGGACAGAGGCCAATTTTCATTGTGCCGGAAACTCCGAAATCCAAGAGAAAGTTCTGCGTCTGCGCTGTGGTACCCTTGGTGGTATAGTACTTGCCGGAAAATCACAAGGAGTTCAAAATGATCAAACGATTTTTTCTTTCGATCGCGTTGGCAATCGGTTGTGGAGCGCCAGCGTTTTCGGCCGACAACGTTCAGCCGGTGCGAATGGGTTGCGGGACGATGACCTTTGACACGGTTCCCGGTTGGGGCCTCGGCGAAGATGGCAAGAGTGTTCTGGGATCGACTCACGGCGGGGTTGTGGTCGACAAAACAGGAAGCATTTACACCAGTTCGAGTCTGGGCGTGTTTGTCTTCTCGCCCGAGGGGAAAGTCATTCGGCGTTTTCTTGGAGACAAGTACGCAAATATTCACGACCTGGAAATTCGTGCCGAAGGAAATGACGAGTTTCTCTACGGCGCTCGCAACGCTGCCGGCGAAGGAATCAAGTTTCATGCCGTGACCGGAGACATCGTATTAAAGCTGGCCATCCCAGAAGAATCTGGATTGAAGCTCACCGCGTGGAGTCCGACAGCGATCACTGTTGCGCCCAATGGAGACATCATTCTGGCAGACGGTTACGCGAGCAACCACATTTTTAAGTTCGACAAGATGGGCAAGTATCTAATGCACTTTGGCACCAAAGGCAATAATCTGAAGGAATTCAACACCGCGCACGGCATGACGTTAGATACTCGCTACGACCCGGCTCGCCTGCTGATTTGCGACCGCAACCACACGCCCAAGGGCCGCCTGCTGCATTACGATCTCGATGGAAATTTTATTGATGAAGTTGTAACCGGCTTGGGCATGCCAACTTCGGCATCCGTTCAAGGTGACTACGTTTCCGTTCCAGATTTGCACGGCAGAGTGGTTATTCTTGACAAAAGTAACACCATTGTCGCAGTTCTCGGCCACAACGCCGACCCGGCAACACGGGTCAACCACAATGTTCCGCAAGACAAGTGGATCGAAGGCATCTTCAACGGCACTCATGGTTCGTCTTGGGATAATGAAGGCAACCTGTATGTTCAAGACTGGAATATTTCAGGCCGCATCATGAAGCTCGTGCGACTGAAATAGATCAACCGGTGTGACATGAATGTTCCCGGAATCGAAGTGGGATGCTACCGACATCTCGACTCACAAAAACTCTGATGCAACAGGCAGTTTATGAGCTCCGTTTTGGTTTTCATTATTTCGTGTCTGCTGATCGCTTTTGTTGGTGCTGCCGAGGTTTCGCAGCCCGATTCCCGCTCATTGCGAGACGTCGAGGGGTGGACCGTTCGGGTGGATGATCGATTACTCGCTGATGCACCCGACGCAGTGCTTGGCGCGCGAGCCCTGCGTTTTCTCGAGGCCAAGCTTGTTGAAATAAAAGCGGTCGTGCCGGCAGATCGCCTGAAAGATCTGCAGGCGGTCACAATCGTACTCGATCTCCACTGCGGTTCTCTGACATCGATGCAGTATCACCCGGATGCTGGCTGGCTCCGTGCAAATGGATTTCAAACCGACCTTGCAAAATGTGTCCATCTACCCCGGGCCGAGGATGTGTCGACGCAACGCAATATCAACGAACAACCATGGGTGATTCTGCATGAATTGGCCCATGCCTTTCACGATCAACAATTGAGCTTCGATGAGCCCCGCATAAAATCGGCTTATGAGAAGTTTAAGGCCAGCGGCCACGGCAACGCGGCACTGCTCTACAACGGCCAGCGAGTGAAACATTATGGCCTGACAAACCAGATGGAATTTTTTGCTGAAATGACAGAATCGTTCTTCGGCGTCAACGATTTCTTCCCCTTTAATCGGGCCGAACTTCAAGAAGCCGAACCAGAAATCTTTCAGCTTCTTACCGAGATCTGGATCTCACCTCCGTCACAAAATGCGGCGGACGGTGATCGCGACGATGTTCAAGAACAAACGCACAGAGACCCGATTCGACAGATGCAGATTCTTGCTGAAGCAACCGATCGAGCTTCATGGGGATACTGGGGTGATCAGCCCGAGCAGTACGCTTCGTATTCGAGTCACAGTAATCGGCTGATTCCGGTCTACACATTTGGCATGACGCTTGATGCGGTCGCTGGAAATAACAGCGTCTATCGAAATAGCCAACAATTAAAAAAATTATATGGCAATGAACCGGCAGGCACGCTGAACATCGCCGCCAACTACTTTGATCAAACCGATGTCTATCGATTACAGCAAATGGCCGCTGAGGCGGGTAAAAAATATATCATACTGGTTGTTTTTGATGGTCTGGATTGGCAGACAACGCGAGCGGCTGCCATTGCCACAACGGGTATCGACGCGTACCGAGAAGGTCGAGGAACAGGGTTTGCGTTTCAGGATTATCGTGGAGCCCCGACTGATTTTGGGCTTTGCGTCACGAGTCCAGCCAATGACGGCACAACCATCGACGTGAATGCGCAAGCAGTGCGCACTCCTGGTGGCACAACACCCGGCGGTTACGATCCGCTCCTCGGCGGACAAACGGCGTGGTCCATCCCAGTCGACAATCGCTATCTCATGGGGCGCGCTCGTTCTCGGCCGCACGCCGTCACCGATTCCGCGGCATCAGCAACGTCTCTTTGCAGTGGTTGCAAAACTTATAACGACTCGATCAACGTCGGCGTGCAGGGGGAGCATGTCGAGCCGATTGCCCGCAGCTTACAGGCCCAGGGCTATGCCGTTGGCGTCGTCACCAGTGTTCCGGTATCGCACGCAACGCCTGCTTGTGCATACGCCAACAATGTGAGCCG
>QWQG01000111.1 GCA_003670925.1 Planctomycetota bacterium | reverse complement strand
GCTGCTGTTGTATTCCTATTGCATTGGCGTGTTTACATCGCGGAGTCTAGCTGGACTCATCTGAATGACGGTATCCAATGCAACTTTGAACCCATCAACGCAACTCCGAATTCCACAGAAATTCCACGTGTCGCCACTAAAATCCGAGAAGAACCCAAAATCCATGTCCCTATGTCGAATTCATGTCATCGGCTCTCCAGCAATCCGCAGACCGAAAAAAACTTTTTCTCAACTCAATTCAGCGACGTTTGATGACAGGTAGCAGGACAAACTTGTAGCCGAAAGAACGCGCAACAGACTTCCTACGCCACGCATTTTACGGTATGTTCTTTTGTGGATCTAACGCTGCTCGTTTGATCACTCCAACACAGCACTCAGGCGCAGTTTCGTTTCAGACCGATTTAACTCCGCTTTCCCGAAGCCGTACCTTGCTCCCAGCGCTACGGCTTTTTCCTGCCATTCGACAAAGTTCGAAATCAGCATCACGGGAAGTGTGAGTGCCCGCTTATCTGCGAGAATTTGCTGCAGGATTTCCATGCCGTCACTGGAGTCTGCGTCCAGTTTTCGATTGATTAAAACCAAGTCAATGGTCTGAGACTTCAGCAGTTGGTAGGCATCCGCAGCGAGATCGGCCGTCAGCACCGTCACTCCGAAGTGCGTCGTCAAGTAATGTGAAATGGCAGCCTGATCCGGGCGGCACTGTCCAATACTGAGCACAGTCTTTTTCGTCATTGAATCCCTTTCCAAATGAAACGACATGTCCCTTCGGATCGTTGTAATCGTTATTAACTACCTTTTTCAGTTGCTAGATGTAAAATTCTAGCTCTCCCACCAACGAACTTCTGGCCTTTCTCGGATGACATTGTGAGACTTTTTTTAACATGATTTATCTATTTTTTAAGATTTAGATTATGACAGACCGCATTTTCACCGGACTTCAGTTGCTTTCAACAGGATTGAGACCCTACGTTACTAAACGCGCCTCGGCAATGTCTTACGGAATACAAATCATAAAAGATATCGAGGATGGGGACGCTCAGTTTCTGCTCGTCTTAATGTGGGACCACTGGAATGAGTTGTTTCGACAGGATCTGTCGTTTGTTGAACGCAGTTTGATCAGTGAGCTTCGAGATTTCAGAAATCGTTGGGCACATCAGGGACCGATGAGTGAAAATGACATCTATCGAGTTCTCGACGGTATCGAACGCCTGCTTTGTGCGATCCACAGCGATCAGGTTGTCAATATTCGGAACTTGCGCCGCGAATCGTTGAATCGATTGTGGCAAGCTGAAATCGGCGATAACAATCGAAACATTTCTAGGGCCATCTGGCCATTCGTCTTATACTTCGCGAGTGCTGCGGCTTTATGCTTTGCTTGCTTTCGGTTTTACCCCATGCCATGGAACGGACTCCTGTCAATTCTGATAATAGCGTTACTCTTCCGGTTAGCGTGGGCGCAGTCACTCAAAGATGCTAGTCTCACATCCGGGCCTAAAGAATGTTTCCACTGTGGCCGAGTCATCTACTCGACTCCGTGTCCATACTGTCGTCCTTCGCAAAACCTTGGGATTGACCCAAGGATGACTATTGTGCTGAAGAACGACGAGACGTTGTTGCCAACGAATAAACAAAGGCACCATTGATGCGGTGCGGATTGATTTGTTGAACCTGTGGACAAGAACCCGTTGGCTGAGCCACCTATGTTGGACGGGCTCGTTTTAAGCCATGGGGCAAACGGGTACGCGTTAATCCGCGATATTTTGATTCATGGTTCGCACAAGATTATGCCGTTTCCCGTCACTCTGCTGAAACAATGTTGGTTCGTTGCCGGGCCCACTGCATCCGGAAAGTCATCCGCCGCGCTGCATCTCGCTCAGATATTAAACGCTGAAATTGTCTCGCTGGATTCAATGGCCGTCTATCGCGGGATGACAATCGGGACGGCAAAGCCATCCGTTGCGGATCAGCAGTCGGTGCGTCACCATCTCATCGATATCGCCGACCCTGCTCAGGATTTCAGTGTCACAGAATTTGTGCGGTTGGCGGATCAAGCAGCAAACGATATCACAACGCGGGGATGCGTCCCATTGTTTGTTGGGGGCACCGGACTGTATCTGCGCTCGATCCTGCGCGGTTTGTTTGAAGGCCCAGAGGCCGATTGGGACCTACGAAATCGATGGGAGAAGTTGGCCGTGCAACATGGCCCCGAATGGCTGCATACGGAGTTGGCTAAACGTGATGCAGTCACAGCGCAACGTCTGCATGCCAATGACACGCGGAGGTTGATTCGCGCAATCGAAGTCTTTGAATTGACCGGAAAACCGCTCTCAGACGATCAACACCATCAACCGCGACCACGCGCAGATCGACCAGCGTGTGTCGTCTGGCTTCAACCACCCCGTCCGTGGTTGCATGAACGCATCAACAATCGCATCGACATGATGATGCAGGCTGGCTGGCTGGCTGAAACATGCTTGCTCTTGAAAACCGAACCGCCCCCAGGCCGAACTGCAAGGCAAGCGCTGGGCTATCAGCAACTCATCCAGCATCTTGAAGGAACACTGTCCTTGGAGCAGGCTGTGACTCTGACAAAAATTTCGACGCGACAGTTTGCCAAACGACAGCATACTTGGTTTCGAAATATTCAAGAATGTACTCCGCTGGAGACAACCGGTGCTGAATCGCCTTCGGTGCTGGCCCACATGATCGTGAATTTATCGCGAACAGGCACCTAGCAGCGACCGCTGCTGCCGCACCGTCTGCCTGCGGTGTGTCCAACATCACTGAGGTTACGCCAGATGTAGATGCAGGGTTACTCGGCCGTGTAGTCTGTGACTTTTAACTCTGGCAGTGCGTGTTTGAGACCATCGACGGCCGCAGTTTTAAGTTTAAGGTCCGTGATATACAACGTGCGCAAATTCTTCATCCCAGACAAATACTCAAGCCCCACGCTGGTGATCTGCGTGCCGTAGATATTGAGCACTTGCAGTTCAGAAAGCTTTGCGACAGGAATCAGACCCGCATCGGAGATGCCGCATTTGGCAATAAACAGCCGTTCGAGTCCGATCAGTCCTGACAGCTGTGTCATCCCCACATCGGTGACTTTTGTGGCCGTGATGTTCAATTCTCGGAGTGTCGTCACATTTTTAAGTTGCGCCATCTCCACGTCGCCAAACTGCGTTCCCGCGAGGTTGATAGTTGTCACGTTTCCGGCCTCGTCTAAGATCGCGGCATCAATCGCAATCAGGGCTTCAGTGAGCGGTCGCTGCTGCTCGGCAGTGAACAGGCGCACGACGCCGTTCAGGGTGATTTGCGAGCCGGCGATTGCTAGTTTACGCAGAGCGGTCAGCTTTTTCAGATGTGAAAGTCCTTGGTCACTGACATCGGTCCCTGTCAAATTGAGCTCTTGCAGGTGTGTCAGATTGGCGATGTGTGTCATTCCAACATTTGAAATTGACGCTCCATTAAGATCCAATCTTACCAGATCTTTGAAGAGAGCGATCTGCGCAAGACCAGCGTCGTCAAGGCCCGAATCGCGTACGATAATCGTGTCCAGTTTCGTCAGTGACAGCAACTGCGATAACTGGGCAGCCGTCACGCCAGAAGGAAGTGTCAGTGATGTGAGACCGGTACATCGACCAAGAGCCTCAAAACACTCGTGCCTGATTGAAGTGAGTTCAAGGTCGAGCAATTTGAGGTCGGGCAGTAGAGCAAGCGATCGCAGAATCGAGCCCCGAATATTGGTTTCCGCGAGTCGCAGTGATTGCAATCTTGTCAGTCGCTGTAGGTGCAGTAGACCGCCGTCTGTTACCGCACAGCGGTTCAGTGACAGGCTGGTGAGATTTTGCAATGAGGCCAAATGTTTGAGTCCGCCGTCGGTTATCTGTTGGCAGCCTGTGAGATCCAGAACTTCGAGTCTAGTCAGCGCGGCGATGGTAGTTAATCCCGCATCCGTAAGGCTGCGACAGTACGACACATTCAACTGCCGGAGGTTGCTGAGACTGACGAGCGGCTTCAAACCTGCGTCGCTAATCTGGGGAGGCAATGTTAAGACTTGAAGCTTGATCAGGCTCGCAACGTCTACCATCCTTGCGTCAGTAATTGAGCCACAGGGACGGAGGTCTAGTCGCTCCAACGCGGCCAACTTTCCAATCGAGCGGAGGCCCGAATCATCAACTAACGCGGGCAAGACAAGTGTCGCGACGTGAGGCAGATACTGCACGTGATCCAATCCCGCATTTGCCGTAATGCAGGATGACAGATCGACGAGAATCACTTGATTTGAAGCGTCCCATTTAAGTTTCGCGCCCAGATTCTCAAGTTGCTGGACGGCCGCGTCGTGGGGAGGCATCGTGTTCTTTTCTGCGCCGGGATTGGACGCCAGACAAAAACTGCCATGGACCAGTAACAGGCTCAGCAGCATGGCTGTTACCGCGGATCGGCTACCAGCAACTGGCAGTCGTAAGATGTTGAAAATCGGGAGTGCAATCGTGGCTGTCATCATCCTGTAAGTTCCCGAATCACCTCACCTTGTGCGAGGATGGGAACTGGTCGGCCGTTACTGTTCACAAAGGTGTGGGTGAAGTTAATTCCTAGGCTATGGTAAATTGTGGCTAGCACGGACTGATAGCCCAACGGTCGATCAAGTGGCTGTTCCCCCTTGTCATTGGTGGAACCCACAATCTGGCCCATCTTAAGCCCGCCACCAAAGACGAACGCGCACCCAGCTGGCCCCCAATGCTCGCGCCCAGGACATCCCTTGTGGACGTGAACTCGTGGCGTCCTCCCGAACTCGCCCATCACCACAACCAGCACGTCGTCTTCGAGTCCTCGGTCGGAAATGTCTTCAATCAACGCGCTCAACGACTGATCAAACTGCGGCCCACGTTGACGCATGATCTCGAAAATATTTCCGTGAACGGCATGATCGTCCCAACCAATCATCGTCTTCTCGTAATCACCGCGTCCGTCCGGACAGAAACGTACGGCAACGACGTTGACTCCAGCTTCAACTAGTCGGCGAGCGAGGAGACATTGCTGGCCGGCCGTATGTAATCCATAACGTTGACGAACTTGTTCGGGCTCGCGTGACACATCGAACGCGCGAGCGGCACCGGATCCCGTCAAGAGGTCAAGAGCCTGGCCGCGAAAGGCATCAGCCGCCTGCATCTGTTCGGCAAGATTCTCGAGCGCCGGACCTGTGCCATTTCGACCGAACCGATCTAAATCCCGAAGCATTCTTAAGCGCGCCTCCAGTTGCTCGGGTGACCCTGTCATCTGGAGATTCTGGACCAAAAAATTGGCCTTCGACGGATCACCAGCAACGGCAAACGGAGCATGGATTGGTCCCAGAAACGCGGGTCCACCCCGATGGAGCCCGCTACTGATGTCCACATATCGAGGCAGTTGTAGGCGGGCCGCACTGGTCGCACGGTTCCCGCTGGTTTTTTTTAGTCCCATTGCCAAGCGAGGATCGGTCGATTCGCCAAGTACTGCACCACCTGCGGCTTCTTCTGTTCGCTTGCGACTGATCACAGATGCCAAATCGGGATAGCGAGACTTTGAGTTTTCGGTCTCACTCTCCCAGCCAGTGAGAACATTGTGCGAACCCACAACATGATCCGAAGATGACTGCGACAGAGAGCGAATTACGCTGAACCGATGCGCCAAATGAGCCAATCGCGGTAAAACTTCGCAAAACTGGATCCCCGGAAGTGTTGTCTGAATAGCCCCCAATTCCCCACGAAACTCCACAGGGGCGTGCGGCTTTGGATCGAACGTTTCGAAGTGACTTGGGCCACCATCTTGCCAAAGTAAAATCAGCGATCTCTGCTTTGCCCGAGTGGAAATTGATGCTTCGGCCTGCAATCGCAGCACATGCGGCAAGCTAAGAATCCCACATCCGGTCGTCGCCCAGCGGATAAAATTGCGCCGGTCAAGCCCTCGTCCCATGTGTGAACTGAAGGTACTGTTTAGCATTGTCACGATCCTTCTCAACCGACCGACTTGCAGCCATCAACTGCCAGATCGACGCTCACCAGAAAATGCACGATGGATAGCGAGGCAATGCTGACTGTAACACGAAACCTGACGTGTTTATGCTAGTATCTTTGGCTTCAGTGAATAGTCACTGATTTGTAGGTCTCGCATTTCAATGGTTGGTGAATTGTGTTTTGCTGATTTATTAGTCGACGTATCGAAAGTCCACCGACGCGAATAGACTGTGCCATAATGTACTCCACGCACGTTCGGAATCGGGCTCCTTGCCGATAATTTGAAGTGACGCCGTCAATTCTGCCGCGGAAGCCTTGCGCCCCAGACAGATTCGCCACACATCTTGGATTCTTCGAGAAAGTTCGCCGGGATGGAACGACGACGACTTCAACAACATTGCCGCCGCTCGTTCCGCCTGATCCATCACAAACGGGCTATTGAGCATGTAAAGTGACTGCGCTGGCCGCAGACTGTTCGTGCGTTTTCCAGTCACGACGTTCGGGTTTGCCACATCAAAGACCTCAAACACGTCTAACATCGTATTTCGAAATGATGGTACATAGACACTGCGACAGTACAGTGGATGTTCGTCGTGATGAAATTCGTTGTCGTATGTCGATAGATTTGGGATCGTGCACCCAGATTGAAGCGATAAATCTAGACTCCCGCTGATCTGGAGCAGCGCGTCGCGAATGGACTCCGCATCGAGTCGCCTCCGAAATCCTCGTGACAGACTGCGATTTTCAGGATCCATTTTTGCGGATTCACGCGAAACGTGAGACACCATGCGAAATGCCGAAGTCAAACAAAGGCGACGCACCAACTTTTTCGTGGACCACGCATCTTCAGTCACGAAGGAATCGGCCAGATAATCGAGCAATTCCGGATGTGTCGGACGTTCACCCGTTTCGCCAAAATTGTCCGGCGTGCGAACAATGCCTTCACCCATGACATGCATCCAGACGCGATTGACGTAAACACGGGCCGTCAATGGATTACTAGGGGATGCGACCCACTCGGCCAGTTCCAGCCGTCCGCTGGAGGATAGTGCTCCAGACGTAGACACCATGGAAGACCTTGTCACCGGTGTGGCGACGGACAGAAAGCCGCGTGGCACCATGGCACCCAGATTCCGGATTTCTCCGCGAAGATGCACATGCCAATCGCTAGGCGTTTCTTCGTCTCGCACACACATTGCCGTCGGCTGCACAGGCTTCGACTTTCGATGTTCGATGTGTGTCGCTTCGAGGGCTTTCAGATGCTGCGACAAACTGTCTCTTGGCAATGCCGGCTTCAAGGCGGCAATCTGTTGTTCGAGTTCCATATCTCGCGCGACCCATACTTTCATCGCAGATTGATCATAGCCCACGCGCAACGGTGCTGTCACAAAGTCGCTCACATTGTTCGGAAGTAACGACTTCGTGCTGCGGAAAATCCCCGCTAAGGCGTAATAATCTGTAGTCGGAATTGGATCAAATTTGTGGTCATGGCAGCGGCAACAACCTAGCGTCATTCCTAAAAATGTACGCCCCATCGAATCAATTTGTTCGTCGACCACATCCATCCGAAGTTGCTCTTTGTCCTGCTCTTCATAGTTGATCGCACCGAGCATCAGATAGCCCACGCCGATGACTCGAGCATCATGCTCGGTATCGCTGGAAGACGGCATGAGGTCGCCCGCAAGATGTTCGCGCACAAGTTGCTCAAATGGCTTGTCAGTATTGAACGCACGAATTACGTAGTCGCGAAATCGCCACGCATCCGGCAACATCAAACTGCGACCACCGCCAGTGGATTCCGAAAACCTTGCCACATCCAGCCAGTGACGGCCCCAGCGTTCACCAAAATGCGGTGACGCCAAGAGACGATCAACGGTCGCTTCCATCGCCGTCTGCGGATTGTTTTCCCATGCGTTGGCGAAGGTCTCCTGTTCCTGAAGCGTGGGAGGTAGACCTGTCAACACAAACGTTAGTCGTCGAATCAGAATTTCCGGCGAGGCTTCTGTAGCCCGCCCAAGCTTCGCGATATCATGGGACATTGCCAGCTGCTGAGCCACTATGAGCCGATCAATATCGGTCGTGGCCCAAGTCCCTGCAGTTGCCGAAATTGATGGTCGTTGAATGGGCCGAAAACACCAGAACTCCCGCCCATGTTCGATGTCGATGGTCCGCTTGGTCGGAGCCTGCTTGCCTTGACGAGGATCAGCCGCACCAGCACCAATCCATGCCCAAAAATCGGCGATAACGGCATCCGACAACTTTCGATCGGGCGGCATTTCAAGCCCTTCATGCCGCAACGCTTCGAGCAACAGACTGGCATCCGGAACTCCCGGCACCAACACCGTTCCGGAGTCTCCGCCTACGAGCATTCCTTGCCGCGAATCCAATAACAGACCGCCTTTAACATCCTTTGCATCAGTCGCATGACACGCATAACAGTGTGCCACCAACACCGGACGAATCTTCGCCTCGAAAAATTCTACTTTACCGGCATCAGCCGTCGCCGCCTGTTGCAACTCAACTGATTTTAACGCCTCGTCTGCCTCTCTTGCCGGGATACCAAAGAGACTCGCACAAACCAGATTGACTACTGGAGTCCATCGAAACATGTCAGTCCCGTTTTAGTTAAGTGGATCGTCGCACTCTTTCCTATTCTCGCAAACCTGCAGTTTTCATCAACGCCGCGGTCGCTGTAAACGCTTCCCGAACCCAGTCTTCCACTCGGTCGGGTTCCGGTGAGTACTCAAGTTCAATTGACATCGTACCACCCATTTCAAGCTTGGCAATTTCCTGCAAATATCCCTCAAAATTGACCACACCGCGCCCTGGTGGGAGGTCGCCGTGCCGGACTCCGTCGCAGTCGGAAATATGCGCATGAATCGCAAGATCTTTAAGGCGACTCACTTCTGCGGGCTTTACGTTCGCCAGTTGCAGATGCGAAACATCGATATTTGCACACAACGCCGGATGATTGGCATCCTCCAAAAATCGCACCATGTTGTCCACGTTGTTGACGATTGATAATTGAAATGGTTCCAATTCCAAAGCAATTCGTAATCCTAACGAAGCTGCATAATCAGCGAGCCGACGACAGTTTTCGATGCCCGTTTTCCACTGTTCTGCCGGGGGAATGACTTCCTGATTCCAAATATATTCACCCAGCACAAGCAGCAAGTTGTCCGCTTCAAATTCGTAACAGAGATCTAGGAATTTCTTGCAACGCTCGATATGAAACCGCTGCACGGATGGATTAAAATCAAGCAACCCTGTGGCCACACAGCATACGGAAACGATCGGCAAATTTGCCTTACGACACTCTCGCCGAATCAACTGGCGTTCACGAATGTCGATGTCCAATGGATCTGTAAAGATATCGATGCAATCAAACCCGATTTCATGCGTCTTTTGAATTCCCCACGACGTATCCCGGCCCGCTTGAGCCCAAGCGCTATTGATCAGTCCAAGCTTCATATTCAAGTCCTCTTCGGAATTCAATTTTGAGATTCTTCCCCAAAAATAACCCAATCCATCCCCCACGTCGACCGTATCGCAAATGTTCACGTATCGATCATCAATGATGATCGAATTCTGACGGCATTGATGAGCGGAAGAAACTATTTGCGATGATTTTGCAGTCTCACATCCAAATTTTGAGCCCTCACACAGTCTCATCACCTTGCCAACCGAATTCGCTTCGACTAACCTCCGAATCCTGCGGCACAACCGCAGTTGATTCAAGTACCGCCGGAGTGGCGGAATGGCAGACGCGCCGGATTCAAAATCCGGTATGGGTAATTCCATGTGCGGGTTCGACCCCCGCCTCCGGTACTTGATCGATTCGCAAAGAAGCGAATTCAGAAGCAGAACCCCGCAAAACACTCGTTTTGCGGGGTTTTTTCGTGCCTTTTGTTTTTCCTTTCGCGTCATTTCCTGCGTCTGCCTGTGCCACCAGGTGTGCCACCTTTTCGATTTTTGTCGCTGGTGGCACACTGGTGGCACACTTGGCCTGCTTTGGAGTCGATTCAGCACGACTCTCAACGCTGTTGTTGAACCGGTCGAAATGGTGGTCATCGACCTGAGCGTAGTTGTCATTCTGGACTTTGACGGAATGCCCGATCCACTTCGCCACAACGTGTGCGGCTATTCCGGAATCCAGCCAATCAGTTTCACAGGATGCCCTCAGATTCTGAAACAGTTTCGGCCAGACAATCAACCCTGCCGCCGTAACGATCTTTTCAAACGGCTTGGCCAGGTTCTCATTCGATTCCGTAAACCGCGTAATCACTCGGGGAGAGGCTTCCTTCGCCTCGAATTCTGATTTCAACCACGGCAGAATATCACCGATCGGTACGAATCGGGTTCCTTTGCCTTCATGGTGTTTGGTTTTGGGGGCATGAATCAGCATTTTGCCCTGATCCCAACGAACATGCTCCCAACGCAGATGAAAGATCTCCATTTTCCGCAGCCCTGCGAATCGCCAAAGAGCAAACATCAGCTTCCATTGTGTGTCAGGGCAGGCTTCCAGAATTTTCGCCGCGTTCTCACGGGACAAATACGAATCCCGTGAGCGGTCGAGAACCAGTGAAGACTTTTGAAACTCGAAAGGGTTCTCTTCAATCAGCTTTCGGCGTTTGGCTACATTGAAAAACATCTTCGCCACGCCGATGTGAGTTCGGATTCCATTCTCACCGAG